>JALHOR010000045.1:26832-39309 GCA_022842885.1 Anaerolineae bacterium
AGTGATTGGGTTGTTGCACCCATATAGGGCAGCAAGGTCGTGATATTGACTTCTTGTTTAAACAATTCTTCCAAAAATCCCATCTGAATCAATTCCACAACGGCTTTATCATCAGCGATTGCACACTGTTCGATAAAGCCAAATAGCCGTTGTAACAAAAGATGTGCCGCCATACTGCCCGCCAGTTTATCATTATTAGTTTTTTGGACAAATTGCACGAGTGCCACACCCAACAGAAAATATTCAAGCTGGTCATCGCCCCACTTAGCAACTTCCGCATCATAAATTGAACGATATTCTGGCACTTGTTGTAATAGCTGCTGGATAACGGTATCAAATTGGAGTGTCATTTACGCCTCTTGCCACTCAGACATTTCTAGAGCATCTGCTAAATCATTGTACACCATGATGGCTTTCTCTCTATCAAGCGCATCCTGCAATAATTCAGGTTACAATAATAAAGGCAAACAACGGAGTGATGCTAATGGCACTGAATATACAACAATCTATTTTTATGGAGTTAGCAGATTTTCTCGTATCCCAACCTACCTTAGAAGAACTGGCAAATTATAAAGTATCGTCTGGGGTGCAGCAGCATGTGGATAACTTGCTGGAAAAGAACCGCGAATTCGGTTTGAGTGCTGATGAGCGATTAGAACTGGAAAAAATTTTAGCGGTATCGCAAGTGATGACGTTGGCGAAGACCAAAGCGCAGCTTAAACTGGTGGGGAAACTATGACCTATGTCCCTGCCAAATTGCGCGAATTGATTATCCAGCGGGCAGGTGGCTGTTGCGAATACTGCCGAGTGAGTCAAGAGTCGAGCGATATTTCTTTTCAAGTCGAACATATCATTGCAGTATCGCACGGAGGGAAAACTGTTGAGAATAATTTGGCACTTAGTTGTCCACGTTGCAACTTATTCAAAGGGTCAAATATTGCTGCCGCCGACCCGCAAACGGATGAACCAACTTTTTTATTTCACCCGCGTCGCCAGCAATGGCAAGATCATTTTCGATTGAGTGGGGCAATCATTGAACCCTTAACGTCAGAAGGGCGAGCAACAGTTTTTGTCTTACATTTCAACGACCAAGAACGGATTGACCAGCGGGAACTATTGCTGCAATTTGGTCAATATCCATGCGCTTAGTGCATTCATGATTTTGATACAATCGGCACTGAAGGAGATAATTCTATGGAAAACGTTTTAACACTGACGGATATTATCCGGGATGAAATTGCTTGGTATGCTGGTGATGGAATCGGCGGCAATGTACGCCTGTTCAAATCATTTGACGAAGAACATCAAACGTATATTGTAGCTTCGGTCATGTATCCTAACTAGGAAGAAAGTGCCGGTGTGGTGGTGCTGGTTCGCATTGTAGGCGATGTGGTGGTCGTGGAGGAAGACAGCACGGATAGACCCGTCGAACAGCGGCTCATGCGGCGCGGCATCCCGCGCGACAAAATTGTGTTGGCGTATCGCGGCGAACCCGTGCCAGACCCGGTGACCTTGTGGTGAGGCAAAAAAACAGGGGCTTTATCTGCCCCTGTGTGATATTTAACTTTCGATGATTTTATCGTCTATCAACTGCTGCTGAACTTTTTGCCCGCGTGGGTTAAACGCGAAATGCTGCGCGTGCAGTTCAAATTCAGAATATTTTATTTTCCTGTTTGTAATTGAAAACGAGCAATAGATACTGCTTGTCTAATTTGTGCCTGTCAGATTACGCAGATTAGTTCCGTCCGCATTGATAAGCCAAATATCCGAATATTGTTCTTCGCCACAATCAAAAGCAATTTCGTTGCCATCTGGCGACCAAGAAAAAAATATAACATTACAGTCTAAACTTGAAGTCAGATTTTGTTGTTCACTACCATCAGAACGCATAACCATGAGATCACCTTCCAAGGGAGCAAGAGATGACCGAAAAGCAATCCTATCCCCCTGTGGCGACCATTTGGGAAAATTTTCCATTGCTTCGGACGAATTAGTTAAATTAGCGAGATTTTCACCGCTTGAGTCAACAGACCAAATATCAAGCTGTGGTTTCGCGTCCGAGAAATCCATTGAATTAAAAACAATGGTATCGTTTATCGGTGACCATGTAGGACTATTCATGTAATCTAATGATAATACGGGTGTTATTGAATTATTTGACACATCAATAACAATAAGCTGGTATTGATTAAATTGGTTATCAACAGCAGAAATATACTTTGTATCAGATGACCATGAAGCTGATCCCAATATATATTCATCGCTCTCTATCAGATTTCTGAATTCAGAGCCATCAGGGCGAGTTATCCAAATCTGCGATGTCAACGTTCTGGGGGGTTGTGACTTATCTACTGTGAATAGTATCCATTCACCATCAGCAGACCAGCTAGGTCGGGTAACACTCTCATCAATATCATCGGTTAAATTGATTGGCTGTAATTGTTCTAAATTCACTATAAATAAATCTATTTCTTCATCTCTTGATAAATATGCGATAGATTGACTATTGGGTGACCAAACTGGATTGGACGAAACATTATTTCCGGTTATCTGTCGCTGCGCATAGGTCTCAACATCAATGACAAAAATATTTGTAGAACCTTCTCCATTGGCAACCATGAATGCAACGCTTTTCCCGTCTGGTGACCATTTTGGATCAAGATTAAATCGATTCTCTGACGCAGAAGTAAATTGACTATTCATTAACCATAAAAGTAGGAATAGGAAGAAAAATTTATTAACGATCCGCATGTTTCACCTCTGAATTCGTGTTGAGACAAATCCGAAATAAAAACAGGGGCTTTATCTGCCCCTGTGTTGTGTTTAACTCTCGATGATTTTATCGTCTATCAACTGCTGCTGAACTTTTTGCCCACGCGGGTTAAACGCGAAGTGCTGCGCGTGCAGTTCAAATTCAATATCCATCATGGCACGTCCGGCGCGATTTTTCTCCACCGTAAACACCACCCAATTGCGATATTCTTTCGCCGCATACGGGTTAAATGCCACATGGTCTTTCGCCAAAATTTGATACTTGTTGTTCATGATGATGGCGATGTCCGATTCATAATCTAGGGCGCTGCTGCCGCGCAAATGGAACAAGTGAATGCGCTTGCTCTTTAAGCCTTCGCGGTCTGCCGCCACAATCGAGAAAATCGGCACATCCAAGGTCATGGCAATATCTTTTAGCCCTTCCACGATGATGGTCACTTTGTCATTTTCATCGCGGGGGCGCTCAGGGTGGACAGCAATTTTTTGCAGATAATCCACAAACACGGTCACATTACCGCCCGTAGCATCCGCTAATCGCGCCATCATTTCTTTAATTGCCCGCAAATTAGTGACTGCTGGGCTGGCTTTCAACAAAATCATGCGGTCAGAATAACGCAGCAACCGTTGTAACGCCGGGGCAGTCTTGGGGTGTTCGCGCAGAATGGCTTGTAATGAACCCGCACCTGCCTGCCGTCCCATGAACTTCTTCGCCCGTTGTGCCACGATAATGTTATACATATCGCGCAATTTTAGCCCATCGGTCGCGTCAATCTCCGGTGGGTTGATGCTTTCCAGACAGAGTAAACGATGCATCAAATGTGATTCGGCATGTTCATAAGATAAATAAAAGACATATTGGTCAGGACGCATGGCAATATTGCGGGCAATTTGCAAGGTGGCAATGGTTTTGCCAATGCCCTGTGCGCCCCCTAACAAAATCAGTTCTGTCTTGCGTAACCCACCACCAATCAACCCATCAAGCGGGTCAAACCCGGTGGGCAGTGGCACAAAATCTTCCAAGTCACCTTGCATGACTTTTTCATCGGCTTCGCTCATCACTTGGGTCAAGGTGCGCGGCATCTGCCCACTCATGCGCCCGGCAGCTTCGCCACGCGGCAGACGCGGTTCTTCTGGGCGCATGGCTTCCATTTGACGCACGGATTCCACAGGACGCGCCAGTTCTGGCACGCGGGAATTTTCTACGGATGGGCGCGGCATTTTTAAACGGGTAATGGGAGAAGGTGCTTCAACCCCATTGGCTACATTTTGTTCAGGTAAATCATCTGTAAAACGTCGTGTGGACATGCTTTGTCCTTTGAAATCTCTCACATACCTTATTAATGATACAGGATAAAGGTTAGGAAACGCAATTTATTAAGCATTGTTTCAGGTGTTTTCTAACCAGAATCAAGTTTTTCTAACCTAAAGCAAATTCTGGAATGCGGCTAACCCTTGTCTTGTTAATTTACCGTTAAATGTTACTAAAGGTTACGGATAAATTTGCACCTGAAGTATTAATCAGATGCTTAATTTATTTAGAAAATTAACGAAATCTTACGCTACTTTTGAGTCGAAATTAATTCACTTATCCTTAACAAATGTGATAGAATGATTTGAGACCGTTTGATTGCAATATCACCTAACAAACTCACCTCATTAAACCTGTTCTAATACATGTGCCGTGGTTAACATCTGGTGATAGGCGTAACTTTTGTCATGGCAGGCGGTTACTAATTATAAGTTATCATTTTTTATCGGGATAGCATTCAGGGGTATACACCGTGATCCACGAATTGCTGAATCGTGCCGACCAGCGCGGCTACATTACCTACGATGATGTTTTCGAGGTTTTGGAAGAAGAAGATGCAGAGGGACTTACCTCTGTCGAAAGCCTCCTTGATGAACTGGATGCTATGGGGATTGAAGTACAAAAAGAAGGACACGACGCTTCGCAACACGCAATACATGATGATTTTGACCCCGATTATGACCCTTACGATTTTGTACCAGAACCGGAATTTGGCGATATTGCCGCCATTGCCGCCGATGACCCGGTGGGCTTGTACTTCCGGCAGATGGCACAAGAACCCCTCCTGACTGCAAATGAAGAAATTGACCTCGCCCGCCGTATAGAACGCGGCAAAAATGCCCAAGAACGTCTGACAATGCCTGATGCCCTCTATAAAAGTGACCGCTGGCGTCGCCATATGGAACGCATGGTGCGCGATGGTCAATATGCGCGTGAGCATCTGGGACGGGCGAATACGCGCCTCGTCGTGAGCATTGCCAAACGTTATATGGGACAAGGCTTGCCCTTCCCCGACCTCATCCAAGAGGGCAATGTTGGGCTGATGCGGGCGGTGGATAAATACGATTATCGGCGTGGTAATCGGTTTAGCACGTATGCGACGTGGTGGATTCGCCAAGCTATCACCCGCGCCCTCGCCCAAAAAACTCGCACTATCCGCATTCCCCTCCACATGACAGAACGTATTCGCCAAATGTACCGCATCGCCCAATCGCTAGAGCAACTCTGGGGTCGCCGCCCTAGTGCCGAAGAAATTGCATTGGAGATGGATTTGCCTGCGGATTCGATTCGTGGCATGATGGATGCTAGCCAACATGCCATTGCGCTGGAACGTCCGGTAGGGGATGATGGGGACAGTGAATTTGGTGATTTTATTGAAGACCAAGAAACACCGGGACCCGTTGAAGCTGCTACGCAACATCTTTTAGAAGAAACCATAGAAGAAGTTTTAAGTGAACTGACGCCGCGCCAAAGCCATATTTTACGATTACGATTTGGGCTGGGCGGTGGCGAACCCCATACATTAGAAGAAATTGCCAATAAATTTGGTCTTAGCCGGGAGCGTATCCGCCAATTAGAAAAAGAAGCATTGCGGCGGTTGCGGCACCCACGTTTGGCACATAATTTAAGGGATTATCTGTAAACCTTTACCTGTTGTTATAAACTCTGTATCATCAGCGGGCATATTTTTTGCTGCCCGCTTTTTTTATTAAAGGACATTTTTGATGACCACTCGTGACGTTCATCCTATCGAAATTGCTGGTCTACACCGCGAACTCCCCAAATTTGAAATTAAACCCGGCGTCCGCATCGCCATTTTAAATATTCTGGGTGATACTGAACTGGTACAAGCGGCGGCAGCAGCCTTGGCAAAACCCCTTGCCAATCGCAAGCCACAAGTGATTGTGACAGCAGAAGCGAAAGCCATCCCTATCGCCTATGCTCTGAGTGTGGAAATGAAACTGCCGTATGTGGTGCTGCGAAAATCGTATAAACCCTACATGGGCGATGCGCTGCAATCCGAGACGCTGAGTATCACAACGGGCGCACCGCAAATGCTCTATTTGGATGAAAAAGACCGTGATTTGGTCAAAGGTAAATCTGTTGTGCTAGTGGATGATGTGATTTCGACGGGCAGCACCTTACAGGGAATGCGACTCATCATGCAAAAAGCCAACGCCATCATCTGTGCCGAAGCCGCCATCCTCACCGAAGGCGACCGGGCGCAGTGGCACGACATCATCGCGCTTGGGCATCTGCCCGTGTGGGTGGAAGGATAAATTAAAAACGGGGGAATATTTCCCCCGCTTTTTTTGTGTTTAGATTATTCTATTGTTGCGGTGGCACAGGTTCGACGAACCAGGATTCTTTTATAATCTGGTCATCAACATAGAGTAAACCATTCTCAATTTTAGTGATTTTCACTGTTTGGCATTGATTTGCCGAATTACATGTTAATGTATCAATTACACCACCATCAGGGTTACTAGCTAGGTATAAACTAGCTTCTGCCCCTGGAATACTACGGACAATTGTGCCTTGCCCCAGACCACGCGGGTCTGGGGGATTAGCATTCCCCATATCTAAACGGATAAAATCACCTTGATGATATTGGGATACTCGCCCACTCACAGGATAAATTTGAGCATTAATACGTTTCAGTAACTCTATCGCGTCTTGAGGTGCCGCCAACGTGTTGATAAATGTTCGGTAATCATAGGCTGGCTCTATATACCGAATAACCTCAACAGGACTATCGGGTGTTTGAATAGTTCTCAAACTTACCAAATTAACCCCTGTTTTGTTGGCGATAGCAGTAAAATCAGTAATTGGTTCCGATAAGTATGGCAAGCTAAATTCGATAAATTGTCCTTTTAGCTGAACAATTTGAAAACCGGGTAATGGCGGTGCAAAGTGAAAAGATGCAACTCCCAAAAGGGTATTGAGGTCATAATTTCCACGTCCAGTTTGGGTAATAATAACTAAATCGCTCGGCAAAACATCAAATGGACGAGTGGCTAATGTTGTAGCTGGATCAACATTGGGACATTCAGATGGGATATTGTTGTTGCTAGCATCAAGAGCACGCGCAGTATAGGTATCGAGTTCTTCTGTTACTTTATAACTACCAGTTTCAGCCTCTGTTCTAAATTTATAACTTCCCATCTCAATATTGCCATAAATGATAACTTCAGCATCAGCAGGCAGAATTAAGCCAACCACATCGGTATTTCTAAATTCGATGCTATATTTTCCTCCATCACCTTCAATTTTAGGTTCAATATAAACGCAAGTCAGTAAATTAGTCTGAGCAATGACAACTTGCAAACTAATAACCATCAAAAATGTCAGCATAATGATATATGCGATAAGTTTTGTGCGATTTTTGAACCACATAATACAATCTCCTTTGAGCTAATTAATGTAAGAATATTTCATCTAGCATAAATATCTAAGCCAAATATATCATTAACATAATAATCAATTGATATGGTGGTATTCGATTGAACAGTCCGTATGTTACCTGAAATAGATAGGCGAATCGCTTCATTTATTTTATTATGCGAGACCTTAAATGCATCATTGGTATTCAACGAAGAGATACTAAAATTGGCTGTATTTCTACCAACCTGTACAACAGAAAAATTTATTTCTGGGTGATTGACAGATAAAACTGACAAAATGACAGAAATTGTTAGTCGTTCCGAGGGTTCGGCTTTATATACCACGAATAAATCACCAGAATTTACGGTGATAGCATCAGTTGAAAAAGTAGCCGAACCAGCATAGGAACAACCAATGGGAAAGAGTGAGTTAATCGCAGATTGATTTATAGTAAAATTCCCAAAAGAATATGTCTCGCCTTCATAACGAAAGTCAGCGTAACCATCTACCCTTTCAGCCCCATAAATTGTAACTTTGCCCCTTGTTGGAAATATGATTCCAGCAACTTCTGTATCGTGCAATTCAACGGCATAAGCAGGTTGACCAAGTGGTTCAAAATAAATACAAATTTTATCATTCATAACAACATCGGTAAAAATAGGTGTTATTGTTTCGGTTGCTGTCGGTATCGGTGTAAATGTCGTGGTTGCCGACGGTGATAGTGTATATGTCGCGGTTGAAGTTTCGCTCGGCGTGTTCGTTGGCGATGATGTATAGGTTGCCGTAGGTGTTACACTCGGCGTCAAAGTAGGCATATCACTTGCTGTTGCTGTCCATGTAGTTGTGTTAGTTGGTGGCGATGTGAATATTGCAGTAGGTGTTAAAATTTCACAACTTGCATCACTGCCACAGTATGTTTGATTGCCATCCAAACTTACGGATATGCTTCGGATTGCTTTATCACTTTCGTCATACCAAAACACATCGGCACGGGCCATTTCTTTGTCAAATAACAATTGACGATTATTCGAACAATCGCTCTGCAATGCCCCTGAATGGTTGGGTGCAAGGTAGCGAAAACACATCCCCGGCTGTGCCATGCCATCTAATAATTGTAAGATATCAAAGTCGTTAAATGGAGAAATATTTTTCTCAATACCGCCTATAACCACTGTACTGTCTATAACCACCGTTAACTTTAACTCTGCCAACGATATGGCTTCTGCGGAAGCCACAAAAATTGTTAATGCTTTTTCTTCAGGAAAGAGAATCAGTGCGGGTGAAATAGGTGTTGGAGTAACTTCGACTATAATCTCTTGGGTCATACGTTGAGTTAAAGGCGTTATCGAGGGCGTGGGCGTTGGTGACAATGTAAAGATTGAAGTTGGCGGTATAGGTGTCTTAGTTGGTAGTAGCGTAAGGGTCGCCGTAGGTGTTTCAGTTAGCACCTGAGTATGGGTTTCTATGGGTCGCAGTGTTTGTGAGGGTATGTCAGTTGGAGGGGGTGTAAATGTTGCAGTTAGTGGTATTGGTGTTGGTATATTGATATTAATATTAATACTGCTAAATATTGCGGCAATCACTACAAATATACCGCTACAGATCGCAATCATGATTCCAAATATACCAGTAATGATAGCAATTCGAGTACCTTCTGGAAATTTATTATATTTTTCTACGAGTTCGAAGATTCTCTGTCGCATACATTCCTCAAAATATACGCTTTTCCAACCAAAAAATGATTATAACTTGTATCAAGTAAAGATACAATAACTCACGAATAGAATGCTATAATATTTAAAAACGAAATATACATTGTAATGGACAACCAATGGACTTATGCCACAAGTAAAAA
Source organism: Anaerolineae bacterium (assembly GCA_022842885.1). Classification (GTDB taxonomy): domain Bacteria; phylum Chloroflexota; class Anaerolineae; order Aggregatilineales; family Phototrophicaceae; genus JALHOR01. The sequence goes on from JALHOR010000045.1 coordinate 36,153, forward strand.
TTTTCATTCGCCTGTCCTCAATACGATAGTAGAATTAAAAGGCATATTTGTCATCTGATTCGCTGGATGTTTGTGCTTGTTAAGCACCCCCCAATTGGCGATACTCAATAAACAGGATTTATCGTCAGCAAGCAAGCCCGCCGCCAACTTGGCTGAGGGGTGCTTGGCGTAGGGAATGCAATCAATATGACTGAAAAAATACCCGACTCATCCGGTTTTGATTTTAACCGCGTGCTGCCCGTTTTTGCGCTGGTGTTCGTGGATGTGCTGGGGCTAACGGTGATTCTGCCGCTGCTGCATTTGTACGCGGCGGCGTATGGCGCTTCGCCCGCTGAAATTGGCTTGGTTGTGGCGTCTTTTCCGTTGGCGCAGTTGATTGGCGTGCCGGTCATGGGGGCGTTATCGGATCGGTTTGGACGCAAACCCTTACTGCTCATCAGTCAAATCACCACCTTCATCAGTTTTATTATGCTCGGAATGGCAAGTTCGCTGACACTGATTATTTTATCGCGGGTGCTGGATGGTTTGTTTGGCGCGAATATTTCTACGGCACAAGCCGCCCTCAGCGACATCACCGATGAGAAAAATCGCGCTCGTGGGCTAGGATTAATTGGCGCGGCATTTGGCTTGGGCTTCATCTTTGGTCCCATCACGGCGCTGATTACGCTGGAAATCACCGATAATTTAGCGATTCCGGCATTCACAGCGGCGGGTTATTCATTCATCTCCATTTTGTTGACGTTATTTTTGTTCAAAGAGACGCTGCCGCCGGAAAAACGTGGCATAGGTGGCACCACCCCGCGCCGCATCCTGAATCCTGCAACCATTGGGCGAATGCTGGTGAATCCGCGAGTGAATATTTTGTTGGTGTTGATGTTCGCGCAGCAGTTGATTTTTTTCGGGTTTGAGGCGCTGATGGGCGTATTTACGCTGAGTCGCTTGGGTGTCTTGGGGCAAGGCAATGCGTTATTTTTCTTGTTTATTGGCGGCATTTTGGTTTTGATTCAGGTGCGCTACATCGGTAAATGGACGCAGCGATATGGGGAACGCAAGGTGGCTATTTTTGCGCTGGCAATGTTTGCGATTGGCTTATTGCTAGTAGCAACTACGCCGGAACAACCGCACCTATTTTATGTGCAGCGCAACGCCGAATATGATTTGCGCGAACAAATTGCCAGCGCCACAGAAGCTATCGTCGGCGATTTGGGTGTGATGCTGCCCCCGGATGGCAACAATGGCATCATGGGCGTGGTATGGTTCGCGGCGGCACTGATTCCGTTATCTATTGGGGCGGGGTTGATTCGCCCGTGCTTGAACAGCCTGATGACCAAGCGCGTATCGCCACAGGAATATGGCACGGTATTGGGCGTGAGTGCGTCGTTTGTCAGCGCGGCAGATGCGGTTGCACCTATTTTAGGCGGCATTATTTTCCAGACTTTTGGCGGGGGGATGCCCTTTTTACTCGGCGGGCTAGGCATGGCAGGCTTGGTGGTGGCGAGTTGGGTGCTGGTGAAAGACTGATTGCCCATGACACTCCAATTGTTCACCAGTGAGATCGCACCAAGAATATAGGCTAAGGTAGAGTCGTTAAAAACGAAATCAACATAAAGAATTTGGCTCATGTTCAGATTGCGTGAAAAGCGCGTATTTACAGCGCACTTTCATTTGGTGTTCATTTTGGCGTGCTATGGTGTTGAGTATACGAGATAAAAAATGTATCGCATACGTGAGGAAAACAATTGTGAAAAATTTAAGAAAGATGATGTCACTACTGGCGATTATATTGCTGATTGGCATGTTGGCGGCATGTGGTGATGGTGGTGAAAATGAGACCAATGACGGCGGCGAAGATGGTGATACCAGCAGCAACATCATAGGCAGTGAAGGTGAAAATGAGGATGGTGAAGGCGAAGATGGCGATGGCGAAGATGAGGACGGCAACTAACAGTTCACCACGTCAATGCTTAACGATATTTTGCAGAAACACACGTCTAGGAAAACAAGATGTGTAGGGTAGGGTTTAGAAACCCTCCTCTACAAAAATAATATTTTACAGCGTGGTTAAACTTGATTTCTCTTTTTCATTTAACTCAATAAAAATGGATTGTTGTAGATTCAATGCCATGATTATCATTCCGTTGTTTGCCTTTATTATTGTAGCATAGAGTCAGCAAAACCCATGTGACCCGCTGCGCTAACCGCGCTTGCTATATCCCCACGCAAACGAAAACGGGCGTAGAATGTCCTACGCCCGTTTTATTTCAAGATGTTATCTGGCTGCGCTGTGGTTTATTTCTTCGCGCCGGATGCAGCCACAGCTTCGACCATTTGTTGCGACGATGGGTCTTCGCGCCGGCTCAACAAAATAGCAGCGACAATCACCCCTAACAATACGAACATGACCACGCGCACCGTCGTTTGTACGGTGGGGTCGCTGCTGGCTTCGACGGTGACAACTAACGGCGCGGCAATCAGCGCGACTAAGTTCACTACTTTAATCATCGGGTTCAGTGCGGGACCAGCCGTATCTTTGAACGGGTCGCCTACAGTATCACCCACGACGGCGGCTTTATGCGCTTCTGAGCGTTTGCCACCATAATTGCCTTCTTCGATGTATTTTTTGGCATTGTCCCATGCGCCACCTGCGTTGCTCATGAAGACTGCCATCAACTGCCCGGCAAGGATAATCCCCGCTAAGAAACCGCCCAATGCCGTCGCGCCCAACAAGAAACCCACAACCACGGGTGTCAACACGGCAATCACGCCCAAGGGCAGCAGTTCACGCTGGGCAGCACGAGTCGAAACATCCACGCATTCGGCATAATCCGGTGTTTTAGTACCTTCCATGATGCCCGGAATGCGTAACTGACGGCGCACAATGCCAATCATCTGGAATGCCGCACGGTTCACCGAGCGAATGAGCAAGGCGCTAAACAAGAAAATCAGCCCGCCGCCCAACAAAAAGCCGATGAACACGACCGGTTCGGCGATGTTAATGCCTGTGCCAAACACGGTTTCTTCCAGTGGCACGCCTAACCCAAGCTGTACCACGCGCGTATCTGTCAGGAATGAGCCGAACAATGACACCGCCGCAATCACAGCAGAACCAATGGCAACGCCTTTGGTGATGGCTTTGGTGGTATTGCCAACAGCATCC
>JALHOR010000046.1 GCA_022842885.1 Anaerolineae bacterium
TTGCCCGTGATTGCGGAATTAGTACGTCGGGGCGAACACGTTATTTGTGTAAATACTACCGAATTTCGCTCACAAATCGAAGCGATAGGCGCGGAATTTCGGGAATATCCCGATGTGAGTGATTTAGAACCCCTGATGAAAGAAGCTGGAGCAGGCGATATTGCCCGCAATGCGGTGACGTTGGTTGAAATTGGGGAACGGCTCATCCCCTTTACCACGGAGCTTATCCAGCGCGAAAAACCCGATTGCCTCATTCATGACACGCTGGCAAGTTGGGCAGAAATGAGCAAACGCCGCTTGAATTTGCGGGCGGTATCATTTTGTGTCACCTTTGTGATGACACCACAACTTTCGATGACGATGCCCCTGCCACTATTACTTAATGCCCTGTATCGGTTTGGGCGTGTCACCCCTGAATACTGGCAAACTGCCCGTCGTATCCAAAATCAATATCAAGTAAAAAGTGTTGCTCTCGTGGATGCGCTGATGTGCTTGGGTGACATGAATATTGTGTTTACATCGCGCCAATTTCAGCCCTATGGCAGCCGCTTTAAACCGCATTTTAAGTTTGTCGGCACTTCGATTAGTGAGCGCCCTGCCAACACTGATTTTCCGTTTGAGCAATTGACCAAGCGCCCATTGGTGTATATTTCACTGGGTACAATTAACAATATGAACATTGAGTTTTATCGGGCATGTTTCGCCGCCTTCGGCACGCATCCGGGACAATTTATCTTGTCCATTGGTAAAAATACGAAGATAGCGGATTTGGGCGATATTCCGGCAAATTTCATTGTGCGGAATTTCGTACCACAGCTAGAGATTTTGCAGCGTGCCGATGTGTTTATCACACATGGCGGCTTAAACAGCACCCATGAAGGCTTTTACTATGGCGTGCCATTAATCGTGATTCCGCAGCAGCTAGAGCAAGCCTTCGTCGCGTCACAGGTCGTCAAACACGGCGCAGGACTTAGCTTAGGTAGCAAACCACCCTTTGGCAAAGTGACCGCAACCGAATTGCAGCAGGCGCTCAATAAACTGTTAAGCCATCCGGCACCCTACAAAGCCCAATCAAAAATTTTAGGCGATGCATTGCGTGATGCTGGCGGTTTTGGACGGGCTGCCGATGAAATTCAGGCATACATGAAAAATGGGTTAGCCTGATTGCCAGCGTCGGGCAGCATCACGACTGCCCCATATCCATTTATCTTGGACTAAGCGCACCGTCATATCATCTTGAATAGTGATTTGACACGACAAACGCGGATACCCAAACTGCGCCGCCAATTTATCATGCCAATGTTCAGGGGCAGGCTCGTCGGCGTCAATCCAGACACCACAAGTCGCACAAATGCCGCGCCCACCACAATTTGCTCGCCGCGTTAAGATGGTATAGGGAGATAGAGTCGCGTCTAGCAGAACTTGTCGCAAATTGGCACCCGCTGGTACTGTCAGCATAATCTCTTGAGTTGTGGTGATGATTCGTAATTGGGGCATAGGCTTTCTCCTGAGTCCTCAACAGCCTATCACGGGATGTTTAACGAACATTCAGGAACGCATGAGCATCTCTTACGTGAATGGGAGTATAATCAGGAGAGAGTCAGCGTATATAAGACATTAACGATGAATGATTTACCACTTTTCCCACTCAACAGCGTTCTTTTTCCGGGTATGCCCTTGCAATTGCATATCTTTGAAGAACGCTACAAACAAATGATGAATCGCTGCATTGATAACAAGACACCCTTCGGGGTTGTACTGATTGAAACGGGTCAGGAAGCTGGAAGTGCAATAGCAACGCCACACCTGATTGGCTGCACCGCCCACATCACCCAAGTTCAGCCGCTACCTTTTGGGCGCATGAATATTCTTGCATTAGGGCGAGACCGTTTTCGGGTGCGCCAAATGTACCAAGATAAACCCTATCTCTCTGGCGATGTCGAATTTATTCCGCTGGAACGCGATGAGACCTCTCAAACCCGCACGCGGGCGCTCAAACTCCGTCATTTGCTCAAGCAATATTTGGGAACACTGGAAAATGCCGGACAACTCAATTTTGATGAGAGCCAACTGCCGAGTGATTCGTTGGCGCTAGCATATCTGTCGGCGGTGATATTACAGACCGATACCCGCGAAAAACAACTCCTACTCGCTGCCGAAACTGCCCGTGAAATGCTCTATGATTTAGTCGCCTTGTATCGGCGCGAAGTCACGTTGCTGGAATTTATGATTGCCGATAAAGATGTGATGGATAATGAAAGTCCATTTTCTTTTAACTAATCCGCTTGCTTCTTAATTTAACATCGCCGCCCGCAGCCGCCGAGTGAGGACGCGCAGCACACCCCGTACCACTTCTGGGTTGCTCGTAATGAGTTCATAAAACGCATCTTGATCTAATTTCAGCAGCATAGTTTTTTCAATTGCCGTGACATCGGCATTGCGGGCTTCTGAATCTAACAACGCCAACTCGCCCACTACTTCGCGCTCTCCCAAGAGTGTAAATTCACGGTCAGCATCATGCACGCGCACTTTGCCGCTGGCAATGATATACAGGCAGTTGCCGGGGTCACCTTTGTGGATGAAGGTTTCATGCGGCTCTACCGGGACTTCTTGCAGCACCATCGCTATTTCTGCTAAATAATCTTCCGGTGTATCCGAAAAGATGCTGACTGTTCGCAGGATAAGCACTTTTTCAACCAGTAAGAGCATTTTACCTTCTCCCCGTATTTCTTTTTCAATCGTGGTTGCCGCCATAATGGTGCTGTGGCGCAAAGTGCCTTCTGGCGACCCCATAGATTCTTCTTGGAGTGACCGATTATAAATGTTATACAGCACCGGATTCAGCCGATACAACGTCCACATGGCGGTTTCGCGGATAACCACATCGGTGGTATCAAACAACGCTGTTGCCACATCTGGGGAGGCTTCTTTATTGCCAATTTCAGCAATCGTATAGAAGGCACAAGCGCGTGTCCACGGATGGCTTGTCCCGGTTTCTTCCAGCAGAATTTTTTTAAGGCGCGTCACAATCTCCATTTTTTGCTGCGGATAATGCATCCACAAGTTGACCAACTGCTTATCTGGTGGTTGGGCATCCATGAGAATGAGCAGGGCGGGCTTATACTCTTGCGTGATGAGGGTATCCAGAATTTCCAGCGCATATGCCCGTTTCTCGCGGGTCGGATGCGAATAATTTTCTTTGACGGCGATCATGGCTTTGGCATCATAGATAAACGAAAGCAGCAGCAAAATCCGGCGGCAGGCAAGTTGAATTTCCTGCTCCAATGCTCGCTGTAATAGCTGCGTCCGGTTATCTTGTTGCATCTCCATCCATGCCGCCAATGACCAAGTGGCTTGCTGCAATTGCATCACAATTTGCTCGTGAATAGCAACATGTTTGCCATTTTGAACGCTATATCCGCACTGGCGCAGCGCATCCAGAATATAATAACGTACAAATTCATCGGGGTACTGGATTTGCGATTGCAACCAATTCATCACGGTATCGCCACGAATATTGCCCATGATTCGCAGTAACCGAATTTTGACATGCCGCAGTTGGTCTTTTTTATCAAATGTTTCAATCAATAAGGGCAGCACCTGTTCGCCCGCAGTGGCTAATGCCTGAATAGCGACACTTAAACCATCGTGGGTCATCTCCAAATTATGGATGATGCGCGGATAAAGTGCCGGATGTTTGATTTTGCCCGCCGCAATCATTGCCGCTTTGCGAACTTCGGCACTATCAGCATTCAGGAAAATGGTCAACATGGCATTCGTATCAAAGGTTTGGATGCTAATTTCACCCAACATCTCGGCGGCAAAAGCGCGGTCAGCAACACTCTCTGATTGGGCATACATCATTAATTGGGCAATCGCCGGATGTTCGGGCGTTAAAGCAGCATGGTTGCGTAAAAAACCCATCATCGCACCACGTTGAATTACGCGCTTGCGATGTTCCAGATACGGCAGCACGACTTCCTCTGCTCCCAATGCCACCAACACTTGCAGCACAAGCCCACACAATTCGGGTTGATTTTCATCAACCAAGCGTTGTATCAAAACCGATTGTAAGGCGGTACTACGCCGTTTTTCAATCTTTTGCAGCACCGCACGCCGCACTTCAGGAATAGGATGGGGTATTAGGTCACGTAAGATGGTATCCAGTTCGGAGTGTTGGCTGTGTTCCAGCATATTCAGCGCATAGATAATTTCACCGGGGCGTTCACTCTTGAGGGTACGGCGCAGCACATCCATACTGGAACTATCATTGAGCGAAAGGGTTATCCCACCTAGTCGCCGCCGATTGAGTGCGTTGACCAACGCTGCCGGATAATCCCGACTGAGCATCAACACCGCGCCAATCCAAACGATAATAATCAGCACCATCATAAACAGCAGTTGCAGTGCCTCAAAATGCAGCACTTGATTCAAAAAGAGCAAAACTAAACCAGAGCTAATACCTGCAATCGGCTCGATAATACTTTCATTCGCGGTTTGCACGCGCACCCGTTCCACAGGCGATAAAGGTTGATACAACACCAGTGTTGCCGCCCGATTCAGCGAGTAACGCACAGACCGGTCACATAATTTCACCAAGATAACGAGCCAAAAAACCACACTTAAAGAACCACCCACCGCCTCTGTGCCAATGGCAGCGGCTGATGTTAATGCCAGCAAAACCGGCAGCAATAACAAACCGGCAATTACCCCAAATTTGGTAAGCAACCAACCTGTTAGAATTGCCCGAACAAACAATTGTGCCAAGCCTGATAACGCCAAGAAAAATCCCATGAATCCAGCTAATTCATCGGCATTCGGGAACTGACGTTCTGAAACATCATAAAAAGCATTATCGGTGAAGTAGAGTGTAAAAATGGTGATGGCGGCTACCACAAAAATTAAAATAATATACCGTTCTCGTATTAATTCCCGCAGTGTTTTATCATCCTGCGTGGTCGCTTCCAGCATATTGTCCGGGTCTATAGCCGAATCGCGCACATAGCGCCGCAGGATATAGCGCATGATGAGCAGCGAACAAATCACCCCTAACCATGTTAAAAAATAGAGATTGATGGCGGGCAAAAAGCGCAGCAGCAGCGGCATAAAAACACCCCCTACTGCCATCGCCAACATCTCACCAGAGCCGATTAAGCCAAATAAACGTTTGCCCTGCCGCACATTAAAGACACGCCCGGCAAGCCCCCAAAATTCTAGGCTTTGCAGCACCCACAACACATCAAATCCGATAATCGCAATCAGCGCCGGAAATGGATTGTCTGTCACTAGGAATAACAAACGCAAACCCACCAACGCCGCCAAGACCGTCAGCAGATTAAAAGTTAATAAGCGTTGGAAAGACACAAGCCGTTCTAAGCGCGAGTAAACAATGCCGACCAAGACCGTAATGATGGAGGCGCTGATATAAGCAATGGGCAACAGGCTGGCTGCGTCTTCATAGCGCGTCAAAAAAGTACTATAAGCCACAGTTTCAAAATAAATGACCGTTGTACCAATAAAGAACGAGTGCAGCAGCAGCAGTGCCACTAAGCGTTCTTCACCCGATTTAACGTTCAGTAATTGCAAAAAGCGTTTGATATATGGGGTCATGAAATAACCAAAATTGGTTGATAATCAGCAGGCAGATTATAAATCACAGCCCCATCTACGAGAACCCTGCGCCTGTTCCACTTACAAATGTAAAGCTAAACTCATTGACTCGCACCAAAACTGTGCTATCATCCCTGCGCGATATGAATTAGACGCATTGAGGCGTATAACTTTGGCAAACGACAAACCGACAAACACGCCAACCGAACAATCCGCATGGGATGTGGCTTGGCATCGTTTTAATGTCATCTCCGGCATCATCAGCGATACCACCGCGCGGGTGATTGCCGTGTTATTCTACTTCACCATTCTCATGCCATTCGGCATCATCTCCACGTTGTTCAGTGATCCACTGCGACGCAAAGAATCCGCCCGTTGGCTGGAACGTCCGCCTGTCCCCGCCGATATTGAATCCGCCAGAGAACAGGGGTAAAGCATGTATATTTTAGGTATTTCTGCGTTCTATCACGATTCGGCAGCCGCATTGGTCGGCGAAGGTGGCGAAATTATTGCTGCTGCCATGGAAGAACGTTTTTCCCGCAAAAAACACGATAACAGTTTTCCACAACATGCCGTTGATTTTTGCTTGCGGCAAGCGGGTATCACTGCGGATGACTTGGATTATGTGGTTTTCTATGAGAAACCCCTCATGAAGTTTGAGCGCATCGTGCAATCCACACTGAATACTTTCCCCCGTTCTTGGGAAGTGTGGAAAGAAGCGATGGTCAGTTGGTTAAAAGAAAAATTGTGGGTCAAAACCGCGATTCAAAATGGTGTGGGCATAGATTACGACAAAATTGTTTTCTGTGACCACCATATGAGCCATGCCGCCAGCGCCTTTTTCGCCAGCCCATTCGATGACGCCGCTGTTCTGACTGTAGATGGTGTCGGCGAATGGACGACAACCACCCTTGGCACAGCAAAAAGTTATCGTGAGGGCAGCACTGGCACGAATGAAATCAATCTGTTCAGCGAACAGCGTTTCCCGCATTCGTTAGGCTTGCTCTATTCAACCTTTACGGCGTGGTTAGGGTTTCGTGTTAATAATGGCGAATACAAAGTGATGGGGATGGCACCCTATGGCGACCCCAAATACATGGATAAAGTCTATAAGCTGATTCATGTGGAAAATGGGACGGGGGCTTATCATCTGGATATGTCCTATTTTGACTATCACTATTCCACAGAACGCAGCTATAGCAACAAATTCCTAGAATTATTTGGTCCAACGCGCCCGGCAGAAGCCGATTTCTTCACGATGATGACCAACCCGGAACGCAGTGCCGAAAAAGCCGCGATGGATAAAAATCAATATTATGCTGATGTGTCTGCCAGCATCCAGCGCGTGACCGAAGATACATTGGTTTCAATTTGCAATTATCTGCACCAACAAACCGGTAAGAAGAAAATCGTCATGGCAGGCGGCGTGGCATTAAATACCAAAGCCAATTGGCGCTTGCTGAACGAAACGCCGTTTGACGAATTGTATATTCAACCCGCCGCCGGGGATGATGGTGGCGCGTTGGGAGCAGCATTGTGGGCGTATCACATCATGCTGGGCAAGCCGCGCAAACATCCCATGATGCCTCATGCTTATTGGGGAGAAGGTTATTCGGATGCCGATTGCCGCGCGTATCTGGATAGCAAAGGCATCAAATACGAAAACTATGAGAATAACCCCGACAAAATGATTGATATTGTCGTGGAGGGCTTGACGACTAAAAATGTTGTCGGGTGGATGCAGGGACGCTTTGAATGGGGGCCCCGCGCATTAGGCAATCGCAGCATCTTAGCCGACCCCCGTAGCGATGAGATGAAAGAAGTCGTCAATACCAAAATCAAATTCCGGGAACCGTTCCGCCCGTTTGCCCCGGTAGTGCTGCGTGAACGTGCGCCCGAATATTTTGATTATCCCGAAGTCGCTACGCACGAAGCACCGCGTTATATGCTCATGGTCGCACCCATCAAATCGGATAAAGGCGATAATATTCAGGCGGTGAATCACCTAGGCACAGGGCGCTTGCAAACGATTGACCGTGAAACCAACCAACGCTACTATGATGTGGTGAAAAAATTCGGTGATGCGACCGGTGTTCCCATTGTATTGAATACCTCGTTCAATCTGCGCGGTGAACCCATCGTGAATACACCACAAAATGCGTTCAACACGTTCAAGAATAGTGACATAGATATGCTCGTACTGGGGTCACTCTTGGTACGTAAATAACCTTCCCAAATCCGGCTATAGTTGATGAGGTGCAATAAATCACAATGCAAACAACTGAGAAAAAGAAGAAAAACGGCGGTCTCAATGACTTTTTCGCCCGCATGGGTATCTTGGGCGAGTTGCTGTCGTTCCTGTGGAAACGTAAGCTGTATTGGCTGATTCCGATGTTCTTGACGCTGATGGTGTTTGCCGTGTTAATTGTTATTGGCAGCAGTGGTCCCGGCGGCGTGTTCATTTATACGCTGTTTTAATCATCAGTGCTGAGTGCTGAGGACTAAGTGCTGAGTCACAAATCATGAGATAAACATAAAAACATAAGAAGTGTTTTATCTTTATGTGTTGTGTTTAGCACTTTGCCAACATCATTTACAATTTGTCGTTGTAGGGTAAATTCATAAATTCTTCCCTGCCCGATACTATTTGGGATAACAAAATCTATGGAAACCACAGACATCTTAGCCTATGCTGGATTAGCTATTTTTGGGTTGGTTGTTGGCACACTCACTGCCCGCAGTTCCGACAAACGCGAAACAATCCGCACAGATAATCCAGTAGCACGTTTTTTTCACTATTTGTCGTGTTCGATTATGTCTATCATTGCACCGACAGTTCTGGTGACGGTGTTGATTGTGCATCCGCATTGGGCGACAATTGGCGGCATTGCCATTAGTCCCTTCATGCAATTGATTGGAATAGCCGTCGTGCTATTTGTTTCGGCAATTGTGCTGCTCATTCCTTATGGCACATTCGAGAAACCCGCGCTGGTAGCGTATGCAGCCACACAAGAAGACCGCGGTTGGACAGAAAAAGACGCCCGTTCATCCGGGTTATAAACAAAATGGGGTGAACAATTCACCCCATTTTGTTTTTACAGAATGCCGGATTAATGTGCCATCTCAAAACGGGCATCGGGATTGGTGTTCAGGTATTCGAGGCTTTGATGCCGGAAATAGGTGTTGTAAAGTTCAGCGTAGTGACCACCATCTGCTAACAGCGATTCGTGTGTACCTTCTTCGATAATTTCGCCTTTCCGCAGCACGATAATTCTATCAGCACTTTTCACGGTATTCAGGCGATGAGCAATCACAATCGAAGTACGATTCTTAAGCACCACTTCCAACCCTTCTTGGATGAGTGTTTCTGTTAGCGGGTCAACGCTGGCAGTGGCTTCATCAAGAATGAAGATAGAAGGATTTTGCAGTAGCACCCGCGATAATGCCACGAGTTGGCGCTGCCCCATAGACAAATTGCCGCCACGTTCCCCCACTTGGGTATCCAAACCATTCGGCAGCCCATGAATCCAATCGCCTTGCCCGACCAAGCGAGCGACCTGTTCCACTTCGGCATCGGTGGCTTGTGTCCTGCCATAGCGGATATTTTCGCGGACGGTGCCATCGAACAAAAATGCCTGTTGGGTGACAATGCCCAATTTGCCATGATAGGCATCAATATCCAACGTGCGAATATCATGCCCATCTATGCGAATCTGACCCGCTTGAAATTCGTAAAAGCGCGAAATGAGCTTGCCAATGCTGGACTTGCCAGAGCCAGTATGCCCCACCAATGCCAATGTTTCACCGGGGGCAATCCGCAGTGAGAAATTGTGTAACACTTGCTCTTTATCGGTATACGCAAAATTGACGTTCTCGAACACAATCTCGCCCTTAATATCTGTCAGGCGGCGATTATCGGTCTGCACCACTTTGGGTTCAGCATCAATCAGCGCGAAGACTCGTTCTCCGGCGGCTAAACCCAATTGAAACTGACTCCAGAATGATGCGATACTCGTCAACGGAAACCAGAACAGTGCCAAACCTTGGATGAACAAGAACCAATCGCCAACAGTGACAGTGCCACCTTGCACGCTCACGCCACCAAAATAAACCAAACCAGCCGTGCCAAATGCCGCTAAGGCGTTCAAAATCGGGAAGATGCTGCTAAACACATACCCCGTGCGGAGATTAATCCGGTACGAATCTCGGTTGACTGCCAAAAAATCGTCGTAAACTGCCTGTTCCTGTCGGAAAGTTTTAGCAACGCTAATGCCGCTAACCGTTTCCTGAATATGGGCATTCACGATGGCATTCACCCGCCGCGATTGGGTCACGGTATCGCGGGCAATTTTGCGGAACATCAGCGCGGTATAGACGATGAATGGCGCTAACAACAGCAGCACAATGGTCAATTCGACATTAACGAGAAACAAATAGCCCACCAGAAAAAAGATGAGCAGAATTTGGCTCATCAAATCTGTCGCCAATGTGACCACCGATGAAAATGCCTGCGTATCCGATGTCACACGGCTGACAATTTTCCCCGATGGATATTGGTCATAAAACGATAAATCGCGTTTCAGCACCGCATCTACGGCATCTTCGCGCAGTTTAAGCGAGACATTGCCGACGGCTTCTGCCGAAAGCCATTGCCGTATCGCGTTGAAGAACCAACCCAATGTGCCTAATATCATCAGGACAATCGTGACGCCAAATAGAAAATCTTGTGTCGCTGCGCCACCTGCCTGCTGCAAAGCATCCAAACTTTGTGAGATGTAAATCGGCAAGCCCGTATTGACCGCCGAAGTCAATAAAATGGCGATGGCAACCGCTATCATACGCGGTAATTGGGGGCGGAAATACCCCACAATGCGCTGCACAAGGTCTTTATCGCCATACTTGCGGTCATAGTCTTCGGCATCCAAACCATCCATGATAAAACCCATAGAGGTATGCTCCTTTTCTTTCGTTGGCTAGGCTTAAGTCGTTTGCAAGACAGGGGACGCAGCACGCTCTAAAGGCGGCAGGGCGGCATCATAGCGCGAAAAAATACGCCGATATAACGCAGAACTACGCAGCAAATCATCGTGTTTACCCGCCGCAATGAGTTTGCCATCTTCCAACACCAGAATATGATTTGCCCAACGAATTTGTGATAAGCGATGCGTAATCAAGAGAGTAGTGCGCCCAACCTGTGCGCGACGAATGGCTTTTTGGATTTCATCTTCGGTGGCGCTGTCTATAGCACTGGTAGAATCATCCAAAATTAAAATGCGTGGATTGCTCAGAAAAGCACGGGCAAGCGCAATTCGTTGGCGCTGTCCGCCCGATAAGGTGACACCGCGTTCACCCACTTCCGTTTCATAACCATCGGCAAAACCGATGATAAAATCGTGGGCTTGGGCTTCTTTTGCTGCTTGTTCAATCTGTGCTTGGGTTGCCCCCGGTGCGCCAAAGGCGATATTTTCTGCCAGTGTGCGCGAGAATAAAAAGACATCTTGTTCAATCTTGGAGATTTGGGAACGTAACGATGCCATGCTCCACTCGCGGACATCTACGCCATCAATCAAAATTCGCCCACCCGTAACATCATACGTGCGGTTAATCAACTGGGTGAGCGTGCTTTTTCCGCTGCCGGTCTGCCCCACAATCGCAATGGTTTCGCCGGGCTTCACATGGAACGAGATATTTTCCAGAATGTCGCCATCTTCATAGCCAAAAGTCACATTGTCAAAGACGATTTCCCCGCGCATGGTGGCACTATACCCTTTTTCATTTTCATCCAATTCGGTTTCTTGGGTGATAATGTTCAGGATACGTTGGGCGCTGCTGACTCCTAATTGCACCAACGAAAATGCAAAAATAGAGACAAAAATGGGGAAGCGAATCGCCGCCATCAAGCCCATGACGGAGATGATGTTGGGGATAGTGATAAGATTTTGCCCATACAACACCATGCAATGGAGAAAGAAAAAGCCGAGTGCAAAGCCATAATACAACATTGGCAGATACCGCGCTTCCACGCGCCCTTGCTGTACGAAATAATCCCGATATTTGCGGGCATTGTCGTAAAACTTCTTCTTCTCGAATTTTTCTTGGGCGCTGGCTTTCACAATTTCAATGCCTGAGATGGTTTCTTCCAATCCGGCATTCATTGTCCCATAGGCATAACGTTGATTATCAATGACGGGATTAAGCTGGCGCATGTAACGCCGCACGGTGAAGACATAAATCAGCACAAAAATCCCCGGCACCAGCAGCAAATCTAGCCGTACCAATGCCATATAAAACATGGGGACTGCCAACCCAAACACCAATTCGGAGATGAACAACAAACCCGGATTGACCATGTAATTTAATTGGTTCACATCATCGGTGGCACGCGCCATAATGTCACCAACACGCTGGCGGTCATGAAAAGTCTGGCTCTTTTGCAGCAAACTGGTATACAGTTCTTGGCGCGAATCCCGCGATAAACGCTGCGCCAATGTTTCGATAGACAGACTGCCACTGAGCGCCGATAAGCTATCGCCAATGAGCAGCACAAACAAGATGAGCAAACTGATTTTGAGGAGACCATCGGGTGCGGTGGGATTCACAATTTCTTCAGCGGCAACCCCCACCAGAAAACGACTGCCGGAAAACGACAGCCAAGCGGTGATATACAGAAAAAACGTGGCAATCATGAAAAATTTGTAGCGCCACATATGGGAGATAATCCAGCGAATAGGATTAGACCGATTATATGAATAGTCATCTTTGATGGTAAATTCGCGGTTCTGAGCCAAGATACGCCCTCCATGAAGATGTTGGATAATTTGGCTGCGGCATTTTAAAACAAATGTTCGTGTGGAAGGGTTGATTATATCAAAACCACAAAACACGGCGCAAGAGGGATTTTTGAGGAATAATTGGAATTTAATGGGTCATGAGGAACAATAATGTATCAAAATAATTTGTTCTTTCTTTATCGTGGGCAGAACAAAAGAACAGATGGCAATAACCACCTGTTCTTGTTTTTATTCGTGTTTATGCCAAGAGTTTGATGTTTTCTGTTGGCTCAGTTTCGGCTTTCGGTTTTTCAACGATAGGCGCTTCGCTCTTATCAAGAATGATTCGCACTGACCGATCATAGGTCATATAATTCCACACCCAGTTAATCATGGCACTCACCTGATTACGGAAACCAATCAGCATAATCAGATGCAAGAATAACCAACCCAACCATGCCAAGAAGCCCGTCAATTGAACGCGGTAAAACAACCAAGCCACTGCCCGACTGCGCCCAATTGTCGCCATAATACCTTTGTCATCATAGTGGAAGGATTCCAACGCCTCATTCCGTATCTCACGGAGGATGTTTTTTGCCGCCAATACCCCTTGTTGTTTTGCCACCGGAATCAACATAGGATAAGGTTGCCCTTTTTCATCTTCCAGATACACCATATCACCCGCCGCATACACTCCCGCTTTGCCATCTACTTGCAAGGTGGATAACACAGGCAAACGCCCGGCACGCTGCAACGGCACTTTGAGCATTTCTGCCAAGGGCGACGCCTTCACCCCGGCTGCCCAAATGAGCGTGTGCGTCGGAATAATGCGCCCATCTTTAAGCGTTACGCGATCTGGCTTAACATCCGCAACGGCGGCATTCAGCATCACTTCAACGCCGAAATCCGCAAGCTGTTTTTCGGCAGCCCGTTGCAGGCGTTCTGGATAAGGTGAAAGCAATCTATCGGTTGCTTCCAGCAAAATCACCCGCGCCCGCAGCCGGGGGTAATGGCTTTTGTATTCTAGTTTCAGGACATAATTGTACAGTTCATAGAGCGCCCCGGCAGTTTCCAAACCAGTGGGACCGCCTCCCACCACCACCAATGTTGTCAGCGCATCACGTAGCGCCCCATCTTCAACCCAAGCTGCCTTCTCAAACAATTTGAGGATATGGTGGCGCAACTGCACTGATTCGTCCAAATCTTTTAACCCATACGAATTCTGCTCGATAGTCTTTTGCCCAAAATAATTGGTCACGCTGCCTGTTGCTAAAAGTAGATAATCATAAGCAACCGGACGGATGGTGCCATTGGTTTTGACTTGCACCAATTTCTCAGCAGTATTCATTTCCACCACTTCGCCCATGAGAAAATGCACATTTTCATTGTCACGGAAAATGGTTCGCACCGGATACGCAATCGTCGCCGGGTCAAGCGCACAGGTTGCCACTTGATAAAGCAGCGGTGTAAACGTATGAAAGTTGTTGCGGTCAATGAGTGTGATGTCTACGTTGTGTTTTGCCAGTGTGCGCGTTGCGAACAATCCAGCAAAGCCAGCCCCCACAATGACGATGCGTTTTTTGGTGGTCATGATGCCCTCTTTGATTTGTGCGATATTTCACAATCAGAGTATAATTCAGATTGTGACAAAAATCACAAAATAATGTGATTTTTTTACCTAGTTTTTATAAACGATTCGGCTTGCTATTTTTCCCTCAAAGGAAACGTTATAATCATCGCGCTAAATGACTTGTAATGATTCGTCCATAGGATACGATATTATGCCCCGTGCATTAATCAGTGTGTATGAAAAAACTGGTTTATTGGAATTTTCAGCCGCATTAGCCGAGATGGGATGGGAATTGGTTGCCAGCGGTGGTACTGAAACACTGCTGCGAACGGCAGGTTTACCCGTAACGCCTGTGCAGCAATTAACTAGCTTGCCGGAAATGCTGGGTGGGCGTGTAAAAACCCTGCATCCCGCTATCCATGCGGGTATTTTGGCGCGGGATAGAGCCGATGATTTGGCAGAATTGACCCAACATGGTTACGCGCCTATCAGCATGGTCGTGTGTAATCTTTACCCTTTTGAAGATACTATCGCCCAACCGGGTATTGCGCTCCAAGATGCTATAGAACAGATTGATATTGGTGGCGTTACATTGCTGCGGGCAGCCGCCAAAAACTTTCTGCGCGTTGTTCCGGTGTGTGACCCGGCGGACTATAGTCGTGTTCTGGCAGCTTTAAGAGCCAGTGGTGAGGTTGATATTGCGACTCGCCGCAATTTGGCTGTCAAAGTATTTGCCATGACTCGTGATTACGATACGGCGATTAATGCCTTTTTAGCTGGAGATAGCATGATACCAACGATAGAAGGTCATGAAAATCTACCTGAACATTTGTCATTAGCCGTTCATGCTGTCGAAGCTCTGCGCTATGGTGAAAACCCCCACCAAAGTGCCTCTTATTACAGCCGTCAATTGGGGGCAGCACCGTTGGGTGGCAAACAATACAGCGGCAAACAACTTTCGTATAACAATATTTTGGATGTGGATGCTGCGTGGCGTGCCGTCGGCAGTTTTGATGATGCTACTGTGGTGATTGTGAAACATCTAACACCGTGTGGGGTTGCCAGCAGCATTAATATCACCGAAGCCTTTTCGCTGGCACTGGCATCAGACCCGGTTTCGGCATTTGGCGGCGTGATTGCGGTGAATCGCCCTGTTGATGATGATTTTGTGGCAGAATTAGGGTCGTTATTTGTCGAAGTCATTGCTGCCCCGGATTTTACACCATCGGCACGCGCTACCTTAACTGAAAAACGCCAGAATTGCCGTGTCTTGCAAATTCCACAGCGGCACGATGGCACAGCTTTCGATATTCGCAGCGTTCATGGCGGTTTATTGGTACAACGTTATGATACTGGCGACCCTGATGGCACTATTTTTAAAACCGTCACCCAACGCGCTCCTAGCCCAGAAGAACTCACGGCACTACATTTTGCATGGAGAACTGTCCAGCATGTAAAATCCAACGCGATTGTATTGGCAAAGATGGGTTATACCGTTGGCATTGGGGGTGGCTTGCCAAGCCGCGTAGATGCCGCCGAATTAGCCATCAAAAAAGCGGGTGACAATGCCAAAGGTGCAGTGATGGCATCAGATGCTTTTTTTCCTTTTCCAGATGGGGTTGAAGCAGCAATTAAAGCCGGGGTTACAGCCATTATTCAACCCGGTGGGTCTATCCGCGATGCTGGGGTGATTGAAGCAGCGAATAAAGCCGATGTCGCTATGATTTTTACGGGTGTGCGCCACTTCCGGCACTAAAACACGTCATAAACAGGGGATAATGAAGCCCCTGTTTTATTCAAACAAACTCTTGAGCAAAATCTCCAACCCCGGCAACAGGTCTTCATTTTTCAAGGCATCGCTTTCTTTGAGCATTAGAATCTGATTGCCAGTATAAATCACTGCATTTTTCTCTTGTGGGTCAATCACCCATACCCACTGCACGCCATTGTTCAAATCCGCCATGACTTTCTTATTGATGTCGCTGTAACTATCGTTGGGCGACACAATTTCAATCGTTAAATCAGGGATGAGTAAATACGGCTTTTTCTTCCAATCCGGCATGGTTTGGGTGTAATAGTTAAATTTTGCAGCAGAATAAAACATCAAATCAGGTATACGTGAACCGCGAACCCAATCCGATGTGTCGTTTAAAGCATAGGTTGTTTCTTGGAAAATTTCTCCTAATTTATGCTGTATCAAGAATTGATAAAATAATACAAAAAGTATTTTGATAATATTTGAGTGTTCGGCAATTGTTGCAAACTTCACAATCCTTTCATTACCGATGAGTTCAAACGGTTCTTTTGCCATCTGTTCCAGAAAATCCATCATCGGCATTCCGATTTTGGTGACAACATCCAGTACCATATTTTGTATCCTCTGCTATTTTTTTCTTCATTATATAACAGGTTATGGGGTGATAAAGTGTCGCAAAAACGGGGTGTGGATTCGTACACAGTGAAGCAAGCGTCATCCTTAAGGGACATATTCTTTCGAGTATGGCGTGTTATTCACGCACGTTGTCCAAAAAATGTGCGGTTTCTTGCGTGATATTGCCCTAAAAAACTGCCCAATTTTTGACATAAACTAATGGCACACTTCTGGACGGGTGTTACAATCGCGCCATCTTAGCCATCCATATCATCGCCCTTTTAGGAGTAGGTCATCGCTATGCAGACGATTGAAATTCGGGGGACAACAACACCCAATTATGATACGATTTTGACCCCGGCAGCAGTGGAATTTGTGGCAACGCTGGCTCGCGCCTTCACTGCCCGCCGGAATGCCCTTTTGCAAAGACGGCAAGAGCGCCAAGCCCGGATTGATGCTGGCGAAATGCCTGATTTTTTGCCCGATACTTGGAAAATTCGTAACACTGCGTGGAAAGTTGCCCCAATTCCGGCAGATTTGCAAGATAGGCGCGTCGAAATCACGGGTCCTACAGACCGCAAAATGGTGATTAATGCATTGAACAGCGGCGCATCCGTCTTTATGACTGATTTTGAAGATTCCAATGCCCCAACTTGGGATAACATGATTCAAGGGCAAATCAATCTACGAGACGCTATTCGGCGCACGATTAGTTTCACCAATGAACAAGGCAAACAGTATCAACTCAACGAAAAAACAGCGGTGCTGCTCGTCCGTCCACGCGGTTGGCACTTAGATGAAAAACATATGCTTGTAGATGGGCAGCCTGTTCCCGGCAGCATTTTCGATTTCGCGCTGTATTTTTTTCATAACGCCCGTGAATTATTGGAACGTGGGTCGGGTCCTTATTTTTATCTGCCCAAAATGGAAAGTCACTTGGAAGCACGTTTGTGGAATGATATTTTTGTGATGGCGCAAAACGAATTGGGCATCCCACAGCGCACCATTAAAGTGACGGTATTGATTGAAACGATATTGGCATCGTTTGAATTGGATGAAATTTTGTGGGAATTGCGCGACCATATTGCGGGGTTAAATTGTGGACGATGGGATTATATTTTCAGTTTTATCAAGAAGTTTCGCAATCATCCCCAATTCATATTGCCAGACCGCGCCAAAGTGACCATGACCGTGCCATTTATGCGGGCATATACGCAGCTTGTGATTAAGACGTGCCACAAGCGCGGCGCTCATGCGATGGGTGGGATGGCGGCACAAATTCCGATTAAGGGCGATGAACAGGCAAATGAAGCCGCTTTTGCTAAAGTCCGTGCCGATAAAGAACGCGAAGTATTGGATGGTCACGACGGCACATGGGTCGCACATCCGGGCTTAGTGCCGGTTGCCATGCAAATTTTTAATCAGCATATGCCCACCCCGAATCAGGTGACAACCAAACTGCGCGACGATGTGCAAGTTAGTGCGGCAGATTTGCTGAAAGTACCAAACGATACGGTGACAGAACATGGGCTGCGTTGGAATCTCAAAGTCGGTATTCAATATGTAGAGGCGTGGTTAGGCGGCAATGGTTGTGTACCGTTGTATCACTTGATGGAAGATGCTGCCACCGCCGAAATCAGCCGGACGCAGGTTTGGCAATGGCTGCATCATCGCGCTAAGTTAGAAGATGGACGCGAAGTCACCGACGCGCTCTATAGCCAAATGTTTGAAGAAGAAATGGATGCGATTAAAGCTGAAGTGGGCGAAGAACGCTTTAAAAATGGTAAATTTGCTTTAGCGGCTGAATTGTTCGATAAAATGATTCGCAACCGCGACTTTGCCGATTTCCTGACACTGCCTGCTTATGACTATCTCGATTAGTTTGCCCATGCCCTAACCATTAATTTCCGCCGAGGCATTTCTCTTATTGCCTCGGTGTAGCTCTAAAACACACCATACCCTTTATTTTGTGAAATCATGCCCAACAGCGTTCAGCGCATGGGCAGATAAATTTGATTTGCTTTCATTACACCTAACGGAGCGAAATACCATGCAAGACGCACACTATCTCAAGCACGATTGGCAAACAAATCCACGCTGGCACGGCATCACCCGCCCCTATAGCCCGGACGATGTTCTTTCCTTGCGCGGCAGCATCAAAATTGAATATACACTGGCACGCATGGGCGCAGACCGTTTGTGGCACTTGCTCAACACAGAAAATTATGTCAATGCGCTGGGGGCTTTAACCGGAAATCAAGCCATTCAGCAAGTGCAAGCGGGCTTAAAAGCTATTTATTGCAGCGGCTGGCAAACTGCTGCCGATGCCAACGTTGCCGGACAGATGTACCCTGACCAGAGTTTGTATCCTGCCAATAGTGTGCCAGATTTGATTAAACGCCTGAACAACGCGCTCATGCGTGCCGACCAAATTCAGCATCAAACTGGCAAAGGCAATATGTATTGGTTCGCGCCGATTGTTGCCGATGCTGAAGCCGGTTTTGGCGGAAATCTGAACACTTATGAACTGACCAAAGCCATGATTGAGGCGGGTGTTGCCGGCATTCATTATGAAGACCAGCTTTCATCAGCGAAAAAATGTGGACATTTGGGGGGCAAAGTGCTTGTTCCCACCCAAGAGGCAGTGCAAAAATTGGTGGCAGCCCGCCTAGCCGCCGATGTGTTGGACGTGCCAACATTGATTATTGCTCGGACTGATGCTGATTCGGCAACTCTCATCACCAGCGATATTGATGAGCGTGACAGGCACTTCATCACCAGAGAACGTACCAGCGAAGGTTTTTACGCCGTTCATCACGGTATAGAAGCCGCCATCGCTCGCGGGTTGGCATATGCCCCAGTGGCAGATATGCTCTGGATGGAAACATCGCACCCGGATTTAGACGAAGCCCGTACTTTTGCCGAAGCGATTCATGCCCAATTTCCCGGCAAAATGCTAATGTATAACTGCTCACCATCATTCAATTGGAGCAGCAATCTTGATGCAACCACCATTGCCAAATTCCAACGTGAATTAGGCGCGATGGGCTATAAATTCCAATTTATCACCCTAGCAGGTTTTCATGCGCTCAATTTGAGCATGTTTGAATTGGCAGTGGGCTATCGTGAGCGTGGCATGACCGCTTATGCCGCTTTACAAGACCGCGAATTCGAGCTAGAAAAAAGCATGGGCTATAAAGCCGTCAAACATCAAAGTTTCGTGGGAACAGGGTACTTTGATGTGGTGCAGAATATCATCACCAGCGGCACAGCCTCCACCACAGCACTCGCTGGCTCCACCGAAACTAAGCAATTCGAGACTTTGACACCATTAACAGTTTAATCAACCCAAAAACTAGCACCCTTTCATGGGCGGGGAACACAGCCCCGCCTATACGAAAATCCTCCTTTAGGCATGAGCAATTTTATTCGCTTGCTCATTAGGCGAATGAAAACCGTTGCTAGTTCCATGCGATAAACCCCCGCGCTCTGCTTGACATAGTTAAGAAACCCCTGCTATCCTGTTCGCTGAGGCGAAGATAAAAGCAAAACTTCGCTGTAGAGTTTTCATCCATATCTTTTCGATAGGGCTGGCGTTGGAGGAACATCATTATTGGCTTGGCTTAACGTTGATGCAGGGCATTGGCACAATGCGCGTCAAACAATTGCTGCATGTATTTGGCAGCGCAGAACGCGCTTGGCACGCTCCCGACACTGATTTACGCGCCGCCGTGAGAATACAAAAAAATTCGCGCTACACTTTTATTAAATCCCTGTTAAAAACAGTCCGCAAGTCCGTTTTTGTAGGCTTTTTTGCTCTCTACAAACATTTGTTCTAATCACCACATTTATTATTTTAATCTGGGGAACTTTTGTTCTAATCCTGCCGCCGCGCTTATTACGTTCACATAATTTATCTCTGTAGAAAAAACAGCACCAAGAGTGAGTTGAGCCGAGCCGGAAGCCCTTCACTTTTCTACCGCGTAGCGAAATGGCTTTACTTCCGGGACGGTGCGTAGCATCCCGCCGCCCGTGCTACAATGGCAATCGGTGAGGCTGTTCTCCTCTAGCACCAATCGCTTCGTCTCGCCTCGCCTTGTCCTTTCAATGCACGGGCAATAGGCGGGAAAGTCAAGCCTGAGCGGGTTACGTTCTCCTTCTTCCTTCTGTATCATTAATATAATGTAGACTTTATTCTATTGACATTAACATTTGTTCTATTCTATGCTTTATGTATGCCTCCGCCGCCTGCACGAGCGTTTTTGAGCGCAGTGCAGGCGGTAGCCTGCATACTATCGTGTTTTTTCGTTTTTATGAAGGGGGTCGCCCTATGATGATTGACATTGACAAAGCCATTATCACCGATATTTACCAGACTGCTCCGACTGATAAGTATCCGGGTCGCCTATATTGCTCATTGTTGACAGATGATAGCAATATGCGTGTTTCTGTGATTGGTGGCACAGAAGAAAAACTCCGTTCCGTTTCTCTCACGCCTGTTTCTATTCAAGCCAAACTGTTGTGTCGCAAGATTGGCACGGGGCAAGTGTTGGAATTGCACAATCCGGTCATTCGTGTTCGTGGTGTATCTCCGCAGCCACAAGTAGAAAAATCTCAACCTTAGGGAATTTCGGGTGTTTGCCCGTTTCCAATTCATTTATTTAGCGAGGTGATGCCGTTATGACTGGTTTTGCTACCATCGCCGAAATGATTACCGCTGTTACTGATATGGTCAACGATACCAATTTGTTGCCCATCGCATTCGTTGTTGCGGTAGTCTCCGTTGCCACCTATTTTCTTCGTGGTTCTATCAAGGGCGTGAAGAACTAGTGGCGTTGTTTGCGCGGCTTATGCCGCGCTTTCTATTTAATGAGGTGATCATATGACGTCTGTTGAAATACTTTCTCTGGCGCAAGCATTTCTCAATTCGATGGGTTTAATGCCTATCATTTTCGCAGCGGCTGTAGCAATGGTGGCGTTGGCTGTCTATAACAAGTTTTTTAAGGATTAGTCATGCGGTATTTTACTGTTATGGCTTTTCTTTTCGTTGCTGGTGTTGCTCGTGCTGCTGTCTTGAGCACGGGTTATTATCAATTTGAGTCAAACCCTGATGTTACAATTTTATCTGGTAATTGGTATACGTATGCACCTATTAGTAATCAATATTATTATACTACTGATATTAATGCGTCTCTTTCTTTCCAGTTTTCCGGTCAATTCTTGTTAATTTATCGTCTCGTTGGTTATTCTTATCTTAACGGCAATATGCAAGTTTGTATTAATTCTTCTTGTTCTCTTATTACAAATACAGCTAGTATTATTGATGCTCAATACCCTGCTTCTTTTGACGCTGGCTCTGTTGGTACTCATACAGTTACTATCACTAATATATCTTCTCCCTATCTTTATCTAGACTCGTTTCTTGTTATGTCTAGTTATATTCCGGCACCGGGTGGTGGTTCTGGCGGCACTTTTTCTGGCTTAGCCAACGCTCAAGATGGTCTGACGTATGCGTTTGGCGTTATGTTTTTCGCTATGATTTTAGCGTCATATCGCTTTTACTGGCAAGCGACAATTTACGCTATTATTATGATTGTGACACCCTTCTATAGTGCCAGTATAGATATGGTGTGGTTGTTCTATGCGTCGTTTTTCTCAGTGGGATTGGTCTATTTGGCTGGCGTTTATCATGCTTCTCGTGCTGGTGTCTGATGAAGTGGTTGCTCAAACGTCTACTCCGGCAACAGCTACGGCAACTAGGACGCCTAATCCTCTTACTGTTGCTGCTCCTTATACTCCGACTCTTTCAGGAACGGCTACTGCTGCTGCTTCCGTTACTCCCGGATTTGCTATACAAAATGGTTGTCCCGTAGGCGGTGTTTCATCTGATAATGTCTCTTATGAATATCAGATTTCTTGCCGTGCTTGTATGAATGACTCGCAATATCAGCCTACGTATGCTTATCCTACGTCGGTTATTCCGACCTTTTCCCTCGCATCTCCTATTCCTGCTACGGCTACGCGCACTCCTACGCATACTCCTACTACTACTCCGGTTGCTTCTGGCACGCCTTCAACTTGGTCCTGCACTTGGGATTTTACTGTTTCTGCATCAAGTCCGAATTGGACTATCGTGCTTGGTAATTATAGTCCCGGTGTTGGTTATGTGTATGTAGATCACTATGGTCCTAGTTTATCTCGTCAAGTTCTGATTTCTACTAGCATTAATCGTACTGTTAATACAGTTCGCATGTACTTTAATCTTACAAAAAATTATTATGCTAATCCGAATGCTATGTATTCTTATCTAATGTTTATTAATGGTAGTATATATGGTATCAATTCTAATCTTGCTCAAGATATCGATACCTCGCTTGTTTGGTTTGGCAATCAGAATATTTCATCATTGTCTCCATCTGTTGTATCATCTCATGACAATGTTGCTCCTTATAATCAGGTTGGTGGTTACGCTGCTATAACAGGTATGGAGATATCTGGTTCTGGTTCTAATCCGTTTACATTGCATTCTGGCATGTCGTGTACTGGTCCCACTTCTACTCCATCACCCACTGC
Organism: Anaerolineae bacterium; assembly: GCA_022842885.1. GTDB lineage: Bacteria > Chloroflexota > Anaerolineae > Aggregatilineales > Phototrophicaceae > JALHOR01. Next base: position 22,895 of record JALHOR010000046.1, read on the forward strand.
TACCCCATTGCCTACATCTACGCCTATCGGTTATGTCGATTGCACACGTCCTGACCGCTATCCATCCAATTATTCACCTATTATTGATTTTGTCCCTGATTTTGAGATTGTTTTATCTCAGTGTTTCCGTGTTCTCCCTCAAATAGATTTTAGCGTAGACATCATTTCATTTGATTTTGAATTCCCCGGATTGGACTTATGCATTCAATTTCGGCGTTTGCCATCACTTGCTCTTTTCGGTATTTCCATACCTTCATCCGTGTTTTTAATACCCGTTGTCGCGTGGGTTTTGCGTCGCCTTTTACAGTTCTAATGGAGGATATATGCAACCTTATCAATTGATAGTGCCGATGCCGTATGACCCACTTTTGCCTGTGTTGATTGGGTTTATCGTGGTTTTTGTCGCAGTTCGTGTCGTTGTCCGTCTCTGGGATTTGGTAGGTGTCTAATGCTTATTCATGCCGCGAATGTGCTTAATTATGCTCGTAATTATCGTGTTTGTTATCTTGGCGGTCGTTATGGGGGTGGTAAAACATCATTTGCTTTCCGTCTGGCGTATGACTTATGTCAGTACTATGGTTTTCGGTACATTTTAAGCAATGTTCGCTCTGTCTGGAACACTGAGCCGCGTCATGTGACTCTGCGTGATGGTGTTTATATTGATGCTGTTTTTGTCTTGGACGAGGGCGGTATGTATCTTGATAATGCGGCGCAGGCAAAGTCTTGGCTGGCATATCTACGTAAGCTTAATGCGGTCCTGATTTTACCGTCTACATTTCCTCCTGCCTTATTGATGCGGCGATTAACGGTTCAGCGCACTCACAATTTTAATGCGTGGGGTCTGCCGCTTTGGGTATATGGGATTCGCTTGGATAGTGGCATTATTAAACAAACAGATTGGTGTGCATGGTATTATCCAAGTGAGATTTATGGTATTTATGATACGGTGGGGATGCCGAGTCAAGCCAACGATCTACTTGATTACTTGCAAGATTGGACGAGGTCCGCCGCTAGTACATTGAATTATACGACATCATCGCGTTTAGTTTTGCCTTCTTCAGTCGATAATATGCAGATTCATTATGATTATCCTGCTGAAGCAGAAGTATCTGAGTCGGCTGCTTTTGATGCGTTGAACGATACGATGAGCGAGACGCAATATATCCTCGAGGATGTTCGGGCGGAGCTTATTGAGGCTGCTCATGAAGCTAGAAAATAAACGTCTATCTCGGTGGCTTAAAGCGGGTGGTTCGCTGCGTGCACCTTATCGTCGCCGCAAACGTTTAACGCGTTTGTATCCTTATATGGCTTCATCTGGTAGTGAGGGCATATCTTATGTTTCACTTGCTTATCTATTCTGCTTTTGTTTGGTGATTGGCTGGTGGTTGAGCACCGCTAACAATGCGATATCTGGTATGTTTTCATCTTCACCGACACAACAAGCGTTTATCCCAACGCCACGTCCTTTTTATACTCCTTCTCCAACCGTATTAATTTCTTCTGTTCTGTCCTCGACTGTTGCCTTGACTCCTTTACCAACCTTAACTAGTCGTTCTTTGCCTACGAGCGTGTCTACACTGTCTACGCGGCTGCTGCCGTTTACCCCGCCGCCAACACAAATGCCGTTTGTTTTTAGTGGACCAGCAGTTCCTTCATTTAATCTTTCCGGTTCTGGTTCTCAGTCTTTGTTGCCCACCTTTGTTTTTCCTAGTCCGCTGGTTCTGGCTACGTCCGTTCCTGCTGTGACTATTATTTATGTGCCTATTACGGAGATTTACTATGTTACGCCGACGAATACGCCGACCGCAACCTCCGCTCAAGTTACTCCACCATTACCAACAGATCTGGTGGCGGTCAATCCCACGTTATCGGTGTCAGCATCCCCAGATACCAGCTTGTCTCTCACGTTATCGCCCACGCCCACGCTGACCGAGACGCCTACGCTGACTGAGACTCCCACGCCCACGCTGACTGAGACTCTCACGCCTACGCTGACTGAGACGCCCACGCCCACGCTGACTGAGACTCCCACGCCCACGCTGACTGAAACAGCTACGGAGGTTATCCCATGAAAATAACATCATTTAATGAAGCTCTCGCATTGATTGACCTTTACCTTTTTTTGGAGGTTTATATGCCAATGATTATTGTTTTCAATTCGATGCCGGGCGGTGTATCTTGTCCGCGTTGCAAGCGCACAAATACTGCGTCTGTTGAGCGCGTGACTGTTGATTTTCAGTCTGCTTATCCTCACTTAATTGATATTGTTCGTTGTGAGCTTTGCGGTCATGTATGGTCTTTCGGTCATGATGTTAAGCATGGTCTTCAATATGAACATTCTTCCGGTGTTTATAAACTTGTTGATCTTGGTGCCCTGCAAGCTGATGAGTAGATGGGGGTGTCGGGGGTTTCCCCTGACTATAATTTCTTTTGTCGAACGTAGTGAGACCTACCTTCGCATTGCGCCTTGGGGGTTCGGGGGCGTTGCCCCTGACTATCAATGCAGTTGCCGAAGGCATTCCGCTTTAACGCCGTAAACTGCGTTCATAGAATATCTGTTCTTTAGCTTCCTCTATTAACTCTTCTAATACATCTTCCTCAATATCCATATACCTAAACCTGCTCACCATATCGGCAAGCAGGTTACGGGCGGTCATTTCTTCTTTAATCCTCGATGCCTGTGTCCAGTGTTCGCTTGAGAACTTTGGCGTTTTGTCGTTTAACTTGCCACTCGTTAAGCCGCTGTTTCTGTAATAATTCTGTGGGGGGGGGGTAATACCCTCATTCTCGAAATCTATGAATTGCATGTTATAGATGAAAGCATCGTCTCGTTTCCGGTTTCTATCCATTTTATGATTGAATGTGGCGATTACCAATGGTTCTTTGTGTCGTCCGCGCTGCCAAACCACCTTCCCGACTTGTTCCTTTTGTGCCGGGTCACACTCGAACCGAATACGCACAAACTGCCCACCAAATAACTTTTGAATGCGGGTTTGGTCGTATCCCCATAAGTCAATTGTGCCATCATTCCAAACTAGTCGGATAATGTCGATAATGCCCTTCTGGGGTGGCAATTCTTCGTATTTTGGGATGCTTAAAATTGCCTCCGTCACGGGCAAATATGCGGCTGCTGACGCGGGTGATTTCGGCGTCTTTGTCTTGCCAGTGATGGCTTGATGCGGCTTCTTCATATTATACCAGTTCACCCACTGCACAAATTCGCGTATCCAGTCCTGCGTGCTGCCTCTGCGCTCACGTTTGTTCTGTTTTTCGCGTGCCTCGCTGTACTTGATATTCACGTAGGTGCGCTTCATAGTATGATGCCAATTTTCTAGTCGTCCCGATTTCCAGGGTTTGCCCGGTGCGTTGAACACCATGATTGCACCCATTGCCAGGACATGCCGCACGCTGTTTTTTGTCCATCCGTTAGCAATCCCCATTTCGCCGTTGTCCGCGAAAACATGCGTCATTGGGCTATCTGGTAGCAGATGCTTCTTTGCCATATGGATGATATGCGTCCATGTGTTGACGCTGGCGCTCTCGATGCGGCTGGTTGTGGGGACAGCGATGCTTAACCGTGTGCTGTAGTCCTGTGCGGTGGTGATGTAAATGCGGTCAGCGCCCCAATGTACGGGACCCGTGCCGTCAATCGCAATGATGCCCGCGCTCGTGTCGTCCCATTCCACCGGAAATCCTCTATCGTCCTTTGCACCAATGGTCTTGCCTGTTGCCCCTGCTTCGCTTAACCATTTGGCAATTGTGCCAACTGAAGGCGCATATTTAGGGTCAATGCCGTATGCTTCTGGGTCTGCGTTAATCATGGCAAACAGCATCCGTGCGCCTAAAGCCGTGTTCGCCCGTAGCTGCAAAACAATCTTCATCGTGGCTTCATCAAAGTATTCCGGGCGTGCATTCTGCTCGCGTCTGTCTTCATCCAGTGTCCGTGAGGGGTCTTCTAGTATTGCCTTCACTTTATTTACTGTGCTTGTTGACACTCCTAACCGGCGTGCTGTCTCTCGTATCCCCACCTTTTGGTTTAGAAGTGCTGCAATCTGGTGGCGCTGCTCGATGTTCTTTTCTTTCTTGAGTATAGCCATGATAATCTCTCGTCTGTATCAATATTTAACGATGGGGTCATTATACCATATAATTCTCGCTACGTGTAGAGTGGATTTAATCTCTTAACAATCTTTTAACATTGTGAAGGGGTAAGGTGTAGCGATTTCCTTTGTCTGCTCACGCCGGGCTACCTGATGCGACACGCCAAAAATTCTTGCAGCAGCGGCAAAAGCTCGATTTATCTGCCGAAGTTATCAAAGTGCAAAAAGCGGGCGCAAGTCTGCTCACTCTCGCTGATGCCGATTATCCGAATATCCTGCGCCAATTAGATGATAGTCCGCCAGTCTTATATGTTCGCGGACAGCTACTCCAAAAAGATGATCTTGCCTTGGCAGTCGTAGGAACGCGCACTGCCTCGCGTTATGGGCGCGATGCTGCTCATTATTTGTCCAAGCAATTAGCAGCACAGCATGTCACGATTGTTTCTGGGTTGGCACAAGGCATAGATGCTGCCGCCCATCAAGGCGCTTTAGACGCAGGCGGCAGAACCATCGCCGTGTTAGGCTGCGGGATTGAACGCATTTATCCACGAGAAAATACCGCCTTAGCTGAAAATATCTTACAAAATGGCGCTATCTTGACGGAATACCCTATCGGCACGCCGCCCTCAGCAGCCAATTTTCCGCGCCGGAATCGTTTGCTCAGTGGCTTGGCACGCGGGGTACTAATCGTCGAAGCGCCCGACCACAGTGGTGCGCTCATCACCGCCACCGCAGCATTAGAACAAGGGCGCGATGTTTTCGCCGTGCCGGGCAATATTTTTAGTGCTGCCAGTCGTGGCACCAATCGTCTGATTCAAGATGGGGCAAAACTGGTTATGGGTGTGCCAGATATTCTCTCGGAATTGAATATTCAGTACACGAAGAAAGAGATGCGGCAAAAAACCCAGCATCTCATACCGGATAATCCTGTTGAAAATGCGATTTTACAACTGCTAGAAGCTGACCCGATTCATGTGGATGAATTAATTCGCAGCAGTGGTTTAGCCGCCAGTGATGTTACCGCGACCTTGACAATCCTAGAATTAAAGGGACTTGCACAAACCGCAGGTCATATGCAATACTGCCGTTCACGTTAGCATCCGTTATAATGATTCAGGAAGTGATGCGCCTCATGCAGAATTATTATGCTCTCATTCTGGCAGGCGGCGGGGGAACGCGCTTGTGGCCCATGAGCCGCAAACAAACCCCTAAACAACTGCTACATCTCATTGGCAATAAATCTATGTTTCAGACCAGTGTGGAACGGCTTGCCCCGCTGTTCACCCCGGATAGAATTTATATTGTCACGGGACCCAACTATGTGGAGGGAATGCAAAACGATTGTCCGCAAATCCCGGCAGAAAACTATATTGTTGAACCTTATGGGCGTGACAATGCGGCTGCCACAGGTCTCGCCATGAGTGTTATCCAAAAACGCCATCCTGATGCGGTTGTCGCTATGCTGACCTCTGACCATCATATCGGCAAAACGGATGTTTTCCGGGATGTATTGGCGGCGGCTTATAGCATTGCCCAAAAAGATGCGATTGTCACATTGGGTATTTCACCCTCGTATCCAGCGACAGGTTTCGGTTATATTCAGCAAGGGGAAGTATTGGGCAACATCAATAATTTCCCATATCATCGGGCAACCCGCTTCACCGAAAAACCCGATGCAGTCACAGCCACCGGTTTTGTGGCATCTGGTAAATATAGCTGGAATTCCGGCATGTTTATCTGGAAAGCTGCGACTGCTATGAAAGAATTTGAGCAGCAGCAGCCTCAGATGTATGCCCTACTGCATGATTTACAGGCAACCATTGATACACCGGACTATGCGACAACTTTAACAACAATTTGGGAACAATTCCCGCGCAAATCTATTGATTATGCCCTGATGGAAGGGGCAAAAAATATGGCGGTTATCCCAGTGGATATTGCTTGGAGCGATGTAGGCACATGGGCATCTTTGTTTGATATTCTACCCAAAGATAAATTGGGCAATTATATTAAAACAACTGCCCCCGGCGACGGTAGTGGGGTCATTTTGGATACCCATAATACGATGGTACTGAGTAACCGTTTAACCGTAACCATCGGTGTTAAAGACATTATTGTGGTCGAAACCGATGATGTGCTGTTCATCTGCCATCGGGAACGCACCCAAGCGGTTAAAGCGATTGTGGATTACCTGAAAGACAACAAACACACGGATTATCTGTAAGCAGTTTTTTTAAGGCATGATATGAGCGAAACCATGCAGGCATACTGCGTGAAATGCAAAACCCGACGCGAGATACTCAATCCGCAGCCAGTCTATACCCGCACAGGCACTCCCGCTACTCAGGGGCAATGCGCGGTCTGTGGGACAAATCTCTTTAGGATGGGGGATACTCCGGCACATGCCAGCATCCCCAAACCGGATAACATCGAAAAACCAGCGCGTAAAGCGGCTGCTAAAACCAGCGATAGCAAAAAAAAGAGTGATAAACCCAAGAAGAAAACCACCGGTAAAACAGCAGCGAGCAAGAAGGCTGCTGCCCAAACCAGTGATGCCAAAAAATCCAGCACAAAAGCGGCTGCCGGACGCAAAAAAGGCGCAAAGCATCTGGTTATCGTCGAATCACCAGCGAAAGCCCGCAGTGTTGGCAATTTTCTCGGCAGAGACTTCATGGTCATTGCTTCCAAGGGGCATGTGCGCGATTTGTTAGCGACACAGCTTTCGGTAGATATTGGCAATGATTTTGAGCCAAAATACCGTGTTCCTAACGAAAAACGCGATACTGTCAAAGAGATTAAGGCGGCGGTGCAAACTGCCGAAAAAATCTATCTGGCAACTGACCCTGACCGCGAAGGTGAAGCTATCGCTTGGCATCTGGTGGCGGCAGCAGATATTCCGCTGGAAAATACGCAGCGCGTCGTTTTCCATGAAATTACCGATAAAGCCATTCATGAGGCATTTTCGCACCCGCGTGAAATTGATATGCGCTTGGTGAATGCCCAACAGGCACGCCGTATTCTGGATCGGTTGGTGGGGTATCAGATTTCGCCGCTGCTGTGGGAAAAAGTTCGTAATCGCCTCTCTGCCGGGCGCGTCCAAAGCATTGCGTTACGCATGGTGGTAGACCGAGAACGCGAAATTGATGTATTTGTTCCGGTTGAATATTGGACAATTGATGTTGAACTAAGCAAAGAACAGATTAACGGCAAAAAACCGGAAAGTTTCGTCGCGCATTTGGCAAAAATTAACGGCGAAGATGCCAATTTGCATACCGAGGCAGAAGTCCTGCCGCACGTTGCCGCTTTGCAAAAAAGTCTGTATCGCGTATTGGATGTCAAAATTGGCACCCGCCAACGCAAACCGTCGCCACCCTTCACCACCAGTACGTTGCAGCAAGAAGCCTCACGCCGCTTAGGGTTTAATGCCGGGCGTACCATGCAAGCCGCACAAAAACTCTATGAAGGCATTGATTTGGGCGGGGGCAATATCACCGGTCTTATCACCTACATGCGGACGGACAGCCTGAATATTTCTGAGCAGGCACAGCAAGAAGCCCGCGAATTTATCACTAAGCAGTTTGGCACTGAGTTTATGCCTGCCCAACCGCCCAAGTATAAGACCAAAGCCAAAGGGGCGCAGGAAGCGCATGAGGCAATTCGTCCGACCATTGCCGAGCGCGTTCCTGATAATGCGCTTAAGGCAATTCTGGATGCTGGCACAACTAAAAACAGCCGCGACTTATTCCGGTTGTATAAGCTCATCTGGGAACGTTTCATCGCCAGCCAAATGTCCAATGCGGTCTATGATACGATGCGTGTGGAAATTGCCGCTGGCGAAACTCAGGATAACATGCCCTATTTGCTACGAGCATCTGGCAATCGCTTAAAATTTGCGGGATTTTTGGCGCTGTACGAAGATGCCAAAGATGAAGATGCCACCGTTGACCCAGATGAAGGGCGCATTTTGCCAGAGATGAGCATCCATGAATTGCTCAATCTGCTCAAAGTGCTGCCAGAACAACATTTTACGCAACCGCCGCCGCGTTACACCGAAGCCAGTTTAGTTCGCACACTGGAAGAATATGGCATTGGGCGTCCGAGTACCTATGCACCCACCGTTGCCGTGATACAGGATAGGGATTACGTCACCCGCGAAGACCGCCGGATGGTACCCACCGACACGGGCAAAATTGTCAGCGATTTATTGGTGCGCTTCTTCCCGGAAGAAATGGATTATCAATTTACCGCCCGCATGGAAGAACAACTCGACGACATTGCCGATACCAGCGGCGAATGGAAACCGATGCTGCGTGAATTTTATGCGCCGTTTGAACAGCGCCTCACCCATGCGCGTGACCACATGCCCGCCATGAAGCAAGCCGAAACTATTGCTCGCGCTTGCCCGGTATGCGGCGGACAGTTGGTGATTAAGTATGGGCGCTTTGGTAAATTTATCGGCTGCGCGAATCATCCAACTTGCACCCATACCGAACCGTATCTGGAATTGACCGGGGTTAGCTGCCCCAAATGCGGCGCAACTGATGGCGGCGAATTGGTAGAACGCAAAACGCGCAAAGGACGTACATTTTACGGCTGTTCGCGTTACCCAGCCTGCGATTTTTCAGCGTGGCAGTTGCCCAAAACGGCAAAAACGCCCACAGATGACGATTATGAACCCGAAGAAATGCAGGACATCGCCGGCTAGACATACCATTTTGTTTACGAGAATTGTTGCAATATTTTTTTGCATACCTGCAACATTCTCGTTATACTTTATCGGGATTATCCCTTTAACAAACACAAATAAAAATCGTAAAATATGAATCGATGCAAATCCTTAAAATCACTTACTATTTTTGTTGACACAAGATATAGGATTACCCGATGCCGTTAGTAGAGCGACATATCATTAGACTAGGAGATCCCCGATGGAATGAACTAGATCGGGTCTGTTGGTATTCCAAGAATGTCTACAACACTGCTATGTATCGCATTCGTCAGCATTACTTCAAAACCAAACTATACCTGAATTACTACGATATAGAGAAGCATTTTAAGAAAGCAGATTTGCTCCCTGACCAAGATTTGCCTCTCAATACTGTGCAACAAGTGTTGAAAATGGTAGATACCAATTGGCGGAATTTCTTCAAAGCACTCAAGGCATATCGCAAGCATCCCCATAAGTTCAATGGGAGTCCCCGAATCCCAAAGTATAAAGATACTCAGCAAGGTAGAAACATTGTTGTTTATACGACAGCTTCCATAAGCAAACCGGCATTGAAACAAGGTATTCTCAAACTTACTAAACTCAACATCAAAATTCAGACACAAATTACCGATTATCAATGCATCCAACAGGTGCGTGTTGTGCCACGTAAAGATTATTATGTTGTTGAAGTCGTTTACGAAGCACCTGAAACGAAAAAACCGTCGCTGGATAAGAACAAGATACTCGGAATAGACTTAGGTGTGGATAACATCGCTACTCTAACCACCAATCAACCGGAATTACGTCCGCTTCTGATTAACGGGAGAGCCATCAAATCCATCAACCAATTCTACAACAAACAACTTGCTCGTCTTCAATCCCAATTGCCCCAACATCAGCACACTAGCAAACGCATCCGACAAATCACCTTCAAGCGTAACCAGCGCATTGAGCATTACCTCCACACGCTCTCAAAAGGTATAATTGCTTACATGGTAGAGCATAGTTTAGGCGCATTGGTGATTGGCAAAAATGCTCACTGGAAACAGTATGTGAACATTGGGAAACAGAACACTCAGAACTTTGTCCAAATCCCACACACCCGCTTGATTGAGATGTTGGAGTACAAAGCAGCTTTGCAAGGCATTCAAGTCATTGTGAATGAGGAAAGTTACACCAGTAAGTGCAGTTTCTTAGATAACGAACCCATCGGAAAACACGAACAATATGCTGGCAAGCGGGTGAGGCGAGCGGTATTTGTGAGTAGCTCAGGCAAGAGCATCCATGCGGATGTGAATGGGTCGTTTAATATTATCCGAAAAGTATTCCCCAATGCATTTGCAAGCGGGATAGGGGCATTGGCGGTGATGCCTATACGGATTCACGTCCGTATGAATATGGCTTTGGGTTTCCCAAAGACATAATTTCGTACTCTATTTAGGAAGAAATGCCCGTTAGCCATTTTTGATATTTGCAGTTATTCTTAGTGAAACATGCTTACGGGGCTTTTACTATGGAAGGACACGCAGAATGGGTCTTTTGCGCCGAGGAAAAAATGATAGCGATAAACAGGCAGTGCCATTAGAAGCGGCTGCCCCACCTCCACCGCCACCAAAAGGCGAGGAGAAAAAATCTCCGGGTCTGTTTGGGGGGATTCGACAATATATACTTGATTCGTACAATGGGCTGTACAAAATTGTGCTTGAGCCGAGTATGCCCACCAAACAAACCATTGCCCTGCTGATTGTGGGGGTCATCATTGGGATGGTATGGGGCTATGTGCTGGCACCAGTGGTCTTTTATAGTGCGAATCCCAATCGGTTGAATCAAGCAGCCCAAAACCAATGGATTAAGATGGCAGCCGTCGGCTACGAAAGCTCCGGTGTCCAATATAATATGGAGACGGTACAAGGGCTTCTCGCACAAGTACCAAATCCTGCGGGGGCGATTGCCACCATGTTGGCAGACCCCAATATCTCTGCTCCAGATAGCCAAGCCTTAAACAGCATTGTCTCTATTGCCCAATCGGTGGCGGGAGCAGCCCCAATTGAACCTGACTTAGTAACGAGTATACGAGATCTCATAGTTCCTATTCTTCTCGTCCTCATTGTCACACCGATTCTGGTTTTGATATGGCGCTTGCTGTTCTATCCCAACTTTGTAGCGCCGCTGCTGGATAATTTCCATGCCGCCCGCGACCCGAAATACCGCGCAGAACGCCAACGCCAGCGCGATGCCTTGGGGCGCATGAAAGAAGAAAAGAAGGCGCTCGAAGAAATGAAAAAACAGACGGTTGCCGATGTCGAACTTGGCTCCCCCGTCGTTCAGGCGCTTTCGGTGTATAACAAAGGTGGCATTTACGATTATTCCAAAGAAATTGAATTAGGGACGGGCGAATTTTTGGGGCAGTGCGGTTCGGTGATTGCCGAAGTGGTTGACCCTGACCCGGTAGCCGTTGAAGTCTGGTTGTTCGATATTTTTGGCTCGCAAAACCTGCGTAAAGTCTTCGTGACTGAAGCTGGGATGGCAGACCCGTCTATCCGTACCCGGCTTGAAGATGATGTGGATAACCCTGCGGCAGATATTATCGTTGCCCGCCCTGATGCAGTGCTAACCATTGACTCGGATAAATTGCGGTTACAGGCGAAATTCTCGACTTTAGCCATTGATGCCAGCGGGCGTTTTGAAAATTTCCGTATGCAATTAACCGCATGGCAAAAAGAAAAAGCCGCAGCACCGATGCCAATGCCCTCAGTAACGGCAACAGTGCCAGCGGTGGCGCCTATCCCGGCGTATGCACCACCGCCGCCACCCGCAGCGCGTCCCATGTCGGATTATGACAATCTGCAATTTGACCCACCACCGCCACCCGCAGCACGTCCCATGTCCGATTATGACAATTTGCAATTTGACCCACCACCCATGCCGGCAGCCCGCCCGCCCGTACCGCCACCTCCGGCAGCGCGTCCTATGTCCGATTACGACAATTTGCAATTTGACCCGCCGCCCGCCCCGGCTGGCGCACCTTCTTTAGGGTCATTGATGGGTCGTCCGCCTGTGCCACCACCACCTAGCGGCATCTTCGCTGATGACGATGAAGACGACGATCCATTTGGCGGAACTGGCGATTTCACGCCATTAAACACTGGACGTTAAAACCAAGACTCAAAAAGGGGCGCACAAAACGCCCCTTTTTCGCATCCAGATTAAGATAGATGAAAAAGTATCAATTAATTTTGCGAATCTCGAACTGCACAACACCCTCTGGCGTCTCGACCTTCACTTTTTTGCCTTTTTTCTTACCCAACAGTGCCGCCCCAATTGGACTTTTCTGTGAGATTTTGCCTTCACGCGGGTTGGCTTCGGCGGGTCCCACAATGGTATAGGTTTCATCATCGGAAGTGCCAACTTCACGAATTGTCACAGTCGAGCCAATTTGTACTTCATCCGTCGCGCCATCATTCTCGATGATAACGGCGGTTCGTAAGACGCTTTCCAAATATTGGATACGGGCATCCAGCAGCCCCATTTGTTCTTTGGTATCGTGATAATCGGCATTTTCTTTCAAGTCACCCATCGCCACCGCTTCTTTGAGTTTGACTGCAAGTTCCGGGCGACGAACATTCTTTAACATCTCCAGTTCGCGTTCCATTTCAACTTTACCTTCAGCAGTCACATAATTTTTTTCGTCGTTCATGATTCTTCCTCTGATTTATTTAATTTCCATCAGCCCTTGTTCACGGTCTGCATTTGCCAGTGCCATTACATTCTGTTGATGCAATTGACGCACAACCCCATTAAGCAGCACATGGCTTTTGCCACACGATTCGATTTTTATGGCTTCTAAAGCGCGGTCTATGCGCTCTGGTGGATTTGCCAGCGCCTTTTCTACCGCACTTTGCAATTTTTCCAAGTAATGGATATCACTCTTGAGTTTTGCTTCTACCTCACCCCGCAGGATGACCTCACCATGTCCTTGGACAATAGTTTCAAAACCTTTGCCCCGTAATCCGCGCAGCGATTCTAAAAATGCAGCGTAATTACCATCCACAAAATAGGGTAAAGGCATCACTGTGTCTGCTGCAAATAATACCTGCTCTTCCTCTACGAGGCAAACAATTGAATCCGGGCTGTGTCCGGGTGTATGCCAGAGTTGCAAGGTTTTATCGCCGACGCGCAGTGTCAAATGGTCATTAAACACCACATCCGGCAGCACGAGTTCAACCATAGACACTTCGCTAGACGAGCTACGTAGGCGTTCCAAACTATCTCTGCCGCGTGTATCCAATAAATCGCGGCATAAGGTATGGGCGATGACCGGAACATTCGGAAAAAAACAGGTACCGGTGGTATGGTCAGCGTGATGATGCGTATTAATCACATACTTGACCCGCGTTTTTAGCCGTTCTTCGATAAAACGCCGAATATGCAGCGTCTCATCTGGATAGAGCAATGTATCAATCAGCACTGCGCCAACCGATGTCACCACCACACCGGCTGTCACCTGAACATATTGATTGCTCATGAAAACATAAATATTTTCTGTGATTCGTTCACGCTGAATCATCCAGTTTTTCACCTTGCGGCAGTATTAATCCTCACAAGAGTATATTGAGGGCGAAACTGAAAATCAACCCATCACCATTCGCCGCGCCATACGGTGATTCATAAAGATGATTGTGTTATACTGGCGGTAACAAACACAATCTAAATAATGGCTTGATGTTGATGTTTATTACACACCGGGAGTTATTGTTTTATGAAGCCTCTCGCATGGCGTTTTTCGCTTGCCCAATCCTCCCGATTGGGCGGATGGTTGATGCTACTCTTGTTAGGTTTGCTGTTAGCTCTGAATGGGACGCTGGCACAAACGCTACCAATTTTTCGGATTGGGGTATTGGACTCGCAGGATGGGCGCATTACCCGTGGCGCAAAACTTGCTGTTGAACAAATCAATCGTAATGGGGGCGTTGTCGGCGCTGATGGCACGGTCTTCGCGCTAGAACTAGTCATTCAACCCATTGATGATTTGGAATTGGCAATCGCTAATTTAACACAGGCGGGGGTAATTGCGGTTTTGGGTCCAGAAACCGATGCTGATGTTCTGGCAAATCTGACATTATTACAATCGTTGCAAGTTCCGGTTCTAACACCCGCCCAAGATGATACTGTTTTGGCGCTGGATACTTCTGACCGGATTTTTCGTGTTCGCGCCCAAGAAGTGCTGCAAGGGCGAGCATTAGCAGCCTACCTAGCTAGCGATATACAACCTGCCCGTCTAGCGACTATTCAACTCGATTTAGAAAGTACAGCCGGCGTTGTCGGTTTCAGTACAGCACTCACCTCAGCCGGTATCAATAGCGCACAAACCTATTTGTTAGAGAATAGCAATGCCATCCCTGATTTTGGCGCAGAGATTGCGGCAGATAACCCGGATGTCGCGGTGGTTTATGGTGCGCCTAACCTGACCAGCCAATTGTATATCGCGCTGCTGGCATCGGGTTGGGAAGGTATTTTTATCTATAATAAAGCCAGTTCTGCGGCTTTCCGCGCCAGCATCCCCCAAGAAACCTTAGCGGGTATTATGAGCGCCACCACTTGGTCATTTGCCGCCACCGACCAAAGAGGCGAAACTTTCGCGTTGGATTATTTGCGGGCATTTAGTCTCGTTCCGAGTGAGATTGAAGCCGCCGTATATGATGCAGTGTATGTTCTGGCAACTGCCATCGGCAAGCCCGGTGATTTGCTCACGAATCTCACCAACACGCGCAATATCAGTGGAGTACAGGGCATTTTGGGCAAAGATAATTTGCTGCGCGGCGAACTAAGCGATACTGTGTTCATCACACAAGTCGGTGTTTTGGGCGGGCAAGAAGAATTGGCACGCTACGCAGGTGGGCAGCGGCTAACCGAAGATATTGAAGTCATTGAAATTCCGACTGCCACGCCCCAACCGACTGCTACACCGGATGGAGTCACAGTGACCATTACGCGCTCCGTGCAAAATGTCCGTTCTGGACCCGGCACAAATTATGATGTGATTGGGCAACTACGGCAGGGCGACCAAATTAAAGCCGTCGGTACAAATTCTAGCAATACTTGGGTTGTGATTGATTTTCGTGGGTTACAAGGGTGGCTCTCGCGGGATATTTTGGATGTTTTTGGCGATTTAAACGCGCTACCTATCATTTTGCCGCCCCCCACCCCCCCCCCCCCCCCCGGCAC
>JALHOR010000047.1 GCA_022842885.1 Anaerolineae bacterium
GTATATACTCTTTACTGAGAATGCCCCTTTCCGCTAGATGCGCTTTTGGCGAAGGTATTGATTGGATTAGGACACTTTTTCGATGAAAAACAACCAAAATTACAAGCAACATGGGCGCGACTAATTCGTACTGTTTTTGGATTTGAAGGTAAAACTGCTGCTGACACTCCCGCTAAAGATATTGTTGCTTATCAGAGAGACCGGTTTCTTCGATTAGATGATACAAGCTGTAGTGTAGAACTGCTGCCACTCCCATCGCCCTCAATGGATAAATGGCTTTATGCTGACTATTCCAAGTTAGAGTATTTGAAAACCCGTGCTGCCTATCGCGCCCGGTTCATAAGAAAGCGTGCAGATACTTTACGTCACTTGATAGAAACTCATTCCCCTAAATTTGTGATGTTTTATGGGCTGCATCCCGAATACCTAACCCAATGGAAATATATTGCTGATGCTGAATTTACCTCTATTTCTATTATGTCAAAATTCAATATTGATGTGGCAAAAAACGGTACAACAACATATGTTATATCAAAACACCCGGTTGCTCATGGGCTAACGAGTGAATATTGGCATAAACTCGGTCAACTTCTTGCTAAATTTTAAGCAAAATTGAATAGAGCATGGTGTGCGCCATGCTCTATTCAATGCATTATTTATCGATAATGCGTGATTTACTGCACTGCCGCTGCGACAAAATCAATTTCCAGCGAGACTTCATCGGTGATATTGGCAACCCCCGGCACAGAAGGAATCGTGATGTTGAAATCCTTATACAGCACGGTGGTTTTGCCACTACCCGTAATTTGGGTTTCGCTATCCACGGTGACGGTCACTTCAAACGTCACGCTCTTGGTGACTTCGATAATTTTCAAATCACCTGTCAACTGGAAAGTGACACTATCGCCCACAGCAATATCGGTCTCCGAAAAGCCGCTTAACGCCGTGGGGGTAAAGGTGATAAATTCATACTTGTCATCAGCAGAGCGCAGAATCTGCCCACGCAATGCCTGATTACGGAACTGCTGGTCAGTCGTCAAAGTCCGTGCATTAATGACGATGCCGCCAACTTGCGATGCCGCTGGATTAGCAAAATCCACACGAATATCCCCTGCCACGTCTTTGGTCACACCAATCACATCCACTCGCGCTCCACGCAAATCTTCCTGCATCACAAACCGCGCTTCGGATTGTTCTGGTACGATGCGGAAAATGATACTGCCAAGATTGTCACCGGGAACCGATGCTTGGGCTTCTTCGGTGGCTTCGGCTTCCGCAGTAGCCACTGGATTACCTTCAGCTTCCATGGTGGTCACAGGTGCGGTTTCGGCTTCTGAGGTAGCAACTGCTTCAGTCGTTGCTTCTGCCTCTTGGGTGGCAACTACCGTCGGTTCGAGGGGCGGCAATGTAGGCGCAATATCTTGAACATCGCGGCTGGCTTCACCTGAGCCTCCGCTAATATTAATCCAGACAAAAACCCCAGCACCCGCGCCTAATCCAAAGGCAATGGCAGCAATAATCAGAACATACAGCGGGCGAATACCGTTAGATGGTGTATTTCGCTGTGTCATAAGCAAATCAGCCCTTCGTCTAAGAGTCACGATTAATTATTACACCAATACGATACCAGCGTCCGTTTAATGACACATGAGTTTTTGGGCAAAAATGTAAATTTTTCGTGACGTTTTATGCCAAGCCTCCGGCAGGTGCGGGGGCTTCAGCAGATTCATCGGCGCTTTGCGGCACATTGGTCGTAACTAAAAAGCCTGCGAAAATGAGGATAGCGCCTAACATTTCGCCTAAATATTTATACGATGGGTCGCCTAACCGGATGAGAACACCGCCGAGCGCCGGCATCAAACCGCCCGCCGCAATCAGCCAATTGCCAATCACGCGGTTTCGCATGATTTGTTTACGCCGGAATGCTCGTGCCGAATAAATCGCGCCGCCCACCAACAACAGGGTTCCCCACACATTCATAATCGGCGAGAAAAAACGCACTGTTCCCCGTGATGCCCCTTGCATAATGCCGGGAATAATATTGCCATTTTCATCGGGATGGTCGCGGTAAATTTCAGTAATATCCACGCCCGGTTGCCATGCCGCAGCATTTAGGGGTGTAAAAAATAACGTCCAAGGGAGTGTCATGCACATCACTAGAATCAGTGCCATTTGAATATTGCGGGCGATATTGCCCCGCCGAATCAACAAATATGCCGTACCTTGCCCTAACCAAGGTGCAACCATCAAAGCGCCTGTCCAGTACCACAAGGCGAAAAACAATGGACTCCAAGTGATGGCTAAAATCACCTGACTCAGCGTACCAACAAAATACATCAACAGACCAATCCCCCACGCGAATAAGTGCGGTTTGGGTTTTGGCGTGCGGGTTTGCCACCAGCGGCGCAGCACATAAAGGGCAAATATGCCTGTTGTCAGTGTAGAAATGACCGAAAAAATAAAGGGCAGGGTGAGGAAATCCATATCAAAATCACTTTTCAGCCTATGTGCCAGAAGTTTGTGAAGTTTAGCACATAGTTAGCGAAAAGATGAAGGAAAAGGGAGAGAAATCTATAGAAATCTCATCGAGTCTACAGATTTTAGCCATTTTTCTCGTTTTAATACTAACCCATAGTATTCCCAACCAGTTTAAACGTTTTCGAGTATAGTTTGGTTTTCATAGCGTTCACGGGCAATAGTCACATCTTCTATATGCGCCTCAGACCATTCGCACAGCATCTTCAAAGGGTTGACAAGGGTTTCGCCCAATTCCGTTAAACAATATTCAACTTTTGGCGGCACGACTGGATACACTTTGCGCCCAACCAAACCGTTCTGTTCTAATTTCCGCAAGGTAACGGTCAACATGCGGGTTGAAACGCCATTTAACAAGCGTTTTAGTTGTGTGTGTCGTAGAGTTTTTTGGTGTAGATGATAAATTATCAGAATAGCCCATTTATCTGCAACCAGTTCCAATACTCCGCGAGGTCCAAATTCTTCTTGAGCAGGCATCTATAGTTCCTTTTAGTAACTAAGGCACTTTTTTGTTACTATGTTATGGAAAAGTGCGTAATGACGCTTCAATAACCCATCTTTAGAATACCCGTTACTCATAAAAAAACCAATAGGAAAGGCTAAGGCATGTTTTCGGAAGCTGAAAAAGATTTTCTCAAGACACAACGCTTGGCTCGCCTTGCGACGGTATCCGCTGATGGACAACCGGATGTTTCCCCGGTTGGCTTTCAATTTGATGGTGTGCATATTCTGGTGGGTGGACGCGCTCCCCAAAAAACGTTGAAATACAAAAATGTTGTCAGTGGTCAATCGTTAGTGGCGATTGTGATTGACGATTTGGAAACCATAGACCCTTGGAAACCACGCGGCATTAAGATTCATGGGCGGGCAGAAATTGTTGAAAATAGTGTGATAAAAATCACGCCCATTATCCACTGGCATTGGGGCATCAGCGGAACAAGTTTTGACATTCAAAAAGTCACTTGGAACAAATAGACGGATAAAACCCATGATTGAACTGATTAGACAGCAACAACTCAAAGAAGACGATTGGGGTTGGATACAGATGCGAAGTCCAGTGTTGCATCACCAACCTTATGGTACCTTAGCCGTCTTCACTGATGGTTTTATGCATCCCGGTAAAGGGTTCGATATGCATCCTCACCGTAATCTGGAAATTGTGTCAGTTATTCTTGAAGGAGAAGTAACTCACCAAGATTCAACTGGCAATATAACAAAAATGCCTGCTGGCAGTGTCCAACATATCAGTGCTGGAATGGGTATCTACCATGCTGAACACACAACCTCTCCAGAAACAGTTCGGATGTATCAAATCTGGTTTGTTCCCCAGCAACCCAATCTTCAACCCAGTTATGCCCGTCTTTCGTTCCAAGACTCAATCCAGAAAAACAGCCTCCATTTGATTGTCGCCAATACCGATGCCCCCAATACTTTAACAATGAATGCAGATGGGGCTATTTATATGGCAACCTTCGATGCAGGTTATATAGCGGAATATCCATTAAAAACGGGGCGAAAACTTTTTGTATTTGTTGCAGAGGGGTCACTACAAATCGGCGAAGAAACACTCAATCGCCAAGATCATGCCCGCATTTGGGATATGACCACTGTTCCAATTGAAGCCATGACGGATACTCAATTTATCGTTATTGAAGTTCCGATTGCCGATCAACGGTTATATTAGGCGAGGTTTTCAAAAAGGACGCGATAAACATATCGCGCCCTCAAAATCTTTCTAAACGCGAGTGACCGCGCCATCATCGGCTTGTGTCACCAATTTGGCATATTTTGCCAACACGCCTGATTTATAGCGGGGTTCAATCGGCTGCCATTCGGCGCGGCGTTGTGCCAATTCTGCGTCGCTCAGGTCAACGCGCAACAGCCGTTTAGCAATATCAATTTCGATGATGTCGCCTTCGCGCAGCAGCCCAATTGTGCCACCCACCATCGCTTCCGGCGCGACATGCCCAATCATCAGACCGCGCGTGCCACCACTGAAACGTCCATCTGTCACCAATGCGACATCACGCCCCAAGCCTTGCCCCACCAATGCCGCTGTGACGCCCAACATTTCCTGCATTCCTGGTCCACCGACGGGACCTTCATAACGAATGACCACCACATCGCCTTTTTTAATTTGGCGTGCTTGGATGGCACGGGCAGCATCGGGTTCGCTATCAAAAACGCGGGCGGGTCCACGATGCGTCATGGGTTCATCCCCCTTGAGTTTGACGACTGACCCATTTTCTGCCAGATTGCCATGCAAAATGTGATACCCGCCTTCCGGGCTAATGGGTTTATCCAGCGGCATAATCACTTGCTGCCCCGGCGTTTCTTTACACAGGGCGGCTTCTTCTGCCAATGTTCTGCCCGTAACGGTCATGGTACTGCCATCGAGCATTTTGCCATCTAACATGCGCTGTGCGACCAAGCGTGTGCCGCCCGCCCGATACAAATCCAATGCCACATATTTTCCAGTCGGGCGCAAATCCGCAATCACGGGCGTGCGCTTGCTGATTTCCTCAATATCTGCCAGCGTAAATTCAATGCCAGCTTCACGGGCGAATGCCAGCGTATGCAATACTGCATTGGTGCTGCCTGCCGTCGCTGCCGCTGCCGCAATCGCGTTAATCAGCGATTGGCGCGTAACCACATCGGACGGGCGAATATCACGTTCAACAATTTGCATAATAAGTTCGCCAGCCCGATAAGCGACATTGTGTTTTTCGGGGTCTACAGCAGGCACATCTGCCATACCCATCGGGCAAATGCCCATAATTTCGCTAATCATCGCCATCGTATTCGCCGTAAATTGCCCCCCACACGCACCGGGACCCGGGCAAGCTACATCTTCAATGGCTTTTAGTTCTTCCGCGCTCAAGATACCCGCCGAATGAGCGCCAATGGCTTCGTACACGCTCACGATGTCTACATTGCCATCTTTGTATCTACCGGGGGCAATCGTACCGCCATAGAGCATGAGCGACGGCACATTCAAGCGAATTAATGCCATAATCGTGCCGGGGATGGTTTTATCGCACGCCGAAAGCGCAATCACGCCATCCAGCATATTGCCGCGTGCCACCAATTCGATGCTATCCGCAATCACTTCGCGGCTGACCAGCGAGGCTTTCATGCCTTCTGTCCCCATCGTAATCCCATCACTGATGCTGACGGTATTAAATTCTAGGGGCGTGCCACCTGCCGCTTTGATGCCTTTGCGAACCTCTGCCGCCAATAAGCGCAGGTGAAAATTGCACGGTCCAATTTCCGTCCAAGTGTTGGCAATGCCAATTAGGGGTTTTGCCAAATCATCATCAGTCAACCCAATCGCTTTGAGCATAGCGCGTGCGCCTGCCCGGTCAGGTCCGGCGACTAGGGTGCGGCTGCGTTCATTTAAGGCATGTCCATTTTTTGTAGGAGCCGTCATGTATCAAAAAATCCTTTCTATAAATACTACCAGCAAGCATAACCCAAGCGATTTATTTGGGCAATAAAATAGGTTGACTGTGATATGGGCGTGGTAAAAAATAGGGTGCTATCGGGATATGGGGCAATATACCCAAAACCAACGTGTCTCATTCAGCAAATGCTTCAACACAAGGAAATCTATTTTGCTGCCCACACGCGCACATTATCGAACACAATATCCACTATATCCCCGGCTTTTGCCCGTGTGGGAAGGGCGGCGGTTAAGCCAATTGTACCGCGCCGATAGTATCTATCCGTCGTATCCGCTACAAATTGTTCATTGATATACAATGCCAAATAATCATCCACACACACGACGCGCAGCAGATTTCGCCCCGTTTCGGTGTTGAGTGCGGTTGTGGCTTGCCATTGCACTAGTGGGTCTACGGCGTTAGCAGCACTGCGCCGAATCGAAAAATTACCATCTGCGCTGACGACAAAATAATAGCCTTTGCCAGCGGATGATGCGCGGCACATGACGCCAAAAATGCCTTTACGATAATCGGACTTGAGGTAGACTTCGGCTTCAATGACCACATTCTCATATTGCACATGCTGCAAACCAAACACATATTGCGAGATGCTTGCTTGTATCTGATAGCCGCCGTTGGTAACGCCCAGAAAAGCCCCTTGCAGATTATAGGTATCCCAAGTCCCCGGCGCGTCAAACGACTCATCGAGCAGTTGCTCGCCCATGTTGAATGTGCGTGAAGCAGGCGGCAGCGGAATTTGTGGCAAACACCCCACACAAAGCATGATGAATACTATCCAACGCAAAAAAGACACAACCATCTCGCACCCTGTTTTATCAAAACATGAAGCTAGTGTAGCGTCTATATGCTGATTGAACAGACAAAATTTAGGACTGTGCTTCTATCAATTGGGCAGCAATGTGTTCTGCCCATTCTTTGATGTGTCCCCAATCGCGGAAATCACCGCGCAGGTTGCTCATTTTTTCTGCGCCATCATAACGCAGATAAATTGTCCAGCGTTCATCGCTGTTCAAATCTTCTGGGCGCAGGCGTCCCGGAAAAATCTGCAAATCACGCAACATCGGCAAGCGATATAAATCCGGTGGCACATAATGCTGCATCGCATGGTCAAATCCACCCGGCTCTAAGATACGCACACAGGTCATCCAAGCGAAAACCGGGCATGTAGCCAGCGTATCCCGATTGCGATGGATAAACGACAACATGGGTTTGAGCCACATGCCAGTTTGCACAGGAGTGCCTAAAACATAAGCATCATAAGATTCCAGTGATTTGATTTCCGTTACGGATTGTACCGAGACGGAAAAATGTTTTTCAGCCAAAATTTGCCCAATATAATGGGCAATTTCTGCGGTAGAGCCATGAACGCTGGCATAACCAACCAAAATCGTATTCATCAAAGCCTTCCCTCTGGATTGTCTGCCCTTCCTAAGCATCTAGTAAACTCTTATTTGCGTCTACCTGTAAACTATTTTTGGCAAATGCATGATATTTGGCATCATGAAGAATGTGCTTTGTCATATTAATAGATGAGAAGCGCCCAATGTTTGTGTTGCGATGCCGTATGGAGCGTGTATAATCAACATCAGACACATGAGCGAATCGAGCAGTGACCTATGATAGAAGTGGAAGTCAACAGCATTCGAGTCAGTCTGATGAATCAGCAGCGCATTGTTGTTCTAAAAGACTTGAGCAACGAGCGTTATTTGCCGATTTTTATCGGACAATTCGAGGCAGAAGCTATTACCATTGAACTTCAAGAACAACATCATTCCCGCCCCCTGACCCATGATTTATTAAAATCAGTGATTAGCGAAATGGGTGGCAGAGTAGATTATATTTTGATCAACGATTTACGAAACGATACCTTTTATGCCCGTATCGTTGTCAATGTGAATAGCAAAAAGATTGAAATTGATGCCCGCCCCAGCGATGCCATTGCCTTAGCCGTGCGCGTCCGGTGTGCGATTTTCGTCAGCGAAGCGGTTATGGATAAATCCGCAGTTGAACCTGAAGATGACATTGACTTAGATGCGGAGACTGAAGCCGAATATGAGGCGGAAGACTTCCCACGAGAAGCCGCCCCAGAACGGGTAGACGAGAGCAAATTAAGCGCCTTTGCTGACTTTTTAAATTCGCTGGATTTGGATGAATTGGACGACGACGAGAAGAAAAAATAAGTGTGTATCGGGCAATCTTCCGCCCACCCTCATCTATGACCACTGCGGAGGGGCATCACCCCTCCGTTTGTTATTATCAGACGAATGCTATCAAAACAGCCTATGACCCGTCCAACCACACCGATGCTGGAAAATCCTGCTGCCCCTTACAGCCAAGAAGCGGAGGAGGCTGTTTTAGGTTCTATTCTGGTAGACAAATCAGCCTTTATCACCGTCGCCGCTTTCTTGCGCCCTGAAGATTTTTTTATGCTGCGGCATCAATATATCTGGCAGGCATTCTTTCGCCTATCGGAACGTAATGAGCCAATGGATACGCTAACTACCGCTGAAGAATTGGCGAACATGGGCGTGCTGGATGATATTGGCGGTCGCGTCTATTTGACCCGATTGATTAACAATACTCCCACTTCGATTTATGCCGAAGTCTATGGGCAGATTGTGCATCGGGCTTCCATCCGGCGGCGCATGTTAGAAGCATCGGATAAAATCCGTGTGTTGGCGCTGAACGAAGAAAAAAATATTGATGCGGTGATTTCCGAAGCCGAAACAACGATTTTTAGTATTGGCGAAAGCCAGCAGCGGCGCGAATTCACGCCCATGTGGGAAGCCGTCAGCGCCTATTATGACCGCATGGAATACATGCTGCAAAATCGCAAAGAGACGCCCGGTATTCCGACGGGTTTCCGCGATTTAGACCAACTGCTAGGCGGCTTCCAGAAATCGGATTTGTTGGTGTTTGCGGGCAGACCGGGCATGGGAAAATGCTTAACTGGCAATGCGCTGATTTCAACGCAAAATGGGCTTATGCCGCTGGCGGCGCTTAAACCACAAGGGGTTACAGGCATCCCCGATGACGAAGGCGGTTGCTATTACCCATTGGAAATCGAAGTTCAAGCACCAGATGGCATTCGCAAAACATCGCATTTTTATGATGGTGGTATCAAACCAACACTCAAAATCACCACCCGCGCTGGCTATTCGATAGCAGGAACATATCACCATCCGGTACTGGTACTCAATCAGCAAGGCGAAAAAGTCTGGAAATCGCTCCAAGAATTGCAGTGTGGAGATTGTATCGTTACAAAGAGCCACCACTCTCAGGATGCTATCACGCACGTTGAAAAAACCGGGTGGCAGCACGTTTACGATTTGGTTGTGCCAGAAGGTCATGCTTTTGTTGCCAATGGCATTGTGTGCCATAACACGTCTTTTCTGCTCACTGTCGCTATGAATGCTGCCCGTGTTGGCGCACGCATCGCCATTTTCACGATGGAGATGGGAACAGACCAACTGGTACAGCGCATGGTCTCGATGGAATCGGGCATTAATGTCCAAAAATTGCGTTTAGCAAAATTGACACCTCAGGAGCAAAGCCGCTTCGTAGAAGTCGTGGGGCGCATCAGCGAATTTCCGATTTTTATTGATGATACGCCTGCTATGTCGCCCATGGAAATTCGCACGAAATGCCGCCGTTTGCTGCATGAATTTGGCTTGGATATGGTCTTGATAGACTATATGCAGTTGATGAATGCAGGCAAAGGCTATGAAAATAATCGTGTACAGGAAATCAGCTACATCAGCCGTAACCTGAAAGAATTAGCACGCGAGTTTAATATCCCGGTCATCTCGGCGGCGCAGTTATCGCGTGCGGTCGAACAACGTAATGATAAACGACCAGTGTTATCTGACCTACGCGAATCAGGTTGTCTCGCGGGTGATACATTGGTTTATTTGCCCGCCGCCGGACAGCATGTGCCAATACGGGATTTGATGGGCAAAACAGGCTTTCAGGTACTTAGCCTGAATACCCATACTTGGAAACTTGAACCCGGCACAGTAACCAATTCATTTTGCACTGGCACAAAACCCGTTTATCGCATGACAACGGCATTAGGGCGTACTATTCGCGCTACAGCTAATCACAAGTTTTTGACGATTCAGGGTTGGCGACGACTGGACGAATTAACAACCGATGATTACATTGCAGTGCCGAATTTCAGGGCAAACAGCGATGTGTATTGGGATTCAATCGTTTCTATCGAACCGGATGGCGAAACCGATGTTTACGATTTAACTGTTCCGGGAAATGCTAATTTCACGGCGAACAATATGTATGTACATAATAGCATCGAGCAGGACGCCGATATTGTGATGTTTCTGTATCGAGATGAGGTTTATAACGAAGCGACGGAATTTCCGAATCAGGCAGAGGTGATTGTGGGGAAACATCGTAATGGTCCCACAGGCACTATCTCGCTCTACTTTGAAAAACAACTCACAAAATTTATGGACGCCAGCGTACATCGCGTGGATTTGAGCAATTTGGAATAAACAACCTCATGCCATCTCGATTTAAACAGCAACCGAACCCTACACCATCCCCCACAATTTTCGGTGGATTTTCTTCTCGCAAGCAGAAAACGATTCCGTTATATGCTGAATTTTTTAGCGATTTGCTGCCGCTGATTGATGATTTGGCAGAATTGAAAGTGATGCTGTTTTGCTTCCGGGCATTACAGCAAAAAGAGGGCGCATATCGTTATCTGCTTCAGCGCGATTTTTTAAACGATGCCGCATTGATGCAAGGCTTGGCAGTGTGTGACCCTGCCCAAACCCCCGCAGCTATCTTAGAGGCAGCACTGGCAAAAGCCGTCGCACGCGGGGCGCTGCTATGCGCCGAAATTGTGCTGGCAAATGGCGCTCAAGTGTTATACTTTATGAATACTGCGCGGGGACGCACAGCTATCCAACAAATTCACGCTGGCAGATGGCAGCCCGGACTAGAGACGCTCATCGAGATTTTGCCGGAGCGCCCGAATATTTATACATTATACGAACAGAATATTGGGCTGCTGACGCCAATGATTGCCGACGCCTTGAAAGATGCTGAAAAAGACTTTCCGGCGGGTTGGTTGGAAGATGCCATTAAACAAGCTGTCGAAAACAATAAGCGCAGTTGGCGCTACATCCACACGATTTTAGACCGCTGGCGAACCGAAGGGAAACGCGACCATGAAACGACTGCGCGACACACTGGCGAATCATATCTCCCCGGACAATACGACGATTATCTCAAATCGTGAGTCAACGCCGCTGCATGTGGTCTGCGTGAATCCGCAAAATCCAGCAGAACCCTGCCCGTTGTGTAGTGGCATGGGCGTCATCAAATATGATGTACCAGTCGAAGACCGCCGTTTTGGCAAGTTGTTCCGCTGCCCCAATTATCCAGTAGAAGCCGATACAGAACGCCAAGAACGTTTGCGCCGCTTGAGCAATTTGGAGGCTTTTGACGATAAGCAATTTGAAAATTTTGAGGTGAATCCCAATTATCCACCGCCAGAACGTGATTCGCTCATGCGGGCGTTTGATGCTGCCCGTACTTTCGCTATCCAACCGGAAGGTTGGTTGTTATTAGAAGGCGGCTATGGGTGTGGCAAAACGCATTTGGCAGCAGCAGTGGGACATCATCGTTTAAAACAAGGCGATTTTGTATTATTTGTGACGACGCCCGACTTGCTGGATTATCTGCGCCAAGCCTATGACCCGCGTGCCGAATCCACATTTGACGAGACCTTTGACCGGGTACGCAACGCGACCATGTTGATTCTGGATGATTTGGGTGTTGAAAATCCCAGTCCTTGGGCGCAGGAAAAATTATTCCAACTGTTGAATCATCGTTACAGTCATAAGCGCCCCACGATTATCACGACCAATGTCAATATCAATGATTTGGATGCCCGGCTGCGAAGCCGTTTGCTCGATACCCAAATTGTGCATCACGCCCGCATCAGCGCCCCGGATTACCGCACTTTTCGTAGCAATGAAGACCGTTTGTTGGCGAATCTTTCTAATTATGCCGATATGACCTTCGCTAATTTCGATGCCAATACCCGCCTCACATCGGCTGAAAGCCAGCATTTGCAGCGTCTCCAACAAGCCTGTATGAGTTACGCTGCGAATCCGCATGGTTGGTTCGTGCTAACCGGGGATGATGCCGACGGCAAAACGCAGCATGGCAACGGCAAGACTCATCTGGCAGCGGCAATCGCCTTCAAGCGGCGCGATGCCGGCGACACTGTGATTTTTGCCACCGCCGCCGATATGATGGATTACCTGCGCGAATCGTATAGTGCCACCAGCATCAGCAATCGTTTTGAACGCCGTTTCCAAATGCTGCGCGATGTGAAACTGTTGGTGGTGGATGATTTAGCCACTCGCCAAGCATCGGAATGGGCGCGAGAAAAAATTTTCCAGATTTTAGATTATCGGTATGTGCGGCGTTTGCCGACGGTGATTACGCTCAAAAATATGGGTGAAATTGAAAGCCGTTTGACCAGCCGTTTGCTGGATGAACGCTGCTGTGTCATGTTCAAAGTTGTTGCGCCCACTTATGCCATCCGTATGAAACGTAATGCCAAATGACGCTTTCCACCACGCCTTATGAACGTCGCTACCGTGAGGCATTGCTAAATCTAATGTTTTACAGCCGCCGCACCCATATTCATCTGGATTGGCATAAAGTGGGGCAGTGGTTAGATTTGCCCGAAGTATGCGTCCGTATTGTCTGGTTAAAAGACAATGCCATTGGATTTATGGGCGTCTCGATGCCTGTGAATCAAGCGGCATGGATACGTTTGCTGGCACTCCATCATTATCGTGACCCGGCGCTTATCTTGCGTCTGTTGTGGGATGAGATACAACCGCAGCTTAACGTGATAGACTTGCACCATGTTGGGATATTGGCAATTAATCAATGGCTCGATGAGTTAATGCCCTTGCCGGGATTTATACATGGCGAAGATGTGGTGACATTATTCCGGGCAGGCGGCGAATTGCCTGCGCTGACGCCCAATCATGTACGTCTGCGTGATGCTTATTTGGAAGATTTGCCCAATATTGTTGCGCTTGACCACACAGCGTTTGTGCCGCCTTGGCAGATGTCTACGGAAGAATTGCGCCAAGCATTACGGATTGCTGCCAGCGCCACCATCGCAACGCTGGATAACCGTGTCGTGGGCTATCAAATCAGCACGCGGCATCATACCAGTGGGCATCTGGCACGCTTGGCTGTCGCGCCCGATGTGCAGGGACAACGAATAGGTGCAGCACTGTTAGATGATTTGATTCGGCGTTTTTCGCGGCGTGGGGTTCGCACAATTACCGTCAACACCCAACGTACCAATATTCATTCGCAACGATTGTATGAACGTTATGGTTTCCACCGCAATGGGTATGATTTGCCCGTGTGGTTAGGCAGCGTATAGTTGATTCAGGATGTGATATGCCCATCGTATACCATGAAGAAGATAGCAACATTAGCATTTTACAAGACAAAATTGTCGGCATCCTTGGCTATGGCTCACTTGGACGCCCGGTGGCGCTCAACTTGCAGGATAGCGGTGTTAAATTGCAAGTAGGCGTGCATAATCTTGACCGACAAGCAGTGGCACTTGCCGATGGTTTACCCCCCTTGCCGATTGAACAAGTGGTCAAAAACACAGATATTTTGCTGATGCTGCTGCCCGATGAAGTCATGCCCCAAGTTTACATCGAAAAAATTTCGCCATACCTGCATAAAGCACACACGCTGATTTTTGCCAGCGGCTATAACATTGCCTTTGGCTTTATTGAGCCGCCGCCCTTCGTGGATGTGGGCTTAATTGCGCCACGTACTTTTGGCGATGCTGTTCGGGAACGCTACCTGAGTGGCGAAGGTTTTTATAGCTGTGTGGCTGCCGGGCAAGATGCCAGTGGTCACTTGTGGGACACGATTTTGGCGTTGGCGAAAGCCATAGGGTCACTGCGGGCAGGGGCAGTTGAAGTCACGATTGAGCAAGAAACGGAACTGGATTTGTTCATGCAGCAGGCAATTTTACCCGCTGTTCATCATGTCCTGACGACGGCAGCTAATTTGCTCTTGGCACGCGGCTATCCACCCGAAGCTGCGATGATGGATTTGTATATTTCGGGCGAATTAAACGATTACCTGAGTCGCGCTGCGATTCATGGGTTGCTGCACGCGCTGCAATCGTCATCGCTCACAGCACAATTTGGTACGCTCAGTCGCTTGGAACGTTTTAACGAGTCCAAGATGGCACGCTTGATGGAAGTCACCTTAGATGAAATTCGTAATGAAACCTTTGCCCGTGATTGGGCGCGGGAATATACAGGCGGTTATCCGCGTTTGCAAAAATTAGTGCGCCAACAAGAGAAACTCGATTTGTGGGAATTGGAAAAACAAACGATTGAATTATTGCGTGGCGAAGAGGATTAACGCCTCTTGAATTACATTGTCGCGCTATACTATCATGATGGTGTCGGATAGAGTTGCATGAGTTAATCATCGAGTTACATCATGTCACAAATCGCTTGTCTCATCAAAAATCTCGCGGCTGACCATTATGACGTATATCAAAGTGCGGCTATCCAGCTTATTGAATTGGGTGATGTTGCCGTTGACCCTATGCTCAATGCGTTGCAAGATGCTAATCCTCAAGTCCGCTATTTGGCGGCGTGGGTTTTGGGCGAATTGGGCGACCAGCGGGCAGTCACGCCGCTAGTCAATGCCTTGTGGGATAGCGATGAGCGTGTGCAAGATTGGGCTGCCAAGGCATTGGGCGAATTAGGCGATATGCAAGCCGTTCCGCCACTCATGCAAGCCCTAACAGCATCTACCACTAGCATTCGGCTTCATGCCGCTTTGGCATTAGGCAGGCTCGGTGATAAGCGGGCTATTCCCGCTTTGATAGCCGCTTTAAATGATGCGGACGCCTTAACCTGTAGCGCCGCTGCCGAAGCACTTGGAAAATTGCGAGCAGTCCAAGCTATTCCCATGCTTATTCCCCATTTGCAGGGCAGTGATGCATGGGTACGGATGCGCGTTACCCATGCTCTAGGCGAAATCAGCGATATGTCAGCGGCAGCAGCGTTGCGAGTCACTTTATACGATGATAACGAATGGGTGCGTTATAATGCGGCATGGGCGCTTGCAAAAATTGGCGATAAACAAGCGCGAGATGCGTTGATTCAGTGTTTGCAGACCGATAACAGTTCCAACGTCCGGCGGAGTGCTGCCTTAGCTCTGGGTCATATCGGTGATAAGACCTGCATAGAGCCGCTGGTGGCGGCTCTGGAGAATGAAGATGCTGGGGTGATAGAAGCCGTTGATCGGGCGTTACAATACCTTGGATATACCGTCGGCAATGATTAAGCCAAGCACCTAGACATAATCATAGTCGAAATCGTTCTTCTTTTTCTTTTCACCATCGTCATAATCATCGCGGTCATGGCATTGGGTGTGCCAGTACATTTTTGCGCCGCCAAAAATCAACGCCAGTGGCAGCCAAATCATGATAGTGCCAAACACTATCCCCAAAATCGCGCCGACAAGACCGAATACCAAACCGATGATGCCAAAGACAAACCCCAAGATATGCCCAATCAGCCCGAAGACAAATCCCAAAATCGTACCAATCAGCCCAAAGACCAAGCCGAACACACCACCAATAAATCCAAAGACCATGCCCATCGCATCGCCAATAAAACCAAAGGCAGTGCCGAAAATATCTCCCCCAAAGACCGCCACTAGCAGCACGATACCAATCAGAATGAAAAGTCCCGGTAGCGGCTGATTCTGGTCATTATTTTTTACTTTATGATCATTTTTAGGCTTATCCATCGTGTTTTTCCCTATCCTTGTGTCTGTTCTTATGCATTAATACGCGCTGCTGAAGAAGGGGTTGCGGAACACACGAATTTTTATGAGTTTGTTATGGATTGGCTGTGAATAGGGGTGTTTTGATTGTGTGTATCTCCCGAATTCATTACAATATTTGTTATCATAAGCAGTGTTTAATCGTTTAAATGAGGAGGTTATGCCGATGGGATTGCGCGAAAAACAACTCATTCATGATTTAAAAACGACGATTGTCCCCAAAATTGCTGAGGAAACCAAAGAATTGATGGATGTGCTGATTGAATGGGAATTTGATGAGGCGAGTTTTGGCGATAAAAATATAGCAGCGTTGGAAAGTATCGAAACAACATTTTATCAGGTACAGATAGCCATTCGGGATATTTGCATGAAAGAATTTTCCAAAGGTGTTCTCAAGGAAGGCATGAAAAAAGTGACGCTGACCTACAGTGCCGCTGGTGAAAACAGCACCCTGTTTGCAGATAACACGCTGAAACTGGCGTATAAATTGGATGAAACTTACCCCATGAGTTACGATATTCAACGTGTTATCGAAGATGGCTTATGAGCGATAACTGGCATCTGTTAGCTCAATTACGTCCAAAACCGTTACGCCAACTTTTGGAACAAGCCGCCGCGTTGTGGCAGCGTGCCGCCAATGGCGAAAAAATTCCCCTGCCGATGGTGGCACTGCATCTGGTGAGTGGGCGCGAATTAAGCGGGAATGTGATACGGTTGGAATTGGTTGGGCGCAACCCAGAACCCCTCCTGCTGCTGCATCGCATTGCGCCGGGCGAGCGTTTCCCCGATGCGGATGTCGCATATGTGCCATTGGTTTCGATTGAAGCGGTAACGATTACCAACATGACACAGGTTGCCTATTTGCTGCAATCGGATACACCGCAGCTTGTGCCGGAAGGAATGCAGCCCACCCGCCTTAAAATTCGGGAACAGACAGTTCAATTAGCCGAGCGATTAAATACCATAGGCGGTGTCGCCCTCCAATTGGAGATTGATGCGGATGCTTTGTCGCAAACAGGCGCAGCATTATTTCATCTGAATGCCGCACTAGAAGAAACCACCCAGACGCTACTGGACATCCTCGAAACTTTAGTGGGGAAAGAAACTCTCAGCGCCCACTTGCGAAGTGTTCGGTTTATGCTGGCAGATAGCCCCGGTGTGCGCCTAGATGGCACCACCCTCATCATCGGTTTAAATTTAGCACAAGGTCATCAGGGACGATTGCAAGGACAGCTTCTGCGCCGCGCAATCGAAGATTTATTTTAAAAACCAACAGGGGCTATCACAGCCCCTGTGATTTTAGCTAATCAAAGTGCCGACAGTGGTATCGCCCTTCATCGCCTTCAGCAAATCATCCTCATGCCAAAAATTGACGATGAGAATGGGCATTTTGTTTTCTTGGCACAGCGTAAACGCCGTTAAATCCATAACCCCCAATCGTTTTTCTACTGCGGTTTGGTAACTCAGTTGGTCAAAGCGCACGGCATCGGGGTTCTTGCGCGGGTCAGAGTCGTAAACGCCATTGACTTTGGTGGCTTTGATGACAATATCGGCGTTCACTTCATTGGCGCGTAATGCTGCCGCCGTATCCGTCGTAAAATAAGGGTTGCCTGTGCCACCCGCGAAGATGATGACACGCCCTTTTTCCAGATGCCGGATGGCACGCAGTCGGATATAAGGTTCTGCCACTTCATTCATTTGAACGGCGGTTTGCACGCGGGCAGACATGCCATTGCGTTCAAAGGCATCGCGCAGCGCCAAGCCATTCATCACTGTCGCAATCATGCCCATGTGGTCGGCAGTCGTTTGATCCATGCCGCGATTCACCCCAATCTCGCCTTTCCACAAATTGCCCCCGCCAATTACCACCGCCAATTGGATGCCTAAATCAAACACTTCGCGGATTTTTTGGGCGATAAAATCCACATTTTGCGGGGCGATACCGAATTCCCCTTTTTCTGGTGCCAGCGCCTCACCACTGAGTTTTAGCACAACACGCTTATAAGGGGATGCCGAGGTGTTGCCATTATGCGTAGACACGATGTTTGGACTCCTTCATAGCTATATAAATAGGATTGGTTTTCTATTATTGATAAATAAAATTTATAAAAATTAATATTTATTTACAAATTTCTATTTCCATACTTTCTGTTTTTACATAATAAGAGATTACGTGTGTGGTAGTTACGAGTTCGTCATTTAATAAATCAACAAGTTTGATAGTCACGGTTTTGTCAAAATTATCAAACGCATAGGCGAAGGTATTGCTGTGTGGGAGAAAACCCAGCAATTCAAAAGATGGAGCTACTTCAAGATAAACCCATTGTTGAGTTAGAACATCAAAGATTTGAATAAATCCATTTGATGGAATGGCTAACCAGCGGTTGTTATAAGACCAAATCTGATAATCCGAATAATACGGTGAAAAACCTGTTTGAGAGGGTGAAGTTTTCGATTGTTTCTTGTTAAGAACATCTACAACCAAAACTTCTAGTAAATCTTGCGAATTTATTCCAATGAATGCCACTTTGCTACCATCAGGCGACCAAAAAGGCTTGGTAAAGTATCCCTCACCGAAAAGAGTTAAATCTAATTCAGTTAATTTATCATTAAAAATATCATATATATATGGATAATAAATATAATTATTAGATTCGTGTTCAGCAACTAAAGCTATATATTGCTCATTAGATGACCAAACGATTTGGAGTAAAAATGGGGGCAAGCTGGTGAGATAAGAAATTTGATTTGTTTCCAAATCGATAAGTGTGATAACTTTGCCAAAAGGATGCTCATAAGCGCCAAATCTAGGAGATGTGATATATTTGCCAGTAGGCGACCATTCCCATCTACGGTTTTGGTCTGGTGTTAAAAGAGTTAGCATTGGATCATCAATAATTTCTTGGATAACCAATCTAGTTTCTTTAGTTCTAAGGTTGCGAATATAAGTAGAGTATTTGTTACCATCAGTTTTTACATAAGCCATTTGACTGAGATCAGGTGAAAACGTGGTTCTTAGAGATGAAAACTCGCTCAAATCTGTGATGTTGAGCGTTGTATTTTCAATAATATAAAAATGACTATCGTGTCTCAAAAGTCCCCAATTGCTATCATGTGACCATTGATAGTGTTCACTAGGGGTAAAATTGGAAAAGTATATTTGTTTCAATTTCATAGATTTAAAATTAACGATTGAAAGCAAAGTATCTGTTATATTAATATTATTATAACTCAATACATGACAATTATTATTTGACCAAGAGTAATGGTTTTTTGGAATATATGATTCGTTGAAGCTATAAGTAACATAAGTGCGAGTGTCCATAACATGCATAGCAAAGATTTCATACGCACCTGTGCTTGGTATCCAGATAATTTGCATTGCTGGTAATAATTGAGCAGTAAATAGAATAACTGTGATTAAGCCACCGCCAAGCAAGCAAAACGCTAATGTTAGACGAGTAAGCAATTTGAGCAACAAGATACTAACCTTTGGCTGAAACTTATCAAAAACACACGAAAAAAAAGGACTGGCAAATGCCAATCCTTTTCCGTTTCATTGTCTGCAATGCCGGATAACCCCGCAATAGCCATACAGCGACAACTGCTTATTCTTCATCACCGTTTTCACTGGTGTTTTCGCCCAAGGCAAAGACAGCAAAGCGGGAAATTTGGATGCTTTCGCCAACGCCGGAAACCGTTTCTTCCAACAATTGGGCAATTGTCTTGGTTTCATCTTTCCACCAAAGTTGTTCCATCAGCACCGTTTCCTGATAGAACTTGTTCATACGTCCTTCGGCAACTTTTTCCGCCATTTCGGGCTTTTTGCCCTCTTCGATAGCGCGGTTGACTTGGATAGTACGTTCTCCATCCAACACATCTTGGGGGATTTCCTCACGGCGGATATATTGGGGGCGACTGCCGGCAATATGTTGGGCAACGGTGCGCGCAAAATTTTTGAACTGGTCGGTATTTGCCACGAAGTCAGTTTCGCAATTGACTTCCACAATCACGCCCAAACGTTTATTGAAATGCTGATAAATTTCAATCACGCCTTCGTTCATGACACGCCCTTTGCCGAGTTTTTTCTTAGCAGAGGCGATGCCTTTTTCACGCAGGTAATTGGCAGCTTTGTCCAAATCGCCCGCCATTTCTTCCAGTGCCTTTTTGCAATCCAGCGGACCCGCGCCCGTCATTTCGCGCAGTTGTTTGACCATTTGTGCGGTGATTTGCGTCATGGATCTCTTCCTAGTCTCTCAATCAATCAAGCCTATTCACAACAAGAGCGACTCACTGAGCCGCCCTTGATACTTTCCCGATGGGGGTAAGACGATTAAACATCCTCGTCTTCGTCAAACAATTTAGCATCGCGTAGTTTGTCCAACACTTTGATATTGCGCTTCGTGGATTCGCCCAACAGTTGGTCGTCAGAGGCATTATCATCATATGCCGAGACAACATCTTCGGGTTCTTCCTCTGCCATTTCGCCTTTACGCATCGCTTTGCCTTCAATGATGGCATCCGCAATCGTCGAAACCAGCAAACGAATCGAGCGCATGGCGTCATCGTTGCCCGGAACAATGTAATCAATCACATCCGGGTTGCCGTTGGTATCCACAATCCCCAAGACCGGGATATTGAGCGTATTGGCTTCTTGAACCGCTGTAATTTCGCGTTCTGTGTCCACGACCACCAGCAAATCCGGTGGACGTTTCATATCGCGCAGACCGCCAAGGCGCATGAGCAATTTTTCGATTTTACGCTCATTGAGCAAGGCTTCTTTTTTCGTCAGGCGGGCAAAATCGCCGGCTTCTTTGGATTTTTCCAGTTTTTTGAGGGTATCAATCCGGCTGCGGATAGTCCGCCAATTGGTGAGGGTGCCACCTAACCAGCGTGTGTTCACATACGGCATTCCGCAGCGTGCCGATTCACGTTGGATGGATTCTTGTGCTTGGCGTTTGGTGCCGACGAACAAGACCGTGCCGCCGTTGGACACCAAATCACGGATAATATCGTGATAGGCATGTAAATTGGCAAGGGTGAGTCGCAAGTCAATAATATGAATACCATTGCGAGCGCCGAAAATGAATTCCGCCATACGCGGATTCCATTTGGTGGTGCGGTGACCGAAGTGAACCCCGGTCTCCAGCAGTTTTTTCATGGTAATGGCTGAAGGCATAACGTGTTAATTCTCCTAGATGGTGTTTAAAGCTCGCACATCGTTCATCCCTTAGCAAATAATCGCGCTCCGCGACAACACCCGCCAAAGTCCCCATGTGTGATTTTTGATAATCGTGGGTGAATTCCCGGCGCAGAATTTTAGCAGATAGCCAAAACAGGTTCAATGCTAGAAGTGATGATTTTCATGGATTACGCTACAATCAAGCAATAATTTTTGTCTCTGTCTCATCAGAAATCCGGTTTATGATGACCAACTGGCGTCAACCTACCCAAAAAATTACTCGTCCATTAAATCCGCCATTATCGCCTTGGTGGGTGATATGGGCTATCTTGGTATCCGCTGCTATCCTGCTCACGCTGGCATATAGCCAACTGCCTGTGGATGGTTTTACAGGCGATTTGGAAAGTTTTGCCGCCGAAGATAACCGCGGCTTTTTGCTGCGCTACAAAGTTGATACCCGTGAAAGTCCCCTGCAAGACGGCGACATTCTTGCCCGCGTGGATGGTTACACGCTGGACGAGTGGTTGGCAGGGATACCGAATCATGCAGGATGGCAATCAGGCGCAATTATTCGGTATCACATTTTACGGGATGATGCCCCTTTATTGTTGGATGTACCGCAGCAGCCCATGAACGTCGTCTTGGCTTTTTTGAGTTATCCGCCACGAGTTATCATTGTACTAACATTTTTTGGGTTAGGCACTTTTGTCCTCTGGAAACGCCCCGAAGATGGGGCGGCACAGCGGCTGATGCTGTTTTGTATGATAGGGGCTTTGGCATATTATGGGGATTTATTTAATTTTCAATTTTCGATTTTAGTGCATCCCCCTCTATTAAGCGTGCAATTGTTTTGGGAACAGTTTTTTTATGGCTTACAGTATGTCGCCGGATTGAATTTTGCGCTTTTTTTTCCGCAAAAACACCCGTTGTTGCAGCGGTATCCCCGCCTGTTTCCCCTCATTACATTTTTGGTCTATGTTGTTCCAGTCACATTGTCAGTTATTCTTGCGGATGATACCAAATCGGGCTTGGTCAATAGCAATCGGGTGGCTATCCTGTGCGCCAATTTATTGTTGGTTTTTGCGATTGTGGTGTATACCCGTGTTTTGCGGCAAGTCAAAAACCCCATCCAGCGGTCACAAACATTATGGATTTTGTGGAGCGCGATTCTTGCCAGC
Source organism: Anaerolineae bacterium (assembly GCA_022842885.1). Taxonomy (GTDB): domain Bacteria; phylum Chloroflexota; class Anaerolineae; order Aggregatilineales; family Phototrophicaceae; genus JALHOR01. The sequence goes on from JALHOR010000047.1 coordinate 22,254, forward strand.
GTCAGTCTTATCCCGTTATATTTTTTGCCCTTATTGCTGAATACCGATACCGCCCTATCTATCACCATTCCGTATGTTTTGTCAGCAGTCATTCCGATTTCGCTGACGATTGCCGTGCTGCGCTTTCGCCTTTTTGCTATTGATTTGGTGATTAATCGCTCGTTGGTGTATGGTGCCGTCACCATTATCTTGGGATTGTTGTTTATTGTGGTGATACGCCTGCTACAGCCATTATTTGGGCTTCAGGATAACACCGCCATCACAATTTTTGGGGCGGTGTTAGTGGGCTTGCTGTTTAACCCCACGCGCTACCGGATGCAGCGTTTTGTAGATCGCCGTTTATATGGTTTTCGCTTCGATTTGAACGATTTGCGCCGTGCAGGACGCAAACCCACGATTCATAATCCCGGTTTGTATACGGGGCGCATGATGGGAGACTATGAACTTATGGATGTTTTGGCGGTAGGTGGTATGGGCGAAGTCTATCAAGGGTATTGCTCTGGGCAAACAGTCGCCGTCAAAATTTTGCTGCCTACATTGGCAGAAGACCCGGAATTTCGCACGCGGTTTGAGCGCGAAGCCCAAATCACTGCTCACTTTCATCATCCCAATATCGTGCGCTATCTGCAATCTGGTGTTCAGGATGGCATTTCTTATCTCGCTTTGGAATTGGTTGAGGGAACGGATTTAAAAACGTATTTGCGGCAGCAAGGGCGTTTAAGTTTTGCCGAGACACTGACTATTTTGCGGGATGTGGCAGCAGCACTGGATGTTATTCATACTCAGGGATATGTTCACCGTGATTTAAAACCTGCCAATATTGTATTACGCACCCAACTGCGTCATGAAACATTCTCTGCTGTGTTAATGGATTTTGGCGTTTCCAAAAGCCCGGATGAGAATGCTACAACTGGCAGCGGCGCGGTTGGCACCATTGATTATATGGCACCGGAGCAAGTCCAAGAACTGAAAACGATTGATGCCCGTGCCGATATTTACGCTTTGGGTGTACTCACTTATGAGATGCTTACAGGAGAACTGCCCTATAAAGGCACTTTGGCGCAAGTCTTATTCGCGCATTTGCACCAGCCTGTCCCCGACCCCGGCGTACTGGTAGCGAACCTACCGGGCAATGCCTGTTATGCAGTGATGCGAGCCATGTCCAAGGATGCTGTGGATCGGTATGCGAGTGCAGGGGCTTTCGTAAATGCGTTATCATGAGTCTTTGCTCAATAGTCATTTCGGATTGTGACAAACTCGTAATTGCCTGTTATAGTATTGAAGGAAACATTTATCGCCTGCCTGAATCTAGGGTGTATGCATGACGATTCCAGCCAACTGTGAGACTCCCCATTATGCGCCCGGTAAATTCATTGATGACCGTTATCTCTTGGAAGAATTCATCGGCGCGGGTGGGATGGCGTGCGTTTATAAAGCGATGGAAGTTGGCAATCCCCATCAGTACGCTATTAAATTTCTGAAGCCTGAATATCATAACCAAGATTATCTGATTAAGTTTTTTGAACAAGAAGCCGATAATATGACGAAATTGGCGCATCCCAATATCGTGCGTTTTTATCGGTTTGTGGGGCATCCCGATTATAGTTATATTGTGATGGATTATATCGAAGGGTATTCGCTGACCGAGATTATCCGCAGCATGTATGCCCAAAACCGCCATATTCCGCTGGATGAGGTCATGCGAATTATGGTTCAGGTTGCCCGCGCCCTCGATACGATTCATCGGGAACGCTTCGTTCACCGCGATATTAAGCCCGCCAATGTGATGATTTCCACCGCTGAAGATAGCAAGGGCAAGGCGTTTCTAGGTGATTTGGGCATTGCCGGCACATTTGAAACCGAAATTGTCGGCGCTGGCACGATGGCGTATATGGCACCAGAACAACATAAACGCGGCTTGGTAGACCATCGGGCGGATATTTATGCCTTTGGCATCTTATTCTTTGAATTGATTGCTCGGCAGCGTCCGTTTGATGCTGAAAAAAATCTTGATTTCGATCAGAATCTGATTGAGCGTAAACGCCAAGGGCTTGTACCGAATATCACCGATTTTCGGGAAGGGCTGCCTGACGAACTCAACAGCATCATGAAAAAAGTTCTCGCGCCCCATCCTGATCTTCGCTATAACAGCGTTTTGGAATTTACTCGCGCTGTACACGATGCTCTTAAACCACAACTTTCCGCAGATTTGCAGGATTTCAACACGATTAATTATCTTAAAATTGGCGCATCTTCCGGTGTTAGCCAACCCAGTGTGACTGTTCCGAATGGCACAAATCCAAAAACACCCTCCAGACTATCAACCCCAGCCACAGCCATGATTACTTTAACAATCGTGGCACTTTTTTTTCTCTTTTTGCAGGCAGTGGGGAATAATTCAACAACCATCCCTACGCCGACCTTGATGCTGCCCACTGTGAATGCTGTCATCACCGAAGCTGCCAGCCCAACTGACACTGCCACGAATACACCAACCACCACACTGACCTTCACATTAACGCCAACCATAACATCATCGCCAACCCCTACGCAGACCAATACCGCCACTGCCACCAACACCGCTACCCATACAGCCACGCTTGCTGCAACCGATACGCCGACGGCAACATCTTCACCGACGCCGACACCGACTTTGACGCCGACCGCCACCGCTACAAAAACGGTCACGCCATCCATCACCCCGTCCCCCATCATCATACAAGCCACACCAAGCCCCGGTTATTTATTGGCAAGGGATGCAGCTGCCTTGATAACCATCTCTGAAAATGAGCCGCTAATCATTCCCGGCGATGCACTACCAATTTATCTACAAGTAGGCAGCGTGGATGCTGTGATAGTGGAAATGACGATTGCCAACCGGGATGACATTGAGCGTTATGGCATTTTATTCGCCGTCCAGAATGAACAAAATTTTTATCGGTTTGTCATAGATACAGCATTGAGTGAATGGCAAATTGAGCGCGTCAATATTGCTACAGCATCGCGCCAGTTAGTGCAATCCGGGTCATTAGAAGAAATTGAAGATACGCTGCAATTGACTTTACAAAATCAAACACTCAGCATCACGCAGGGCGCGGATACGATTACGTTCACCGCTGATGAAACGCTTAATGGGCAGTTGGCATTATTTGCCATTGGCACAAAGACAGCGACCCTGACGCTAGATAGCCTGTCTATCTATTTAACGATTGCCAATGCCGCCGCATTCGTGACTGCTTCGCCGACGCCTGCCAGCATTAATCTCACGACACGTTTGGCATTAGATATACAAACGCTGCTGGAAACTGGGTCAAGTGCGACCTTTACTATTAATTGTCGGTTGTATCGCTCAGTTTTTGAGCATATTCAGACTGCTTATAGCTCCGTCACCGATGCCAGTTTGTTAGCATTTATTGCTGATGTGGAGAATAGAGGGGGCAGCATTTATAGCCGCTGTTTGGCAGAAGGTACCGATGTCTTGAATTATGCGGCGGGAACTGGGTTGCAGGATTACACCACTTGGGAACGGGCATTACAAGAAACACTCAAAAATTTGGCAGCCCTCAATCAATAACCTTCAATAACCTTTAAGCAAAGTGGCTGGGCAGATAACTTATCTGCCCAAGCTTTCAACCACGAAATTTAAGCGATTGAATCGTGCAATTCGCGTAGCAGCAGCGCATTGGTCGCCATGAGGCGTAGCGGTTTTTCTGTACCATCCACAAGATACAGCCGGAGGGAATCCGCCGTAATCATATTCGCAACCACACTTGCCGCCTGCATCATCTGCTGATATTCGGCAGCAGTCCCCACGCGGAAATTGCCACCTTGCCACGCTGACGGCACATCCAAATATGCAACGCCAGAAAATTGCAAATACACCGTTTCACGTTCTGAGGTCGCCCGCAGCAGCAACCGCGATAAATGCCGCTGATAATGAAATATTTCAACCCGATACTGTTCAGGATTGGGTAGCGCAAAAATATTGGCTGCGCTCGCCGTTGCCGCAGCAAGTTGGGGTTCTGATTTCGGTGCGCTCTCTTGGGGTAGAGATGCGGATTCTGGCATCGTATAGGCACGTTTGGGTTTGGATTTCGCCATTAACCCGCCGACGTTTGCGCCTTGGCGATATGCTGTATAGTGTGCCACTGCAAGTCCCGCGCCTGTGAATAGCATATACACTGGCACGGCTGCCAACAATCCCAACACCATATATTCTTCGGGTCGCCACTGCTCATCCATCAAGATACTCGCTGCTGAAATGGCGCTGTTATCGCCCAATGCCCCAGCAAAAGAGATGAGAAAATGCTGCGCTTCATCAGAGTAAAAGATGGTATAGGGATATGGACGAATCATGCCAACGACATAAAACACGCCAAAGCCAAAAGCCGCCGCCAGCCCAATGCGTGCTACTAATGCCGACCACACGCCCGCCCGATGACTCCATGGGAAAAAGGCAGTGGCTAAACCTAAGGCACTGGAGAGCATCAATTCTAAGATGCCAAATACACCGACAATTGCCAAGCCAAGCAGCAAACGTTCTACATCAATCGTCACATTTGCCAATGTCATATTTTCAATATCACGCCAATCCCAACCGCGTGTACTGTGAATAGCCAGCATCCAGAAAAATAGCACCGCCCGTATCACGAACAGCCACAAATAATCGCGTAGCATAAAGCGCATCGTGCCGAACCATTTGCCCAACACAATCCGCCCAACACCTGAGCCTGTCAGCGCCAGCAGTTCCCATGTTTGCCCGCGTTTTTCACGGATAACGCTATCGGTCGCTACGGTGACGGTTCGCAAGACCACTGCGCCAAAAACCGCCATGTTGGCAAAGACTAATAAACCAGAGGTTGTTGAAAGGGTTTGATGAAACCAACGATTATAACCGTTCAGCAAAGGCAAAATGGCTAGAAAAAAGGTGATGCCCACCGCACCACGCCAAAACCATTTGCTTCTGCCGCGCCGTAATGTAAGCCATTCGCGGCGGGCAACCGGATTATCCAAAACATTATGCTGCCAAGTGGTGAATGTGGTCATGTATTTTTCTCTCTTATCTTCGTCCACTATAGGCAGCATATCACAAAATCGGTTCAGAAGATTGTTCTGAATTGGTAACGTCGGAAAATCGTCGGTTTTAGGGCAAGCCTGCAACGCTAATCGGTTGGATATGGCGGGTGCAGGTGGCGCTGGCGCAATTCGGTGTTCCCCCCCGACTTGGCGTGGGCGACATCGGTGAACGTCCCGTATTGCAAACCCCTTGCCCCCGAATGAGTGCCTCTACTTCCCATTGGAACATGCCGCCAGTAGCAAATTCACCCATATTAATATCCACTGCGGTTGTGGGAGCTTTATACCAGCGCGAAGCTGTGAGCGCCCCGTTGGTGTCATAGATATTGATTTTATATTCGTCAGCGGCGGGAACAGGCGTCCAGCTAAAAGTAGAAATGACATTTTCGCCACCAGAAACACGCTGAAAGCCACTGCAATCTACAGGACTGGGTTCAGGTGTTTGGGCAATGTCCGGTGGTACGCTACCATCAGGCGGCGGGTTTACCCCGGCTAATCCAATGAAACCACCATCAACATCCGGGATACACAATTCTTGCCCCACGAAAATGATATAGGGTTCGCTAATTTGATTGGCTTGGACGACAGCGGGCAAACTGGCGTTATATCGCTGCCCAATCCTGAATAATGTATCGCCGCGCTGTACAGTATGCACCGCTTCGCAACCCGGACGGCTGACGACAGGGGACAGGGGTGTCTCCGTTGGCAGCGGTGTTCCAACAGGAACGATGTCATACTCTGACCAATCGTTGGCAACCGCCACCTGATTGATGGCATTTTGCACGCGCATTCCCCGCGAAAATTCCACTTCGTTGATGTCGCGCAGCGCCCCCATACCGATAAAATTGCCGCTGCGGTCAAGAACAATTTCTAATGTCTGATTTGTATTCACGACCTGCCCCAGCGAAGTTCGCACATGCCCGCGATGTACCGTCAGCGTTGAATTTGTGAGGGTTATCAATGACCCCATCTCAATATCCACGCCGTTCAGTGACAGATTGACCGTGAGATTTTCTGGGCTTTGGATAGCAATCACGGACTCGGCTTCTTGGCAGGTGGCAGTGCTGATACCCGTTGTAAAATAAAATGCCTGCATGGGGGTACGCCCTAATGCGCCGACATCCGGCAATGTATCTATAGCCGAGTTCGCCTCTAAAGCTGTCCGCAGCACCCACACAATTTCAGCATCATCAATAATCCGCACCCACTCACCACCAACAATCGTCCCATCGGCATTTAGGCTTGTTCCGGCGGGGACAATCTCCTGAATGCTGGCAGAGAGTGATGCGACTGTATATAAGGGTGTATCACCAATCGTCGTGACTTCAATCCCTTGTACCAATTCGGTTGCATTTTCAGCCGCCACCCCGTTATTCAGGGTTGCATCCCCCAACAAGAGAAAAATTACGCCTTGCCCCGGCAGCGAATTTGGCACATTTGCCTGAGCATTCAGCACCGCCACCCCAAACTGCTGTTCTTCGATATTCAGCGGCAGAGTTTGAATCGTCTGGAGTTGCACTAAGTCTGCTCGGTCACGCGGCACACTGAAAAAATTGTCTGGTTGTGGTTGGCTAAAACTGCTCACTATCTGGTCAAACCCATAACAGGCTGAATTTCGGCTTAAATCGCCACAATGATCGCCAATTTGCGCTAAGGCTGTTTCCACAATCGCCGGGCATTCTGCTTGTGCCAGCACCGGCAGCAATAGCACCCATAGCCCGATAAAAAGACCCCATATGCCTAATCTGTGCTTCATCACTGCACCTCTGTAATCTGCTTTGTGATAGTTGTTGCATTTTCGTTATAGCACAGAAATAAGGTTTGTGGATTGTAATGTATAGGGATTTTTGCAATTTTTTAGTTCTTCCATTCGATTACATCTAATGCGAAGGGCAAATGCGGCAGAATATCAATCTGGAAAATTAAAAAGGGCTGCGGCAGCAGCGCCCGTTGTTCCCAATTGGTCACGTATAATCGCTGCCGGGCGGCATCATAGGCAAGATCGCTGCTACCCCGAAATGCCCCGGCTAAATAATCGAGTGTCTTTGTTTCAGGATTGAGTTGCGCCACCCGATTTAAGCCTAATGCCGCAACAAAAATACGCTTGTTAGGGGCAACCACCACGCCATCTAAGCCGGGGGCAGTTCCGGCGTCGCCAGCAAATTCGTATAAGAGGGTCGCTTCATCCGCCGGATTCGCCGCATTGATAGCAGCCTGATAAAGCCGATTGTTGCCCGTATCAGCGACTAATAATGTATTGTCGTCGGCATTATAAAACAGGCGCGTTGGCACACTGCCTTCCGGTAACTGCCACCAAGAGTCGAGAGTCTGATTCGCCACGCTATAGCGCCAAATCATGCGTGATTGGGGATGAGCATCGCTGACGTAAATAATCTGATTGGTATCTACCGCGAGGTCATAGGGCAGCCGTAGCATGGTGGAATCGGCTTCTGTCATTTGCTCTAACGTGCCATCAGTGGCTAGTCGCCATACTACTGCGCCTTGGGTTTCTAATGGCTGGCGTCTATCCAGAATATACAATGTGCCATCAGCAGCAACATCTAACCCGGTGATAGCGCCAATCGTAGCGCCTGTGCCGGGGATTTCGCTTACGCTGCCTTCAGGTGAAATTCGCCACACCATCCCGTTGACATAACTGCCCGTAAATAAAGTACCATCGCTGGTAATGGTCAATGCCGCTGGATAAGCATTGGCATCCGGCAATTGAGCAAATTCGCGCACGGTGATATTTTCTAGCATCGCAACAGCGGTACTGCGCGGTGTGTCGTTATAGCTAAAAGTGACGATGGGCAAGGTGATAGCAACCATCCCGGCAACCACCAACAGCACTAGCCCAATAAAGACTATTATCCGCTGCCAACGCGGCAGTGATTGAATGCGTTTTATCATCCGTTTTTACCTTCGCTTATTTTTCAGTTTGTGTGGATTATCCGTCATTTAGATAAACGAAAACAGCCTGCACAGCAGGCTATTTGTATCAAAACTGTGGCAGCATAAAAGCTATGTTGCTATTTCAAGGCGGCTTTTACCTGCTGCGCGATGTAGTGCGCCAAACCCATGATGCTGACCATCGGATTGACACCTGTGGCGGTGGGCAAGGCGCTAGCATCAGCGACGAACAGATTTTTGATTTCGTAGGTTTCGCCAGTGGTTTTAAGAGCGCCGTGCTGTGGCGAATTGGCAATGCGGCAGCTTGACATTTGGTGGGCGCTGAACAAGGGGAAGGCATTGGGTTCTAATCCGGCATCTTCCACTTGGCGCAAATAACGCACAAAATCACTTTCGCTGCCAGTATTCACATATTTTATCAGGCTGTTGTGCGGCGCGTAGACTTCTTTTGCCCCGGCGGCGCGATGCACTTTTAGCCCTTCTATCACGCCGCGCTGCAAATGCGCCCGGTCATAGGAGTGGAGTTCATAATGCAGGACAGGTTCCCCGGTTTTATCGGTTGTAATGCGCCCGCCATAATAATCACGATTGATGATGACGACATTCGCCATAGAAGGTGTTTGCTGCACCAGTTGTTTATGGTCACGCGCCGAGCGCCACGGCAATGTCGCCGCAATTAAACCCGGATGGGCGGGCGCAACTTCCAGCGTCACCCCATAACCACGTCCATCAAGATTGCCGAACTGTTGGCTAACGCGGGTCATGGGTGCGCCGACCCAAGTTTTCACAGTCTGGTCAAACAGGCTAAAAATCACGGTGGCGGGATGCAAATGTAAATTCGCGCCAATGTGAGCATTTTGTAACCCAGACCGCTGCAAAATGACTGGTGTATGCAAACTGCCCGCAGAAACAACCACCATTTTTGCCCGAATCGTCAACGTGTGAACCTGACCATTTTTATCAGTGGCATCCACAATCGCGCCCGTGACCTGCCCTTTTTCGTGCATCACGCGCCGTACCTGCGCCCGGACAATAATACGAGCGCCTTTTTCGTAGGCATCTTGTAGATATGTTTTCAGCGTGCCTTGTTTCGCGCCAAATGAGCAACCATAATTGCAAAAGCCACAATCTTCACAGCCTTTGACATTGCGTGGAATCACGCCCACATGATAGCCTAATTTTTCGCAGCCTTCGGCAAACAAACGATTGTTCGTATTCGGGTGGCTTTCTTCTGTGCTGATGTTGGTACGCTGCATCACCGCATCTAGACTGTGCTGATATTCTGGCGTGATAGCCGCTGCAAAACCATAGGTCTGCGCCCATTCTTGTAAAACATGCTCTGGCGTGCGGAAAGAGGCGCTCCAATTAACGGTTGTGCCACCCCCCAATGTTGCCCCTGCCAGCACCATCATGGTCGTATCAGCGGTGGTTAATGCCCCGTATTTTTCAAACAGAGCTTCGGTGGATTTGAGTTCATTGCCGGAAAAATCTGCTTCAGCATGATAACCGCCTTTTTCAACAACGATGACATCATGCCCGGCACATGCCAATTCGCCCGCTACAACACCGCCGCCTGCGCCCGACCCAATGATTAAAACATCCGTTTCTAATGTGCGATTATTTTGAATTTCGTAAGGCGTAATGGTTTTGGGAGTATCGGTTGCCCCTCCCGGTGGTCCCGGATATTGAATATCCGACCAGATAACATGCCGCGACTCATCAATGGGATTGCTATACGCCAAAAACAATGCCATGCGCTTGATACCCTGAAACGCCTTGCGCTGTACAAACATGCGGCTGCTCGCCCATGAAAACAAGAGGGCTTCGCGTTCTGCCAGCGACATTTGGCGCAATGATTTCCATTTGCCAGCCGTGATGCCATTAAAAGCACTTAGCCCAAAGGCTTTCAGCAGCAGTTTTAAATCGCGTTGCGCCGTTTCATCGGTTGCCCGTTCGAGTGCCTCTTCCAAATGGGTGACCAGTTCGGGGGCTTGGTAACGGGCAACGATGCCATCACCGGGCAGCGCGGGGACAAGTGTTTCACAAATTGCCGCTAAGGTTTCACGTTCATGAACAGTCAAAAAAGCCATGGCGTATTTTCCAGTAACATTTACACAACGTTAGCTTGATTATAGCCGATAGTGCCGCCCAAAAACATCATTTTCGTGGTCTTTTTCAGTAAATTTCAGGTGTTTTTCAGTTGAGAGTTCGCTTATTTCCTGCTATAATTGCGCCACCTTCAGGGATAAATTTGGCATTATGACAGCCCGCACTTTTCGCACACCTGCTATTATTCTCAAACGTCGTGACATGGGCGAAGCAGACCGCTTAGTCACACTCCTCACACCGACCTATGGCAAAATTGAAGCAATTGCCAAAGGCGCTCGTAAACCCACAGGCAGCAAAACCGGGCATGTTGAACTTTATACCCGTGCGGATGTCTTAATTTCAAAAGGGCGCGAGATTGATGTGCTAGCGCAGGCAGAATTGGTTGAGCCGTTTTTGCCTTTGCGCGAAGATTTGATGCGCGGTGCTTATGCCAGTTATATTGTTGAATTATTAGACCGCTTCACTTACAGCGGCGAAGGGGCAACGCCGGGGTTATTTGTTCTTTTGAACGACACCTTGACTCGTTTATGCCAAAGCGATGATATACGCCGGGCAGTGCGCTACTATGAATTGCAACTGCTTGATAAGATGGGGTTTCGCCCGGAATTGCAAGAATGCGTTATTACCCACGAAATGCTGCTGCCGATTGACCAATTTTTTAGTTATGTGGATGGCGGGGTAGTCGCCCCAGAAGGCGCACCGCATACCACCGGATTAATTTCTTTGCCCATGCCTACGCTAAAAGTGCTGCGACATTTACAGCGCAGCACCTATACGCAAATTAACAAAACGCGCATTCCTGATGCTGTGCATACAGATGTTGAGCGCGTGATGATTGGCTACATTCGCTACGTTCTGGAGAGTCGGTTACAAACTGTGGACTTTATCCACCGCATCCAGCACCTAGACTAGGATGTAACCACTTGCAAGAACACGCCCTATCAGTAACAATGTGGCACGTTGACGCTGGGTAAACGCGAGACTCGCTTTGTGGATAATCCCTTAGAATACATTGTTTATGGCAAAACTAGCTCGGACGGCGCGTATACGATTATCAGTCATACGGCTGCTGCCCCTATCCAACAGGTGCGCCGTTGGCAGGAGCAAATTCCGCTGCAACCGCTGCCGGGTCAGACTGAATCCGAAACAGTTGCAGCCGCGCTATTATATGATGACGAACAATATATTCTTGCCTTGGCATTATCGCAGCAAGCTATCCCAGAACTGCCTTTATACCGCTATCTCATCGTTCCAGCTTTCATCATGGAAAGCATCGGCAATGATATTCAACTTCTCCAACAAATTGCCGAAACTATAGACATAGCCAATCCAACACCTATTGAATTATCCAATAGTATCACTTGGACAGCAGAAAAACGCATCGCCATTTTACAAACTGTCTTAGGGCAATTTGACCAAAATTTTAGGCTGCTCGTCCAACTTTTGGATGCCGCTTTGCAAGGGGATGGTCTGGTTATTCAGCATTTTCCAACCAACCACTTCGCCCGTTTGCAACTCATCCATGCCATGACTCTGCTCATGCCGCTGCCTTTGCGCTCTGAAATAACGTTTACGACCCATACCGTTACTATTCCTGAAAAATATCCACGCATTGTTTTTAGCAATACATCCCCCACTCATCATGCCCGGCTTTTTGATGCTCGCACCCAACAGTTTCAGCAGGGAACACCACTTGGCGTTTATGCTGCGTATTTGCTGGAATTATGGCAACAGGATGTGCCACAGTTGGTCGAATCGCTACGAATAATAGACCGTATCGCCATCTATAGTATGCCACCCAAAGACAAGCTGAGAGTTCTGCCCCAATTGGTACAGCAGCATCGCCTTAATACAGCAATTGTGAACGATACACCGCTGGCAATTGTGCCGCTTTTAGCCGCCCTAGAAAGTGATTATCCGCCACGCGGGGAATTCCGCTTGCCCTATCTGGAACGATTGCTGCGCTTAACGCTAGATGAACGGCATCAGAGCGCCGCAGAATACATCGCCCGCGAAATGGATGCGGATACGCGGGTAGATGCTGCGCTGCAACATATCTTGGAACAAAGCCTAGAAACCCAGCCAGATGCGGTTTACGCTTTTATCCGTCCCCATATCAGCGAACAAGCCTCTGAGCAGTGGCTTTCGCGCTTACATCTGGCGGCGGTCAAATCATTGGAAGTTGCTATCAGCGAAGGCGATACAGAAACGCTGTCCGGTTGGTTACGTCTTATCGCGCGTGAACCTGTTCATTATCATCTGGAAAATGTGCTGCGGGATAGTATTCGGGCGGCACTGCTGCGGGCAGCCGATGACTCACTTTTGGCAATCGAATTATTGATGTTGGCAGTCCGCCGCGCCCCGGATATTGTGCCAGATTTGATGAGTAACCAAGGCTTATTGGCAGCCTTGCCGGAAGATGTGTATGCAGCATTGGTCAATTTTGACGCCAGCGCGATTGAAGCCCTCGCTATGACCAACCGTGAGCTATTTTTGTTGGCGTTGCATCAAGTATTAGACCAACAATACGGCTGCACTTCGGTTGTCACGGCACAATCGTTATGGGAAATTTACCAAAATCCCGGTAATTTTCCGTTGGGAACCTATCATCCCGGCACCATTATTCGCCAAATTTTGACAACCGGCGTGGCGTGTTTGGAAGAAGGGGCATTAGAAGTTCTGATTACAGCAATTTTAGCTGACCAAGAAGATGCTCTCTTTCATGATGTTGCGCCAGCTTTGGCAAGCCAAGGGGCTTTACAATCCATCTTAGCAAATGCGCTGGAACAAAGCGGACGTACCAATAGCGATGTGATGGCACTGCTCAATCAATTGGCAACCGCCAATATTCTGACTTACCGCGAACAAGCGGATAATTATGTAGCACTGCTGTTGAGTCGCAGTCGGAATGGTGGGACTGCCCTGCTGATTGAACAATTAGCACGGATTCTTAGCCAGCACCCCGATGTGTTTGTGCCATCGGCGATATTATGGATGATGCTGGATATTGCTGCCGAAACCAAATCCGATTTGATGCTGCGAGTCGCACTGAAACGATTGGTGCTGGAATTAAATGGCATCCCCTCGGAAGCGCAAATCGCTGAATCCTTGCTGCGGTTGCGGCGGGCAACCACATGGAGTTCCTTGGCACGCACAGTTATCCTTAATTGGTGGCGTGAATTTGCCGGAACACAACCCTTGGTCAAATTACAAAAACTAGAAAAAAGCCTCGATGCCAAAAAAGGACTGGAAGACATGCGCGGCATCGTCCAAACGGCGCTGGCTGTCCGACGGGTATTGGGGCAAAAATCATTAGAAGATTTTGCCCGCGACATTGGCATTACGTATCGGGTCTTGCAGACATTGGCAGATGGCTTTGACCCAGAAGATAATAAACAAGTCAGCATTGATACGGAAACGCTACGCTCAGTTGTGAGTGGGCGTGGCGATGAATTATCGCCAGATGTAAAACAAGTTTTGGCGACCAACATGCGGGCGTTGGCAGAACTGATTGTGTCGCTATCAGAGAATCGCAGCAAACCAACGCTGCTGAATCGCAACGATGAGGCATTGGATAGGGCGCTGATGACGGGCGAACATCCATTAGATGGTGCCGTAGATGTGATGAAATTTTTATCCGGCTTGCTAGATGGCACAGGACAGCACAAACCCGGCGAATAGCACAAGTAGGTTACAGACGAGAGGGGCATCTCATGGAAAAATTGTTTGTTTACGGCACACTCCAAAACCCAGATATTCAAATGCGGTTGGTGGGCAGAACGATTACAGGCATCCCGGATTCACTACGCGGTTTTCGTAGCCATATTCTCATGCATTATCCCACAGCACTCCCCGACGCTGATGGCGAGATTAGTGGTCAAGTCATGGAAGTAACGCTAGACGAAATTAGCCACTTTGATGAATACGAGACATCGGCATATCTGCGCGTGCGGGTTCAGCTAGAAAGCGGCATAGAAGCGTGGATGTACCAAGGCAATCCAGCGGTGTTCGGAACGATTTTGAACGATAAATAAGGATGCTCACTATTATGGGCGTCTCTGGCGATACATCCCCAATCCCCTAGCACCTTATCCCCGTTCATACGTTGGGCGCAGATAAATATCTATCAAATAATCGGGGTAGCCAATTTTACGCAAATTGGCGTCGCATGTTTGGATAGGTGCGCCATTATCGCGCCAATAGGGTACGCGCTTCACCAGTGTTTCCACCTTTTCACGCGGGGTAATAATCCAAGTGTCTTTTGGTACACGCCCAAAATAAATTACATCCATCACACCGATGATGCTGGTACTTTTGATGAATGCGGCAATCATGACGATTTTCCGTGCGCCTTTTTCCTGCTGAAGATATTCGGCGACAAATTTGGCAGTGCCGCCCAAATCTATCAAATCATCTATCACGCCAATGACTTTATCTTTGACCTCAATCGAGAGAGGATGCACAATGCGCGGTGTATCTAATGGTTGTCCGGGACCCGCGTAATATTTAACGCCCAACGTGCCAAAATTAATCGGCGGGATATTTTTGTTCAGCGCCCATGCCAAATGATCGTGCAGCAGCACACCGGGCAGCAGCCCACCCATCGTAATCATAACCGCATCGGTCATTTGGGCTTTGGTAGCGATGTTATCAATCTGATAGCGATACACCTGCCGCGCCAGTTGCGTCATAATGAAGGTTTCAATTGCATCCGGGATGTATAAAAATTTGAGCGAATCATATTCGACATCTACCCCGGTGGGTGCTTGCCAGAAATCCGCATTGATGCTGGTGTATTCTTTGATTTGTGAGGCGTAATCAGTCATACATTATCTTTGCTGGTTAGAATCAAAAGAAGAAGATATTTTATTGCTCAGTCAATACCTTCGCCAAAAGCGCATCTAGCGGAAAGGGGCATTCTCAGTAAAGTGGATAGTCTCTAACAGTCCAGGAACTGAGAATCCCATGAAAGAGATTATAGCAGTGTTGGCTTGCC
>JALHOR010000048.1 GCA_022842885.1 Anaerolineae bacterium
GATATAGGTCTGCCATATTTTGCGATTAGCAGCAAAATGATAATCATAAAGATGGCGAAAAGCATCTGCGTTCATACACCCTCCTAGCCGGGTTACACTGTCATTTTGGCGTGCGCTTGCCCGTGTTCGTCCACCCAACCCAGCGCAATTTTTGAGGTCGAATGCGCCGCACCAATATTGCCTTGGGCATCCACTAAAATGATGCCTGCTTGTGAATCATCAAAAAATTGGTTGATGTGGGCAATCGCATGTTGGACAGATTCGGGGGCGGTTTTGCCGTGCGTTAGGCTATCTACGGCATATTTGGAAAGCAGCACACGCATGATATTTTCACCCACGCCTGTAGCACTGGCAGCGCCAAAACCATTTAACGCATAGCCGCCTGCACCAAAAATCGGCGAATCGCCCACGCGCCCCGGTTTTTTATCGTGTGTTCCCCCGGTGGAAGTCGCAGAGGCTAAATTGCCGTGCATATCCAGCGCCACTGCGCCCACTGTGCCAGTAGGAGAAGCAGTTTGCTTTTGCTGGAAACGCGCCCATTCCGCTGGTGTGACAAAAAACATATTGGGCTGGAACGGAAATCCGAACTGCTGCGCCAAACTATCCGCGCCGCTGCCCACAAAAAAACAATGCGGTGTCTCGGTCATGACTTTACGTGCCAGCGAAATCGGATATTGCACATGCTTCACCCCGGCAACTGCCCCAAAATCGGGTTTGCTGCCATCCACAATGAGCGCATCCATCTCAATTTCACCGACTTCATTCAAAAAACTACCGATGCCGGCATCAAACAGCGGGAAATCTTCCAGAATGTTGGTGGCTTTTTCCACAGCATCCAACGCCGAACCGCCCGCTTGCAAAATGCGCCATCCGGTTAATGCCGCTTCTTTGAGCGATTCGCTCTTGGGCGCGTCTTCGTCGTCTGACCAATCACCCGCGCCTCCATGTACAATAATTGCTGGTTTGCCCATGATGTTATGACCCTAACAGTGCCGAAATCCCTTGTCCCGCAGCAATCGCCGCAGCGAACAATGCCCCAAAATAAAACACCGTCAGGATGTTGAGGATGTAACCCAACACGATGAAAATACCATCGCGCTGTAACATGCCTGCCGCCAAGAACAAAATCGCATAGCCCGGCAGCGTATTCGAGAACGGAATCAGCCCAAACGGGAAAATCAGCAGTACGCCACCAAACGTCAGCATCAGCCCATTGAACCGATTGATGGCTGGATTGGTGGTCAGCATCATCAAACGGGGACGAATGAAGCGTTCAATGCGGGCGAATAACTCCGCGCCTTTTTGCATCACCGGTTTCAAATCGTCGGTCTTAAACGTGCGTTCCATCAACCGATTCGGCAACCAAGGCACACGATTCAGCGTGACGCCAATGCCAATCAGAATAATGACCGCACCAAATACCGTACTAACACCCGGAATCGAAATCGGCAGCAGAAACGGCACCACCAGAATCATGCAGAACAACAGCAAGCCTTGTTCACCAATCACAGTGAGCAAGTGCCGCAGGGTAATTTTTTCAGTTTGCAAGTTTGTCGCCACATCGCTTAAGCTGGCAGCGAAACTTTTATCGGTATTTTTAAACTCAACCGCCATTGGAAATCCCCCTCAAAACCACACAAATCAGACAAGCCGCGCATTGTAGCAGGTCTAGCAAACAGGTTCTATAGGCTATATTGGATTATTCAAGACCATCTCTGCCACACGCCGCCCCATCTCAACGGCAAAATTTGTGCCTCTATCCCAGGGGTAAACCTGCGACATGCTGGCAAAAATCACGCCCGGCAACGGTGTTTGCAATTCTGGAATACGTTCACTGTGATAAACATACGGCACAGGTTGGGCATAAGGCGCACGCCATACCCACCATTTACGAATCCAACTTTCGTCGAATGCTGGATTCACTTTTTTCAGCGCCGGCAGAAAACGAGCAACCAAAGCATCTTCGCTCATGGTGAAATATTCATGGTCAGGCGGCACATAATCTCCGCAATAGATGATATGGTCGCCGCCATAATGCGCTTTGTCCATATAATTCGTATGTTCCACTAGCGCCAAAAACGGAAAATCATTTTTGGTTTTATCCGGCGTGGAAGCAGGCAAATTCAGCCAATAAGTGCCATCTGTGAGGACGGGCTGTTTGACTGCCAGCACCACACACAAGCCGCCGATACTTTTCAGGTCTGCCAGCAAATCGCCATAATGCGTTTTTTGCAGCGCGGGGGTCAGCTTTAACATGGCTTTGGGTGAGGTCGTGCTGATGACTGTATCAAATGTTTTCGCTTGCCCTTTGACCGTCAATGTGGGTTTCATATCGGTCAATTCAATGCGTTCTGCGGGGGCATTTAAATGAATCGTGACGCCCTTATCGGTGAGGGTCTTCGCCAGCAAATCTAGAAAATTCTGGAAGCCGCCCACAAACCCGCCCAAACGCAAACTGCGGGCTTTAATCCGCGCCCACATCCACGCCATATTGACTTTATCGTATTCTTCGCCAAATTTACCGATGAGCAGCGGACGGAAAAATTTGTTATACGCCTCCGCGCCCATAAAATACGTCATCCACTCATGCGCGGTAAAGCGTTCCAGATATAAGCCCGTTGCAGCCGGGGAAAGTTTCAAAAAAGCACCTGTCGCGCCAAAGCGAAATTTGGAGAACAACGACACGGGCAGCAGCAATGCCGAAGGTGAAATTTCTGAGCGATAAATCGTGCCATCAATCCAATAGCTGGTTTTGGGGCGGGGAAAAATGATTTTATCACCATGCCCAATTTCCTGAATCAAGCCCAAGATATGGTGGTCAGTCTCGAACCAGTGATGATAAAATTTTTCAAGTGTCCAATCCCAATGCTCATCTTTAAAGCCCGCCGCCAGCCCGCCAACGCGCTCTCCGGCTTCGTAAATCGTAACGTGCTGCCCAGCGCGTGCCAAATCCCAAGCGGCTGCCATGCCCGCTGCCCCCGCGCCAATAATCGCAATCTGGCGTTGTGAATGTGCTGTCATCAAGTTCCAATCGTCTGTATCGTTATTTCAATCATGACGGGAGTGAATGGGAGTCGAACCCACCGCAGCCTACTCTGGGTAACCTGCCACCAGTTTTGAAGACTGGGGCATCCACCGGGATACAGTCACTCCCATGTAGCCATTGGCTGTTAGCTTTTGGCTATTAGCTTTCAGCCATCAGCAGTTAGCTATCAGCTTTTACTTGGTCAGTTGCCAAGTTCGATTATCATGGCATCATGCCACCAGAAACTAGAACATATTGCAAAAATCAGGTGTGGACACCGTATGCCGTGTCACTACCCAAAAAATCGATTTTTGAACATGGGCTTTTAACTTTTAACTTTCATCTTTTAACTCAATCCTCAGCCCTTAAAACTAAGGACTAAGGACTGTGGACTAGGGACTAGGGACTTTAACTCAGCCCTGTTTTTTACCCACTGTGCCGGAACACAATCACATCGCCATTTTGCACGACGTAATCTTTGCTCTCTAGGCGCATTTTACCGATGGCTTTCACAGCTTTTTCGCTACCTTCTGCCACCAACACATCATAGGGAATCACTTCCGCGCGGATAAACCGCTGCTGAATATCGCTGTGGATTTCGCCTGCGGCTTCCCATGCCGTTGCCCCCACTGGAATTGTCCAAGCCCGCACTTCTTTTTCGCCCGCCGTCAGGAACGAATGCACATGCAGTAATTCATACGCTAGGCGAATCACTTTATCGGCGCTGAGTTCGGTTACGCCATATTCTTCCATGAACATCGTGCGGTCATCGGGCGCTAGCTGTGCCAGTTCTGCTTCTAAGGCGGCTTGAATGCCAACATGCACCGCATTTTTATAGCTATAGCGAATCGCCGTATCTTCTGGTTTGACCTCATCACCCAGATTCAGCACGATTAACACCGGTTTGAGCGATAAAAAGCCAAACCCACCGGTGAGGCGGATTTCTGCGGGCGTCAGGTCTAAATCGCGCAGTGCCTTTTCTGCTTCTAAGTGTGTCTTCATGCGTTCCAAAAGTGGGATTTCATCAAGCAAGGCTTTATCAGCATTTTTGCCTTTGATGCGCGTTTCGTTATGCAACCGTTCTAAGCGTTTTTCGACTGTGACCAAATCCAACAGCAAAAACTCGCCATCCAAAATTTCCAAATCGCGTTGGATGTCTACGGTCACATACGGATGCGGCACGGTATCACTGCGGAAAGTGCGAATCACATGCACGAAACCATCCACACTTGCCAATTCATTCCGCAAGGGTCCCGTCAGTCCGCCTTGCCCGATGCCTTTATCCAATCCGGCAATATCGCTGAACGTGATAGTGGTATACACCTTCTTTTTGGATTGGTACATCGCCTCTAGCACATCGAGGCGCGGGTCTGGCACATTAACAATAGCGGTGTTTACTTCAAATTGTTTGCTGCTGACGGCGCTGGTGGCATAATTGCCGCCCGTAAGCGCGTTAAACAGGGTGGTTTTGCCGCTGTTGGGCAAGCCCATAATACCCAGTCGCATAGGTTGTCCTGAGAATAGTGTTCAATTTGACGCTGCGGGGAGTTATTGTAGCAAAGACCAGCGGGATAACAATTCTAAATTAGCGCAATCATCCCGCTGCTTGGAGATAAAAATAAAGTTGGAGAAGCAATTGTATAAAAATGAACTGTCAGCAAACGCTATTAAACTGCCATGCGGGTAGAATCGGGTTTCAGAAAATGCTCAAGGGCATTTTTTAATTCAACCCGTGCTACTGGTTTCGCCAAATAACCATCAAAGCCCGCCGCCAAACAGCGGTCTCTATCACCATGCATCGCGTTAGAAGTCAGCGCAACTGCCGGAATGCTAGCTAAAGTGGTATCTTCTTTAAGGCGTTTGACCACTTCCAGACCATCAATATCGGGTAAATTGATGTCCACTAAAATTAAGTTCGGAAGTTCCTGTGCTGCCATTTGCAGCCCGGAGTTACCATCCACTGCCTCTAACATAGTATAACCCATAGACATCAGGATTTTACGCACCAGCCTCATATTGAGGAGATTATCTTCGATGTAGAGGATTCTGGTTGACATATATTACAATCTCCGACTTCACTATTCTACATACGCCTTATGGTTATATCATAGCATTGATTTCACAAAAAGAAGCATTAAGGAATCAATTCTTGTATGAGGTTTTGCTTAAGAAACACTAAAGAACATAACAAAATTGTTATGTTTCTGAATATTACGTAAAATGGAATATGTTATCTCAACATCCAATACCGTATAATTGAGACATTGTTTCATCTAATCTAAGGTTACAATAAAAATTACGACATGGACAACCTGACTTCTGTACTAATTCAGTGGTTATTAGAGCCGTTACAATTTGCCTTCATGCAGCGTGCCATCTTCGCTGTCATCATAGTAGGTATTGTGACGGGCGTCATGGGCGCTTATGTCGTCACTCGCGGACTAGCATTCATGGGCGATACATTAGCGCACAGTATTTTGCCGGGTGTCGCCATAGCATTTATCGTCGGTGGTGAAAAAACGCTGTTATTAATTGGTGGTTTAGTGGCAGGCACGTTATCTGCGGTGGTGATTGGCTTGCTCACCTATGGACGGCGGCTTGGCGAAGATACGGCGATTGGCATTGTGTTTGCGGGCATGTTGGCGTTGGGCATCGGCATTATTTCCGCAGCGGATAATGTTGGCGCTGATTTGCAGCATATATTAATTGGCAATATTCTGGCAGTCACATCGGAAGATTTGGTACTGATGGCGGGGATTGGGTTGATAGTGCTGCTGCTGGTCTGGTTGTTTTATAAAGAATTTCTCGTCATTGCGTTTGATTCGCTGCTGGCAGAGACGTTGCATTTGCCGGGATTGCGCCTACATATTTTGCTGTTGGTCTTGTTAGCGGTGACAACGGTCATTGGCTTTCAGGTGGTGGGCGTAGCTATGATTGCCGCCACCTTGGTAACACCCGCCGCCACAGCACGTTACTTCACCAATCGGCTTAATATGATGATGCTGTTGGCAGCGATAATTGCCAGCGGTTGTGGGATTATCGGCATGTATGTCGCGTGGTACACCCACATTGCTGCCAGTGCCGCCATTGTGTTACTGATGACCAGTTTATTTGTGCTAGCGTTTTTATTCGCGCCACACAAAGGTTATGTGTGGTCGCTTAGAGTGCGGCGCGTTAGTATGTCAGCAGAAACTTAACCTGAATAAGCAGCAAGCCATTCCAGAATGCGCTGCATGGCGGTTTCTTCGCGGCGCAGCATATCCATACCATGCACATTGCCGGGATAGGTTTGCACCACCACGACATCGGGGGCTGCTTGTACCATTTGCGGCACCCCTAACGCCGGAAAGCGGTCACGGACGGTATGCATAATCAATATTTTGCGTCCCACGAGTCCAGTTTTAAGGGCATCTTCCACGCGCACACCATTCGACGCCCATCCGGGCGAAAGTGCTACTGCTGTCCGGCAGCCAGCGTCATTGGCACAGCCCACAATTGCCAACGATGACCCAATGCTTGACCCCATCGTGATAAACGCATCGCCCCGGATGCCTTGTGTTCGCAGCCAATTGAACCAGACACTAATATCGGTAATGGCTGCCGCCCAATTGATACGCCCACGAGTTTGCCCATGTCCACGTAAATCTACCGCCAATACATTAAAACCGGCACCGGTCAATGCCCCGATATAGGGTGTCCATGAAGTACGATTGGTATACAGTTGGTGCAGGAGCAAAATGGTCGGGCGTCCAGCATCTATCAAATAAAAATCGCCACGCAGTACCAAACCATCGGATGCAGTCGTTTCAACAACTGTCGGCGCACTTTGTGCCACCACACTCAGAGTTGGCAAACACACCCAACACACTAACACAACAAATAGCAGTCGCCGGAACATCATCACCTCATGCTTGTTTTTGCTTAATCGGGTTGAATAGTGGTGATTGTAACCTGCATTGTTAGAAACCACTACCTTGAATCCATGTAAGAATCATGCCCCACAGTTTGTCCAATCCTATGTGTTTTCCACCTATTGCCCACCACCTTCCACCCCGGAGTCGCTTTATGAATGGTGTTTTAAGCACCCTAGTGAATAATTTTTCGCCCCTGCGGTTACCCAATTTTCGGATTTATTTGGGCGGGCAAGTGTTATCGCTGGTGGGAACTTGGCTGCAAGTCACGGCGCAGGGATGGGTTGTTTGGGAAATTACCGGGTCGGAAGCGGCATTAGGCACAGTGACGATGCTCAATACAATTCCGTTATTGGTGCTGACGCCTTGGGCGGGTGTGTGGGCTGATCGCATAGACCGCCGTAAACTGCTGATTGGCACACAAATCGGTGCGATGTTATTGGCATTTCTGCTGGCGTTTCTGGTACAAACCAACAACGTACAACTTTGGCATATCTATATCATTACTTCGATTTTAGGCATCATCACGGCGCTGGATTTGCCGGCACAGCAAGCCTTTTTGGGTGATTTATCGGGGATGCAGCAAGTCCGGCGTGCTGTCAACCTCAATGCCATTATTATTCAAGTCAGCCGCATGGTGGGACCTGCCATTGCTGGGATTTTGGTCGCCCGTATCGGCACTGCCCCGGCTTTCTGGGTCAATGGCATCAGCTTTCTCGCTGTGATTCTCAGTTTATTGGCAGTGCGTTCTCATCAGGTAAAATCGCCATCTACAGGTGAAAGTCCGCTGCGGCAGATTAAAGATGCATTGCGCTTCGTGCGTGAACAACCGCGCATTCAGGATATGTTTTTCTTTGCCAGTATGATGACATTTTTTGTGTGGTCAGTGATTTTTAATTTGCTACCGTCCGTGGCAGACACGGTATTGGGTGGCAATGCGGAAACATTAGGCACATTGATGGCAGCTTCCGGCGCGGGGGCATTAGCGGGTGCCTTGGTGGTCGTCCCCTTAACACAGGTGCGGCGGCGAGTGGGCATGGTTTTAGCCAGCAGTGCGATTTGGATTGGGTTATGGGTGCTAGTCTTGAGTCAATCTACTTGGTTGCTGCTATCGGTCATCGCTTTGTTTATGGGTAGTGTGGCGATGCCAGTGATTTTTACGATGGGCTTGGGGTTGCTGCAAGTGATGGCACCGGGCAACATGCGGGCGCGGCTTATCAGCCTGTTTACGATGCTGAGTTTTGGGTTACAACCGCTGGCGGCGCTGTTTGTGGGTTTTAATGCCGAACATTTTGGGGTACAGCAAACGATTACGTTTAATGCATTTGCCGTGTTGGTACTCACATCCTTGATTATGGTTTCGCGCCCGGCACTACGCCAATGGGAAGTGCAAGTGAAAGCGGTTGAGCCACTGCCCACACCGGAAATGGCATAACCTAAGCGGGCATGTCACCCCATGCCCACCTCACGTTTTTGCAGCCCGTTATTCAACCAGCGATTCTAAATCGCCAATGGTGGTTTCGATGAGTTCCACCATTTGCTGGAGCATGTCGGCATCGAATGCCAGTTTTGCTCCGGCAGCCGCAAATAAATCCGGCAATTTAGCGGTGTTGCCCAATGATAAACCATGCCGATAACGCCGCAGGGCATCGGCTTGGTTATGCAGCGAATTTGACCACACCTGCGCCGCGCCTAATTGGGCAATGCCATATTCGATGTAATACAATGGCACGGTAAAAATATGCAATTTACGATGCCACCCGGTTGCTACCCAATCTTCAATCCCGCTGTAATCCACCCCAATTTTGAAGCGATGCCATAATTCTGTCCATTTCGCATCACAATTCGCCGGGTCAAGCGCCGCATCGCCACTGGTATATGCCCATTGTTGGAAGGCATCCACCACCGCCATATAGGGCCAAAACACCAACATCCCTTCTAAATGTTCAATGCGAGCGCGGGCGGCTTCGGTTTCGCTGTAAAAGCCCCCTTTGTCTTGTGCCAGATACGGCGCAGCTAGTAATTCCATACTCATCGAAGCAACTTCGCAAAATTCAATGGGCGCATGTTGCTGTTGAATCATGGGCAATGATACGGCTTCAAATACATGGAAGGCATGACCCGCTTCGTGCAGCATGGTTTGAACATCATCATGAATCCCAATGGCATTCATAAAGATAAACGGGCGTTTCATCACCGGGAACGATGTGCAATAACCGCCCGGCGCTTTGCCTTTGTAATTTTCCAAATTGAGCAGTTTTTCAGCACGCATGGTTGTTAAATACTGCCCCAAATCTGGGTCTAACTGCTTAAAAATAGTTTCTGAACCGGCTTCCAGTTCTTCGCCATTTTTGAACGGCGTCAACGGCTTGCGTCCCGGCAGTTCGGCGCTTACATCCCATTGGCGTAACACATCCAAACCGAAAGCGTGGCGGCGTTTTTCGTTCAGGCGTTCCACCGCTGGCACAACCACCTGTTCAATCGCCTCATGAAACTGGCGTACATCCTGCGGCGTATAATCAAACCGCCCATACCTCTGCCATGTATAGTCCAAAAAATTGGCAAATCCGGCATTTTGGGCGATTTGCTGGCGCAATTTGAACATTATCACCCACAACTCGTTCAATGCTTGTCGGTCTTGCAACCGCCGAGCATGGATGAGACGAAATGCCTGTTCGCGTTCTGCACGGTCAGCTTCAATAAACACCGATTTCATCTGTTCGATGGTTTTTTCTTCACCTTGCCACAGCACGGTTTGCGCCCCAACAATTTTGTCATATTGGGTTTCCAATTCGCGCAGTTCGGTAAAAATAGGCAAATTTTCTTCGCGGAATAATTGGATTTGCGCGTCAATCGCCCGCATGGGAACAGCAAAATTCGCGGGTTGCAAGCCACTCTCCACCAATTTTTCATTCAATACGTGCGTCATTTTGGCTTGTTCTGGCACAATCGTCGCATAAAAATTTAAATATTTTTTCTCGGCGGCGGCATCAGTCGTATCCAGATTGGTAGCCACATTTAGACGACTCGCCACTTCGCCCAATAGCGCCGATAATTTTGACCAATCTGCCATGAAGCTATGAAGCGTATCGGCATTAAGAATGCGTTCTTGCAATTGTTTGGCAAATGGCTCGTAATCTGCCCACTGCCAATCGAGAGCCTCTAGGGCGCTTGTCGGTAATGTTTCAAACATGAGGTTGACCTCCAGCCTTTGGTTGATTTCGATAGGTACAAGCATGGCAGACAACACACGCTAAAATAGCCATGCCGTTGTCCGCCACAAAACACGGCATCATAATGTAATGATACGCGCTTTGCCCGGATGAGCAGGCGTCACATGGCGCGTATCTACGACCAAGCGACTATGGGTGGTGATGTGCTGCCAATCATAACTGCTGTGATGCGTGACAATCACCACGCAATCCGCCTCTTGCAAAAGCGCAGCATCATATTCAACGCTACTCATCTTGATGGGATGGTCGCCTTCTAGGTGAATATGGGGAACATGCGGGTCATGATAGACAACATGTGCGCCGCGCTGCCGCAGCAGTTCAATCACATCTAATGCCGGGCTTTCACGGACATCGTTCACATCGGGTTTATAGGCAACGCCCAGCACCACAATTTTTGAGCCTTTGACCGCTTTGGCATCATCGTTTAACGCCCCGGTCACTTTTTCAATCACATACAGCGGCATTGAAGTGTTGACTTCGCTGGCAAGTTCTATAAAGCGAGCCGTGTAATTCAGGGTTTTGAGCTTCCAACTGAGGTAGTGTGGGTCTACTGGAATGCAGTGACCACCCAAGCCGGGACCCGGATAAAAAGGCATAAATCCGAAGGGTTTGGTAGCAGCCGCCTGAATCACTTCCCATACATCAATGCCCAATTTATTGCACATCAACGCCATTTCGTTGACGAGACCAATATTGACCGCCCGAAAAGTATTTTCCAGCAATTTGACCATCTCAGCAGCCGTAGGTGACGACACGGGAATCACATGATCAACTGCCGTGCTATACAGCGCCCGCGTAACTTCGACACAAGCAGGCGTAATGCCGCCGACCACTTTAGGCGTGTTGCGGACGCCAAACGTTTTATTGCCGGGGTCAATGCGTTCTGGTGAAAATGCCACAAAAACATCTTCACCCACGCGCAGCCCATTGTTGATTAAGCGCGGCAAAATAATTTCTTCGGTCGTGCCGGGGTAGGTTGTGCTTTCCAAAACCACCAGCAATCCGGCATGACTAATGGGAGCGATGCCATCAATCGCTTGAATGATAAACGACATGTCTGGGTCTTTAGTCTTACGCAGCGGCGTTGGAACGCAGATGCTAATAGCATCGGCAGTGCGTAAATCTTCATAGGTGGTTGTGCCACACAATTTACCTGCCTCTACCAGCGGTTTTAACCGCGCCGTCGGAATATCCTCAATATAACTTTCGCCGCGATTAATCGCATCCACTTTGCGCGAATCGACATCCAACGTCATCACGAAAAAACCGGCTTCAGCAAATTCTACTGCCAACGGCAAGCCAACATAACCCGCACCGATAATCGCTACTCGTGCTTCTCGGCGGGCAATTTTTTCCAGAAGAGCTTGTTGATACGACATAACTTCTTGCATCCTATCTATGTTGGGCAAAACACCGCGCATTATAGCGGGCTTTTAATACGAAATGAACCGCAACTGGTTGAACAATCGCCCCGCTGGTATCATTTATGGTATGGATACGACCTTACAACATGTGCCGATTATGATTGTGGGCTTTGCGGCGGCATTGGGTTTAACCCCAATTTCGCGCCGGATTGCGATGAAATTGGGTGTGGTAGATAAACCCACTCTGGCACGCAAAATCCACACTGACCACAAACCGATGATGGGCGGCTTGGCGATTTATGCTGCCTTCACGCTGTCTTTGCTGCTGTTCAGCCCGCCCCAACATATCGCTGAATTGCTGGCAATCATCGCGGGTGCGGCGCCCCTTTCGCTGACCGGCTTGCTGGATGACCGCTACAATTTGCCGTGGCGCGTGCGCTTGCCCGTGATGTTTTTTGCGGCGGCTGTGCCAGTTTTTGCAGGCATCCAAATTCATTTGTTTAACATCGCGTGGTTAGATATTCCGATTACGCTGCTTTGGATTGTCACCCTGACCAACGCGGCTAATTTTCTGGATAACATGGATGGTCTGACCGCAGGATTATCGGCTATTGCCGCCATTTTTTTCTTATTGATTGCCATTACGCACGGGCAAATTCTGGTCAGTTTGCTGGCTGCTGCTGTCTTGGGGAGTGCCATCGGGTTTTTGGCATATAATTTTAACCCTGCCAGCACCTTCATGGGGGATATGGGGGCGTTGGTGCTGGGGTATATTCTGGCGATTGTCGGCATTAAACTCAATTTTGCGACCCAACCATTGGGCGTCACTTGGATGATTCCGATTTTGGTGCTGGCGCTGCCTGTGTTTGATATTAATCTGGTCGTGTGGACGCGCCTTGCCGAAGGACGTTCACCAGCCGAAGGCGGCAAAGACCATACATCGCACCGCATCATGAGTTTGGGATTTAATCAGCGGCAGACACTCTTTATTCTCTATGGGGCATGTACGCTGTTTGGCACAATTGGGTTTTTGGTCAGCGCCACGCCCGTCGCACTGGCATGGCAAATTGGCATCTTTGGGATTATTCTGCTGCTCAGTTTATATGCCCTCATGGTGTTTATTCGGCAAAGATACCAGAAAAAATAACCCTATTTTTCATGAGCAAACGATAAAAATTACGTCAGAAAAAGCGGCAAGCGCGTAAGACTAGCCTCCTGTTGTGCTTCCATAATGATATAAACATCAACACATCACAACAGGATAACTCTTATGGCACGCGCAATCTGGAATGGCGCAGTATTAGCTGAATCCGATACATTTGAAATGGTGGAAGGCAACGTCTATTTTCCGCCGGAAGCTGTCAACCGCGACTATTTTGCCGACAGCGGCACACATACCACCTGCCCATGGAAAGGGCTTGCCAGTTATTATACGGTGGTGGTAGATGGCACAGAAAATAAAGATGCCGCGTGGTATTATCCCGCACCCAAAGATGCCGCCAAACAAATTAAAGACCATGTGGCATTCTGGAAGGGCGTTACAATCGAACGCTAAAGCGCCAAGGCAACAAAAAACAGGGGGCAATCACCCCCTGTTTTTTTATTCTAGCAGGTTTTTAAGCCGAGGGCTTCTAGGATATTGTTCACAACCGGGATGGAACAATACAAATCAAAAGTATCCACCAAGACCACCGCCGTAATGGTGATACAGCAGCAAAATAGCATTAACCCCAAGCAGCCAAACAACAGCAACCGCATGGAATTATTGCCTTCTTCTTCGCGCATTCCAAACGGGTCGTGTTGGTCATAGCCATAGCCGGGTGGTGGTGGCGGGCTATATGCCTGTTGATAGGGGTCTTGATACGCTGGTTGCTGTTGTTGATATGGGTCAGCCGCCGGAGCCTGATACTGCGGTTGTGGCGCATATTGGGGCTGCGCTGGCGGCGCTTGATATGGCGGCGCGTAGGGGTCAGGTTGGTTGGGTGCTGCTTGATATGGGCTGGCTGCCGGAGGTTGTGGCTGGGGTGTCGGATACACTGCTTGTTCTGGGGTCGGTGCCGCCGGAGTCGGTGCTGGTTGGTAGGGACGCGCTTGTGGCGCAGGACTCGCCGAGGGCGACATTCCAGCACGCATCAATTCGTAGCCAAGCGTCACCGTTTCGCCAAGCCCAATCATATCGCCGTTTTTCAACGGCGTTGCCCCAGTCACCCGTTTACCATTGATAAACGTGCCGTTGGTGCTGCCTAAATCTTCAATCGTATAGCCTTCAGCGCCCCGCATCAGCCGCAAATGATGACGACTCACTTCTCGATCATTAATCACGATATTGTTAGTAATATCGCGTCCCAGGTTAATCACTTCATCTTTCAGTTCATAGACCTGGTTGGGCTGTGGTCCGCGGCGGACGACGAGCCGATAGCTGTCGCTCCCCTGCATAAGTCCTCCATAAGTAGTCGCCTACTGCCTGTTAGCCACAGCCCGATTATTGTTTGGGAATTGCTGTGGTGGCGTTTTGTCTCTAGTAAAAGATGCCGTTGAGATAACAACAGCAGTATAGAATTTATAAGATACGCTGTCAACTCGTCGGGGGGAATTCGTTGCCGAATCACCCAGTTAAATGCTTATTCAGCAAACGATTCACCTTATCCGCCGATGCCCCATACGTTTGTAAGAGTGCCACCCCCGCTGGCAGCAGCGTCAACGCCAGCAGCAAATGGTCTGCCCCCACATAATGACTCCCCAATTTTTCAGCCCGTTCTACCGCTTCTTGAATCACAATATCCAATTTGCCGAAGCGCATTGCCTCGCGCCGGTCTAGGGCTGTTCGCAGCAGAACATCATTTAAACCGCTGCGCCGCAAAATATCAGAGCCAACGCTGCGCCGTTCTTGCGCCAATGCCCATAACAAATGCCCCATACTCACCGTCGAATGTTCCAATGAGAGCGCCATCTGTTCAGCGGCATTCAAGACGCGGCGGGCGACTTCGCTCAGGCGAGCATTCGTCCGCACAGTATCCAAACTGAAGCCCACTTTTTGGTCACTGACCAGCAAACGAATCCGGCGGCGAATTTGTTCCGGCGAAATATCCACCAAGCGCAGCAGTTCATTGGCGTTGCCCGGCTGTGTGGTGCGTGTGATGCCCAATAACAGATGTTCCGTGCCAATATAATGACTACCCAACCAATCGGATTCGGTAGCAGCTTGCTTCAGCGCCTCGTCAAAGGCAGTGCTGCGCGGCAATGTCTTGGGCAAGTCTTCTTCCACCCGCGGCAGCAATCGCTTTAAATAGACTCCGGCAATGGTCGGCGATAGCGATAAATCCGACATGACTTGGGCACCAATACTGCCCTCTGCCAAAATCACGCCCACCAACAAATGCCCAGTATCCTGATAGGCATGTTGAAACCCGCTGGCGAGAGTCGCTGCGTGTTGGAGCGCCCGGAGGGCATGATGACTGTAGCGATGCGAACTTGCCATAGGGAAGACGATACAGATTATCTAAAGACAGCCGATTAAACCCGTCTCATTATAATGCTGTCCAGTACAGCACGGCAACCTAATTACAGTTGCAGATTAGTCCTGTATCGCAAACTTTGGTAAAGCGCCTTGCTGCAAAATCGCTAGGGATATAACAAAATAAATAATTCTAAATCCATTGCTGCGATTAATCTTTATTATACCTTAACGGATTATGGTGTTATTCCGCGTTATACTGTTGCCAGAATATAGATGTGGAGGTTAGGCTTGTGAAATCAGATGAACAACATCAGCTACTATTATCGGTACCGGCTCTAGAGGATATTTGGTTTGAGTTACACCGTGAAGGCGATGCCTGCGATGTGATTGTCCGTATGGATGATGGCAATGTGTATACAGCGTCGTTTGTGACGATTGATTATTTGTACCGCCAGATGGCACTTAATTATGAGATGACGAAACAAATCCCGGATACGCCTGCTGTTCGCTATGCAGCGATTGATACGGGGCATGTTATCGTTGAGTCGTTAGATAAAGATACCATTGAAGATACGCTTGATAACTTGCTGGCACTGGATGTTTTTGAAAGTTATTTTGTGCGCGTAACAGATGATGATGAACCAGAGGCAGCACGAACTACCAACGGCGGCAGGCGAGCAACGCAGGAAGTGGCGGCTGTCGTGATTTCGGATGTGTTGCTGGTTCAACAATAAATGACTCAGAACCAGCTTATCCTCCTCACACCCTTAAGTCGGTAAAACCCTTACCGAAAAAGTCACTCCCACGCGGTTGCATTGCCAGATGGATGCTGGTGGCAAGCCGCGTGTTTTCATTTCTGCTGCTTCCGCTATAATCCCCTGCGCCTGTCGTCGGTAAAATAACTTACCTATCAGTACGGCAGCATTTCAGCCGAACAATTCGGATTTTCTTACCTGTACTCACACGGGAAATATTTCCAAATTCATCTGAATGTAGTTTTACCAAACGATGAAGACGCGATTATCTCCCGAAGCAAAATTATCTATCCAAATACCAAAAGCTAATAGCTAAAGGCTAATAGCACGAATCGCAGGAGCTATCCACAATGTCTAACCAACGCTATGAAGATACGCAGTTATATCGTATTCGTCATTCGCTGGCGCATATTATGGCGCAAGCGGTGTTAGAACGCTTTCCAGAAGCGCATATCGCTATCGGTCCACCGATTGAAGATGGTTTCTATTATGACTTTGAACTGCCAGAAGCCATCACGGATGAAGACCTGAAAGCCATTGAAGTTCGCATGAAAAAAATCATCAGTGGCAAACATGCGTTTAATGTGCGCGAAGTTACGCCGGAAGAAGCGCGGGAAGTATTCGCCAAACAGCCCTATAAGCTAGAACTCATCAACGATTTGGTGGAAGGGCGTGTAGATGATAATGGCAACAAAATCGCAGAACCGGCATCCAGCCTGACGATTTATACGCAGGATAAATTCACGGATTTGTGCCGTGGACCGCATGTTGCCAACACGTCAGAAATAAATGCCAATGCCTTCAGTATTCGGGTGCGTCCGCCAGCAGGTGCTTATTGGCGCGGCGACGAAAAACGCCAGCAATTGACGCGCTTATATGGCACGGGTTGGGAAACGCCCGAACAATTGCAAGAGCATATTCATCGTCTGGAAGAAGCACGGCGACGTGACCACCGGGTCTTAGGCGAAAAATTAGAACTGTTCATCATTTCGCCGCTGGTGGGCAAAGGGCTGCCGCTGTGGCTGCCGAATGGGGCAATATTGCGCGATACGCTGGAACGCTGGTTACGCGGCGTGCAGGTGGATAATGGCTATTTGCCGGTGGTCACACCGCACATTGGCAACCTGAATCTCTACAAAACGTCGGGGCATTATCCGTACTATAAAGACAGCCAATACACGCCGATTGATGTGGATGGCGAAGAATACATGCTGAAGCCGATGAACTGCCCGCATCATATCATGATTTATAAGAGTGCCATGCGCTCCTATAAAGAATTGCCCATTCGGTATGCTGAATTTGGCACGGTCTATCGCTATGAACAGTCGGGCGAACTGACGGGACTCACGCGGGTGCGCGGCTTTACGGTGGATGATGCCCATCTGTTTGTGACGCCGGAACAACTGCTGGAAGAATTTAAGACGGTGGTCAAGTTGGTGCAGTTTGTGTTTGAATCGCTCGGCTTAAGTGATTTCCGCGCTCGTGTCGGCATTCGTGACCCCAAGAGTGATAAATATGTGGGCGATGATGCCGCTTGGGAACAAGCCTCCAGCGCCATTATTCAGGCAGTGCAAGAATTGGGGCTGCCCTATAATGTCGAAGAGGGCGAAGCGGCATTTTATGGTCCCAAACTGGATTTTATCGTGCGCGATGTGTTAGGGCGTTCTTGGCAGCTTGGCACGGTAAAGGTGGATTATAACCTGCCGGAACGCTTTGAATTGGAATATGTGGATGCCGATAATTCGCGCAAACGTCCGGTGATGATTCATCGGGCGCCGTTTGGCAGCATGGAACGCTTCACGGGGATTTTGATTGAGCATTTTGCGGGTCAATTCCCGGCGTGGTTAGCACCGGTGCAAGCTGTGGTCATCCCCATTCGCCCGGAACATGATAACTATGCCCAACAAGTGCAGGCACATCTAAAGGCGCAGGGAATGCGCGTGAATGCCGATTTGCGCGATAAAAACATGCGGAACAAAATCAAAGAACATCGGCAAATGTCCATCCCGTGGTTGCTGATTGTGGGCGACAAAGACATCGAAAATAACACGGTCAGCGTGCGCTTGCGGACGGATGAAGATTTGGGCGCGATACCCTTAGCAGATTTCACGACGTTGGCAAAATCGCTGATTGAGTCGCACAGCATGGAAATCAAAGCATAAATCATCTCGCTGTAGGGCAAGGTGTGTGCCTTGCCCCCGCTGTACCCTAAAAAGTGATAAATGCCTTAACTCAACTCACGTAATTCGCGGGCAATAAGTTCAGCGGCTTTGTTTTGCCAGTTATACAGCGTGCGTTCTGGAACACTGGTTTGCAGCCAATCCAATGCTGCCCGTGCTGGCGTATCCAAATCATGATAATCATAACGCCGACTATAAGGTTTTAAGCCCAACACATACGGAAAATACAGCGCGTTATAATAACGCCATTCATCGCTTATTCCAGAAGTACCCTGCGGCGGTTTAAGATGTTCGATGCTTTCTGTGAGCAATTGTTTGAGCAGGGTTGCCCGTGTGAGCGTGCTATCCGGCTGATGCGTCTGCCGTAAACGCGCATCAATCAACGGCAAGTGAATCAAAGGGGATGCTGCCAGATGTTCCAAATCTGCTAAATGTGCTAATGCTCGCCGCGTTAAGCGCGTAAATTCGCGCTCATCCAATGCCACCACATCTAAACCAGTATCGGTGCGCGTGAGGGCGCTGGCAACAGCTTGGAGTTGAGCGCGTTCTGTTTGCACCGTGGGCGTGAAAAATAAGTTATCCAAGTTATTTTGCCATTGGGGTGCCAGCATTTCTATCAAAATGACAGTGCTAATGGTGCCAATCAAGAGCAGTTGTAATGACATGGCTGTGCCTTCTATCGCCATGACCAAAACAATTTGCCCACCAAAAATGACCACACCCAATCCTGTCATCAACGCTGACCGCAGCATATCTGGCAGCAGCGCCGCGCCTTCTTCCCAAGCATCCAACCGCGCCATAGCAAACCCCAACGCCAATAAATCCATGCCAATCAGCAGCAAAATAACATCATTGGTGAACCACGCTTGTGGCAACAAAAACAAGGCACTCCCCAACGCAAAAAACAAGGTCGCGGTCACAATCAAAGCGACGGGGCGGCGGGGCAGCGGCGATTGGTTGGCGTGTGACCACAATGCCCGGATAGCCAATGCCCAACATAACGCCGGAATCAGCGCCACTGTGCCATGCCAGCGGGCAAGTTCGGGCAAATTCACTGTGAAGCCTGCCAATAACAGCCCGACGGCATATGCCACTAATCCTAATCCGGCGTAACGCATCCCCGGTAATTGCGGACTGCGCCGTAGGAGATACAAGCCTAGCCATAACGTAAAACTATAAAACAGCACCATCAATGCCGACATAATGCTCCATTCTCAAGCACCCATAAATTTGCCCCCATGCAGAAAATAACATTCTCCGGTACAATATAGCGTAAGTAAAACTCATTTCTTATTGCCAACAAATCCAAAAAATCAGGTACAATCAAGCCATATAAGATTGTAATCACCTGTTCGGTGCAAAAGGAGTCCGGTTGTGTCCAAGTCTCGTACTGATATGCTGATGGAAAAACTGCGCGATTTACAAGCGAGTTCTGGCGAAGTGGAAGCTGCCGCGATTGTGAGCGTGGATGGTCTGAGCATGGCATCCATGCTGCCACAAGGGATTGAAGAAGATCGCGTGAGTGCCATGAGCGCCGCCATGTTATCTTTGGGTGAACGCATTGCTTCGGAATTGACACGCGGCGAATTGGAACAGGTGAATGTTAAAGGCGATAACGGCTACGTGATTCTGACCTCGGTGGGGGAAGAAGCCGTGTTGACGGTCTTGGCACGCAAAGATGCCAAATTGGGGTTAATCCTGCTGGATGTCAACCGGGCAGTGGATGCCTTGGAACAAATCGTCTAAATCCGTTATTTGTCACAGAAGGCACATTGCCGTGTTTGAGCCAAGCGGTCTGTACTATCCCAATCGTATCGCCCGTGCTTTTTTTGTGGCGATGGATGATGTTATGGGGCAGAACGGTCTGAATATGTTGTTAGGCGGGGCGCATTTAACCGAATATGCTGCTACCCCCCCGCCAGATAATTTAAATCGTGAATTTGACTTTGCAGCAATTGCGGCGCTGAACGAGTCGCTGGAACACATGTATGGACCGCGGGGTGGGCGCGGCATGGCGCTCCGTATCGGACGGGCTGCTTTTGCTCATGGCATTAAAGGCTTTGGGGTGATGCGCGGCTTGGGTGCGCCCGCTTTCCGGGCATTGCCTTTGGAACAGCGCATTGATTTTGGCTTGCAAGCACTCGCAACAGTTTTTACGCACTTCAGCGACCAAACATCGGTTGTCATAACGGATGGCGATGCCCTCTTATTCAAAGTCGAAAACAGCCCGTTTGCGTGGGGACGCACCTCCGATAAACCGGTGTGTCATGCCCTAGTCGGTATTATCCAAGAGTCGCTACGCTGGGCATCCAATGGCTATGAATTTTATGTGCGTGAAGTCGCCTGCCGCGCCACTGGGAGCGATGAATGTGTGTTTCGGATTAATCGCACGGCAATTGGTGAAAGCAGTAGTATGTAAATCTCACCCATCCTCCAAAAA
This sequence comes from Anaerolineae bacterium, assembly GCA_022842885.1. Taxonomy (GTDB): domain Bacteria; phylum Chloroflexota; class Anaerolineae; order Aggregatilineales; family Phototrophicaceae; genus JALHOR01. The sequence goes on from JALHOR010000048.1 coordinate 20,366, forward strand.
CACCCGTTGCATTTTTGGCAAACTCAGTTCAAACTAAAGATAAACACACTATTCATTGAAATCTATCATTCAGGATACCCGGCGGGGAACAAGATGAACAAACCGCAAATCCTCATTGTCGAAGATGACCTCGACTTATCGGAAATTGTCAGTTCGTATTTTCGTGGGCAAAATTACGATGTGGTGACAGCCGCTTGGGCTGAGGAGGCACTGGCGATTGCCGCAGAAAACCCGCTTGATTTAATCATGCTGGATGTGCGCTTGCCCGATATTGATGGCTTTGAGTTGTGCCGCCGCTTGCGGGAACGTCGTAAGACCCAAGACACGCCTATCATCTTCCTGACGGAAAAACGCGACCGGGTAGATAAACTGCATGGGCTGGAATTGGGCGTGGTGGATTACATTACGAAACCATTTGATATTCAGGAATTGCGCCTGCGCGTCCGTAACGCTATCGTGCGTTCACAGCAAGCCTCCCGTTTGAACCCCGTAACCGATTTGCCCGAAGGGGATGTGGTTGAGGAACGCTTAGTCGGCACCATGCAAAGCGTCAACAGCCATGCACTGCTGCAATTTTCGATTGCGACTTTGGGGGCTTTCCGGGAACGGTATGGTTTTGTCGCCGCTGATGATGTGCTGCGAGCCGTTACGCTGATGGTACGGAATGCCGTGCGCGAATTTGGCAGCGAACAAGATTTTATCGGGCATTTGGAACCCGAAACTTTCCTCATCATCACTGCCCCCGATGCTGCCGAAGATATTCAAGAACGGATTGAACGGCGTATCACCCAATCGCGGGAATACTTTTACCCGCTGCGTGACCGTGACCGGGCGCGAAACGCCATGCAAGAAAATTTGTTGGCGGTCAAAAGTGGCGTGTTGAATATTCAACAGGGCAATTATGAGTCGATGTCTGCATTGAAAGATGCCCTGCGAAAAAGTCTGGTATAGCCATAAACGCCATCTTGTTGGCGCTGACCTTGAATTTTATTCCTGAGCATTGTGGGTGGCAACATTGGTGGAAAACGCCTCTGCCATTGCCACCGGAATGCGAATGGGGCGTTGCGTTTTTAAGTCAAAGCACACCCATAAACCGCGTGCTTGTGCCAATTTTACCCCATCGCTGGCGCGTTCCAACACATAGTGCCGTACCACCGAAATGCGTTTGGCATCACTCAACCAAGTGCGAATCGTGATGTCATCGTCCATCAACGCTGGTTGCACATAAACAATTCGCATCTGGCGCATGACCATGACTACCCCTTCGGATAACAGGCGCGGCATAGACCAACCGAAATGCCGCCCCACTTGTGTCGAAACATCTTCAATATAATTAAAATATGCCGCATTATTCACATGCCCCACGGTATCAATATCACGCCATTCAACGCGCTTATGCAGCGTATACATGCCCGGCGGCGGGGGTGGCGGCACAGGCAATTTAGCACGAGCAATAGGGTGATTCTCGCTGGCATCGGGCATATATGCCTGCATAACGACTTCAGGAATCGTCATCGGTTGCAGCGTAGCAGCATCCAGAAAAATCCAATCGGTGGCTGCCCGCGCGGCTAAGTCGCTGCTGCCTGCCCGTCGGAATTCATAAACACGCCGTGACCGCACTCGCCGGAAATCTTCGACCCAAGTCGTCACTTCCACGCTGTCGTTATGTAATAATGGTTGTAAATATTCAATATCGGTGTCATAGATGCGCCAAGTATAGCCTGCCTGCGTATACCAAGCGTTGCTGCGTCCAACCGCATCGGTTGCATCTAACGCCGTCTCCTGCATATAGCGAATATAGTTGACATTATTCAAATGCCCATAGGCATCACATTCGTAATGCCGCACGCGAAACGTTGCCGTAAAAGTGATAGGCATAATATCCTCATAGCGGATGAATAACCGGGATAATTCTCTGTTATCATACTGTGTTTCTGCCAGCAAAAAAAATGAAAATGACTACAATAACATATGTTATTGATAACTCTATTTATGAACATCGTCTCAAAAATGTCCTCTTTAACACTCCTCCCCCCGAATACAACTATACACATCCGAGCATTGCAGCCCGACGATTTGCCGGCTTTGCTAGCGGGGTGCTGGCAAGAACGCCCAAAAGAAACCGCCGAAACCACGTTTCACCATTTAATTGCTGGCGCGGCTGAACAGCGCGATTTGGGGTTCGTCATCGTGGATAACACCGAAAATGGCAGCCTTGTAGGGTTTGGGCGCTTAACCGTGTGGTTGAGTTATGCCGAAATTAGTGATTTGATTGTTCTGCCTGCCCGGCGCTCACAAGGGTTAGGAACAGCCATGATACAGCATCTGGTGCAGGTGGCATTGACGATGAATCTGGAATTTGTGGAAATTGGGGCAGCCACGAGCAATCCCCGCGCCCTAGCCTTGTATTTACGCTTGGGATTTCAAAAAGCTCTGGCACGCCAATTGAATTTAGGGCATGGCGAAGAAATTGTCCAGTATATGCGCCTGCATTTCCCCAAAGCTACCTAATTGTTTGCTTTACGTCTGTGGGGCTTTGCGTTATGCTTGCACTGTAGACGACACACGGGAAGGCTCATCTTCATGGCGCTGTTTAATCAACTGCTGGATGCACAAAAACAATTTCAACTGCAACTGCTGGCAAAAGCGGGAGTCGTCGGCGTGGCAGTCGGCTATCGAGATGTGAAAGGTCAACTCACCGATGAATTAGTCTTGGTGGCGTTGGTCGAACAAAAAAAGCCCAAAGACATGCTCACACCGGATGATTTAGTGCCGGAAGAAATCCAAGGGGCAAAAACAGATGTCATCGAAATTGGTGTCGTCCGGGCGCAAAACATTAGTCCGCGTGATAAATGGCGTCCCGTCATGCCCGGCGGCATTAGCATTGGGCATTACAAAGTGACCGCTGGGACATTGGGTGTGATGGTCAAAGACCGTACCACCGGAGACCGTCTGATTCTCTCGAATAATCATGTGTTGGCAAATAGCAATGATGCTTTTGTCGGCGACCCTATTTTGCAACCGGGCGCAGTAGACCGGGGACAACTCCCTGCGGATATTATCGGGCGTTTGGAACGTTTTGTGCCGCTGCGGTATGTCGGCGACCCGGTGACACCGCCGATTATCACCTCACCTCCACCTGTTCCTACCCAACCGCCTGCTCCCAAGCCGACACAGCCGCCTGCACCAACCCCTACACAGCCGCCGCTGCCATTTGACCCTACCCCAACGCCGACTCAGCCACCCACCGGAGGCACCAATCCAACGCCGACTCAGCCACCCACTGGAGGCACAAATCCAACCCCGACGCAACCGCCCGATACCAGCACGCCACCCACGCCGCCGCCTGCATCGAATAATAGTTGCGATATTGCGAGTGTCGTTGCCAATGTGGGCAATGCCTTGGCAAAATTCAATGGCTCGGATAAACGGTTGGTGGTGCAATCTGTCCGCGAACAATCTACCGTGCCGTTTAACAATCCCTCCGCCGCCACCACGCTTGCTCAACAAGCTACCGTTGCTGAAAATCGCATGGATTGTGCGCTGGCAAGACCGGTCAATGCCGCGATGTTCAGCGATGAGATTCGCAATATTGGGCGCATCGTCGGCATTAAACCGCCGCAACTTGGGATGCGTGTCCGCAAAACCGGGCGCACAACCGATACAACTCGTGGCACGATTACGCTGCTGAATGCGACCATTGATGTCGGCTATAATACTGCGAAGGGGCCCCGAACAGCGCGGTTTACCGGGCAAATTATTTGCACGGGCATGAGTCAAGGTGGCGATTCAGGGTCATTAATGGTGGATGATGCCTCACAATATGCCGTAGGGTTGCTCTTTGCTGGTTCGGGTACGGCGACGATTTTTACGCCAATTGACCGTGTTTTGGCACAATTGAATGTGACCTTTTAGCGACAAGGAGACGGCTCTGATGAACGATGACATTGCCGAAAAAATAAGCATCATCCAAGCAAAATACGCCGAAACCCTGATGCAATATCCGCATGTAGTCGGCGTAGGCATTGGCTTGGCGCAAGTGGATGGCATCTATACCGATGAACCCGCTTTGGTTGTATTGGTAGATGAAAAAGTGCCAGAAGCCCAACTTACATTAGAGACGATTTTGCCACGCCACTTAGAAGGCGTGCGCGTGGATGTGCAAGCAACGGGTGTGTTTACGACGTTTTAAAAAGTCTTTAGTCAGTAGTCCCTAGTCTTTAGTGTTGACTTGCTGAGTGTAGTTAAAAGATGAAAGTTAAAAGTACCAAGCTGCTCAGTTGCAAAGTTCAATCATTGGTGTGCCATGTCGCCAGAAACTAAAGTTTCCGGCTGCCAAAAAGAGAAGTCTGCTAAAGAGACTGCTTCAAGAACGCCTGAATTGCAGTCGCAAGAGGCGATAGTGCGTGATGCCCTGTCGCAAGGTGGGCTGGTTTTGTTTAGCCCCACGACTTTAGTCTGGGGCGACACCAGCCATTTTGATATTTGCAACAAAGCTGATGAAAATTAAAAGTACCAAGCTGATAGCTGATTGCTAAACGCTAAGAGCCAAAAGCTAACAGCTAAACGCTACTCATAGAAAGCCTCTCATGGAAATTGCATTGTTATTGATGTTGGTCGCCTTACTGATAGGCTTATCCAAAGGTGGATTGGGTGGACCCGTGCCTGTTTCGATGACAGCACCCTTACTTAGTCTGGTGATGCCAGTTCAAGCCGCTATTGGTGTGACACTGCCGCTGTTGATGATAGCCGATGTATTTGCCTTGTATTTTTTCTGGCGCAAATGGGATATGCGCTATGTGAAATTAATGCTGCCGATGGGGTTGATTGGGGCGGTATTGGGGATTGTGCTGTTATCGGTATTATCTGATTCGACGCTGCGGCGGGTGTTGGGTGCCTTCACCTTGGTGGCAGTCATCTATAAAGTTGCCAGTGATAGCGGCATCTTGCGAAAATACAAAGCACGCTTGTGGCATGGGCAGCTTGCCGGATGGGGAAGCGGCTTTGCATCAGCATTGGCGAATGCGGGCGCACCGCCTTTCACCGCCTATATGCTGCTGCAAGATGACATTACCCCGATGAGTTTTATCGGGACAACGACGTTATTTTTTGCCATCATCAATGCCTTTAAACTCCCCGGATTTTTGCTAACAGGCACGCTTGATATTCAGCGGCTTATCAGCATCTTATGGATTGTGCCAATTATTCCAGTGGGGGTATGGTTGGGGCGCTGGCTGATTCATCGTATCAATACTGAACTGTTCATTCGGATTATGCTGGCATTGTTGTTTTTGTTGGGGTTGTGGCTGCTGCTGCGCTAAAACGAGTATGGTTATTCGTGGTTGTGGGCAGCAGGTGTTAGTCAGTCGTTGAATCAGGACGTTGGTACGCTATGCAAACAGACAATCTTTCGACATAATAAGAGATATGACGTAATCTTTTAAATGTGTAAAGGTCGTTTGTCTATGCCAGTGCTGCTGCTTTGTTACGGGGACACAGCGGCGAAACAACTGCTGCGAAATGCCATTGAAGCGCGTTACGGGCGCAATGCCCCAGCCATTGAGAGTTTGCAATTAGAGTTTGAAGGACGCGCTCGTGTTAAATTGGGCTTTGTCAAAACTTGGCTGCCAGTCGTTGTCAAAGCGTGGTTTAAATTTCCCATGCAACTACGTTGGGATTTTATCGTCAAACCCCTAGGGCTGTCGGTACAGCGTGGGATTGATGCTTACGATGGACAGGTGTATCGCAGTGTACGCGGCAATCAACCGCCAGCCGAAATAATCGAAGCTGATTTGCTGGAAACGGCACGACGGCGTTTATGGGCATTTGCGGCTATTTTGCTCACCCCTCTCAGCGATGATTATATCCGTTTGATGTATCACGCTAATGAGTTGTTTGAAGCCGAAAACACCCGTTTGCGAGATACTGTCATGCTTGGATTGCGCCCTAATTATGCGCTGGAGTATGCCAGCGTTAATTGCACCAACCCAGATACGCAACGTAAAGAAACTTTCAAATTGCGTTTATCCGAAAGTTTGTGTGCCGTCAATGGCTTGATGCTGCCTGAGCATATTACCGCTATGTGGGATAATGACATCGCTTACGAGATGAAACCTGTCAAAGCGATTGTTAATCCTGACCTAGCCGATGAGGTTTTTTCACTGACTGCGGCTACAACAGATTAAATCGCTAAGTGTTCAATCAGGCGCAGTGCCTCTAGCTGCATTTCTGCGCTGCGTCTGCCCAAACTAGCAAATTCAACGCTTTGTTCTTTGCCGGAAAGATGGCGATTCGCTTGCGACATGCAAATAATCCCCCAGCGAATATTGCCCATAATCTCCCACCACGTCACAGAAGCACGATTCACGCGGCGTCCGCTGGCGGCTTCGTATGCTTGCAAAAAAGTTTCGCGGTCAGCAAGTCCGGCAAAGTGCAGCGTGCCATTGCCAAAACGCCAATCGCGCATACACGGATAGCCCAATTCTTCATCGGGGTCGCCCAAATGCCCAAATTCCCAATCAATGACGGCAGTTAATCCCTCTTTGTCTACCAGCACATTACCAATGCGAACATCGCCATGCACAAAAGTGACGGTGGGTGCTGGTGGTTGATGCTGTTCTGCCCAGCGCAGCGTCCATTCCCACGTCGGATTTTTGATGCCCATCGCATCCAATAGTTCATAACTGCTGGTGATGGTGGTCTGCGCGGGGGTCATGCCTTCTCGCGGACGCGGCAAAAAATTAATGCCATAATCAGCGTAAGGCAGTTGGTGAATTTTTGCCAATTCCAGCGCGATTTGCTGTGGCAGTTGGCGGCGGGCATCTGCCAATTCCGGTTCTTGTATCACGCGCCGCCCGATAGAAATGCCCGGCACATAATCCATAATAAAAAAGGCGCTGCCCAAGACGCTGGTATCTGTGCAGCAATAACGCACTGCCGCCACTTTCACACCGCTTTGGTGCGCCGCCGCCATCAAGCGAAATTCCTGCTCACGGGTGAGCGCCTCATCAAACATTTGCGTCGGCAAATCGCGCCGCAGCACATATTGATGCAGCTTGCCCCCAATAGTGGCGCTCAACATCCATGTATCGCGGGACGCGCCACCTGCCAACGGTTGCGCGTCGGTAATGGTGACATCTGCACCCGTTTGTTCCGCCAGATAGCGCGTTAAAGCCTGTAAGAGTGGTTGCATTTCAAAAGCATCTTTGCGAATTATGCGATTTGACTATCAAAAAAATGGCACATAACGACGTATACGGCGCAAAATCTGAATAGCTTGGCGCGTGAGAGCATCGGGTTGTTCCAGCGATGGCTGTTGGGCAATGCCCGTATTCACTAAGACCGATTGTGACGACACATAGCGCAGCAAGCCCTCTTTGCCATTACGCCGCCCAACGCCGCTGCTTTTAACGCCACCTGATGGCAAGCCCGACGTGCCAATCACATAATACGCGGCATTCACACACACATCCCCGCTTTCGATGCGCGTGGCAATCTGTTCGCCGCGCCGCAAATCACGGGTGAAGACTGCTGCTGCTAACCCATATTCATTATCATTGGCAAGCCGCACCGCTTCATCGGCATTTTTGACTTTCATCACAGGCATCAGCGGTCCAAAGGTTTCTTCGCGCATGATGTCCATCGAATGGTCTACATCCACCACAATCGTCGGCTCAAAAAATAGCGGTCCCAAATCCGGGCGGCGCTTGCCCCCATGAATCACTTTCGCGCCTTTTGCCACAGCATCCGCGATTTGGGATTCACAGCGCAGCAGTTCGCGTTCATTGGTCAGGCTGCCCATATGGACACCAAAACCATCGCCCGTCCCCATGATATATTGCGGCGCAAAATGCATCAGCCGTTCCATGAGTTTGTCATAAATGCCATCTTCGACATACACGCGCTCAATGCCCATGCAGAACTGCCCGGCATTTTCAAACGCGCCACGCAGCATCCACGATACCGTAAAATCAATATCGGCATCGTTCAAAATAATCATCGGGTCTTTGCCGCCCAGTTCGACACTGCACCCAATCAACCGTTCTCCCGCCCGACTCGCTACTTTGCGCCCGATGGCAGTGCTGCCTGTGAAGGCAATATAATCCACTTCATCCACCAACGCCGCGCCCGTGCTGCCCGCACCATGCACAATCTGCACCACATCGCGCGGCACACCTGCTTGATAGAGCATATTCACGCCAAATTCGCAGCTATAGGGTGTTACTTCACTCGGTTTAAAGACAACGGTATTGCCGGCAATCAGCGCCGGAATGCCATCAATAAATGGCAAATTAAACGGAAAATTCCAAGGCGAAATAATGCCCACGACGCCACGCGGCTTATAATACACGCGGGCGCGATGCACGATAGGTACCATTGCCGGGCGCGAGTGTGGTTTCAGAATACGTTCTGCCCGATGGATATAAAATTGCATCATGTTATCAATGACGAGAATCTCGTTGAATGCCATGCCATCGGTTTTGCCTGTTTCGCGCCGGATAATGCGAATCAATTCGGCTTGGTTTTCCCACAGCAAATCCAACCAACGGCGAATAATTTGGGTGCGCTGTTGAATGGGCATTGCACCCCATGTCTTTTGAGCAAAGCGGGCGCGTTCTACGGCATCCGCTACATCTTCCGGCGTAGCAACTGTCACCGCGCCGATAATTTCTTCGGTGATAGGGTTGCGAACTTGGATTTTTTCGCGGTCATCATCGTGGATAGATGCGCCATTTTTACGAGTGATTGCCATACACCGCTGCTCCTAAAAATCTAACCTGCATTTGATTGGCTATTATAACGTATCGCCTAGAATTTCTGCGACAACTTGGTCTATCCGGGGTGATGATTTTTGTGGAAACAGTAATTTGAATCTTTTGCTTTTATAACAAGCCCATATTCGTGATATTCAGCACTCCCTAGACGCTCGAAAAAGTCATCTTATCCCTTTCTGGAATAGACACATCGATGTAATTCCATACAATTCTTCTAGGCACTGCGTTTAGCCCTAGCCTTGCTGCTGTTAAATGGATGCCGACCTTGCTTTAACCAACAGGAATTTTCACCCCATGAGTGATAGCACAACCCAAGAAAAACATGCTGAATGGCATTATCAATGGACTGCCTACCAAGATACTGAAGAATTTTTATTCTTCGATTGGATTCAACCGCGCACCTTAGAAGATTTTCGGGGAAAGCGCGTGCTGGATGCGGGTTGCGGACCCGGACATCATACCCGCATTATCGCGCCTGTTGCCCACGAAGTGACCGCTATGGATTTAAATACCAGCGATATTGCCCGCGAAAGACTGGCAGCATTCCCCAATATCCACATTATGGAAGCGGATATTGCCACCTATACCCCCCCAACACCCTATGATGTGATTTATTGCATCGGCGTGATTCATCATACAGATGACCCAGATAAGACTTTTGCCAACCTAAAAGCCATGCTACGCCCCGGTGGTTTGCTGATTATTTGGTGTTATTCACGCGAAGGCAACGAATTGGTGTGGCAGATTGTCGAGCCGCTGCGAAAATACTTTTTGCGCCATCTCAGTCGCCCGATACTGGGGGCGCTGTCTAACATCATTACCGCTTTGATGTACCCCATAGTGCATAGTATCTATCGGCTGCCGCTGCGCTTTTTGCCGTTTTACGAATATTTTGAAAATTTTCGTCGCCTTAGTTTCCGGCGAAACATGCTCAATGTCTTTGATAAACTCAATGCGCCGCAGACGGATTTTATTGCCCATGAACGGATAGCCCGTTGGTTTAACACCAATGAGTTTAGCGATGTGGCGCTGACAGCCTATAAAGGTGTCAGTTGGCGGGGGAGTGGCATCAAAAAGTGACGCAATTTGCCCTCCAATTTACTGAGCGTCCCGAAGGTTCGCAGACGATGGCGGACGGGATGCGTGACGCGCATAATTATTATCGCTGGACAATGGCACAGTTTGTGCCATTTTTGGGACAGCAAGTGTTGGATATTGGCGGTGGTTTTGGGTCACACCTAACATATTTGCTGCCGCATCAAGGGCGCATTACATCCGTTGAATTGTCCGCTGATTGTGTGGCATACATGCGCCAAAAATTTGCCCATTATCCCGATTTTACGGCATTGCAAGTGGATTTTGGCGCGGAGGATGTCGCCATGCTGACTGCCCGCCAGTTTGATACCATTACTTGCATGAACGTCCTAGAACATATTGAAGACGATGTAGCGGCACTGCGCGATATGCATGGCATTTTAGCCGCCCAGCATGGGCGCTTGCTGCTGCAAGTGCCAGCGCACGCTTGGCTATACGGGTCGCTGGATGCCCAAGCCGGGCATTTTCGGCGCTATGGGCGGCACGAAGTCATGCAGAAATTGATGCAAACCAAGTTTAAAATTGAGCGTGTTTTTTATTTTAACAGCTTTGGTGTGCTGCCGTGGTTCATCAACGCCCGCCTGTTGAAGGTCAATATCAACGCGGGCAGTACCAACGCACAAGTACGTCTCTTTGACCGTTGGATTGTCCCGGTGATGTCCCGATTAGAAGCTGTTATCCAACCACCCATCGGACAATCAGTAATGGCGATAGCGCAGGCACTATGATTAGTTTTTTGATTCCCGCCTATAATGAAGCAGGGGCTATCCGCGAGACATTGGCAACCTTGCGCCAAACGCTCGCCACTATGTCGCTTGCTTATGAAATCATTGTTATTGACGATGGTTCTAGCGATAACACGGCTGAGTTAGCCGCAGAGCCGGGCGTTATCGTGATTCGGCAGCCCGCCAATGGCGGCTATGGACGTGCGCTAAAAGCCGGCATCCGCCGTGCCAGTTATGATTGGTGCGCGATTGTGGACGCCGATGGCTCGTATCCCATCAATCGTTTCCCCGATTTAATCCAACATATTCCTCAATTTGATATGGTCGTTGGCGCACGTCAGGGAATGCATTATCAAGGTAGCCGTGGCAAGCGCATCGGCAGATGGATTCTGGGGTCATTGGTGGCATTTGTCGTTGGCGAAAAACTGCCTGATGTCAATTCCGGGATGCGAATTTTCCGCAAAGATATTGCATTAGAACATGCCGGGCGCATTAGTTCCGGTTTTTCCTTCACAACAACACTAACATTGGCATTCTTCATGGAAGAATATTTTGTGAAGTATTTGCCGATTGAGTATCACAAGCGCGTCGGCAGCAGCAAAGTTCGTATTGGGGTTGACTCATTACGCACCTTACAAATCGTGGTACAGGCAATTTTATATTACAACCCCTTGAAGTTGTTTTTGCCGATATGTTTCCTCAGTGCGGGTGTTGGGGTCGTCTTGGCGCTGGCGGCGGCGTTATTCCAGAGTGATAGTGCTTGGCTCATCCTAACGATAGGACTGCTGACGGCGATTCTGGTGGGAGCATTGGGGATTTTGGCAGAGGCGTTGCGGCTGCAACGCATCGCCTTATTGGTATCCACTCGGAAGAATAGCGATGAAACCTAAAATGCCTATTAGGCAGCGGTGGGTGCTGGTTGTATTTTCTATCGCTGTAATGCTCTGTTTTGCGGTAGCGTTTTTCCCCGCCCAACTCGGTCTTATGCGCGAAAATGATTACTTCATCCTGAACGATTATGGTATCCAACGCCGCAGCCTTTTTTTGCTGGGCGTCGCCTGTTTAATCCCCATTACCCTGTTGCGCTGGCGCGACATTGCCGCTGTATGGCAAAAATTGAAATTACCCGATTCGATGGCATATACTGCAAATGCTGGTCTAAAGCACGATATTGCCAGTGAATGGCGTGCGTTGCTATTAGTGGGAATAATCACTCTCCTTGTGCATTTGCCATTGTGGGCTGCCTATCCCTTGTTTGCCGGGCGGGATGCTGAATCATGGATTGGCGGGTATGTGGATATTGTCGAGCGCGAAATACCGATGAATTTCGTCATTACTCGGATGCCCGTTGCGCCATTGTTTTATGGGGCATTGTTGGTCACGGGTGGCACTGCGCTTGCGACACTCGGCAGCACTATCTTGGCAATCAGCGCCGCATGGATGGTTTATCTTGCGATTCGTCCTGTGGGGAAAATCACTGCTTGGGGTGCTGTCATTTTCTACCTTGCCAATATACCTTTACAAGTGACATTCCATGCTGTTGCGAGTGAGGCACTGACGTTATGGACGACGCTGCTGTGCGTTGTTTTGCTGCGCTATGCCGTCACCAATCGGCGAGCAGTGTATTGGTTCTGGTTTGGGATAGCAGTCGGCTTGGCATGTTTGACGCGGCAAGCTGGCTTGGCATTTGTTGGAACAGGTCTTTTGATTTGGCTGAATATTTCGCCATGGCAGCAAAAACTACGAAATTCCGTCGCCTTAATCGTGGGAGTAGGCTGTTTGGTACTGCCGTATATGTTGTACCGAGATGTGCATTATGATTCTTTTTCGTTGGCGCGGGGAAATTGGCTGTTGTACCATCATGTGACACGCAACTTTAATTTGGTGCAACCGCAGCATGGCACCGCCTCTCGTGAACTGGCTGATGCTGTCGAAAAATACATCCTCACACAACCAGCCTATACCCGCGATGGCATTACATTGGAGAATTTTTTTAACTATCCTGAACAAGGGGTTTTTTTTACAGATACAATTTATCTCAGTGATGTGATTCTAGGTTGGGAAACCAATTATGACTTGCTAAATGCGGCGGCTTGGGAAGCGATTCGAGCCTATCCTGAGTTATTTATCCGCAATACGCTTCTAGGCATTTGGGTTACACTGACCGACCAATCCCAGCCCCCACCTGTTCCCAACAGCCTACCAAACTATATTCCGAGTGAAGATACCGCAGTACGGCGCGATTTGGCGGCACGCGCTGCGATGAGTTTGGGCGGCGCATTCTCAACTATTTATGCCCGCCCGCCAGACTTGCCACCTCTCACACCCGCTGATGCGGAGCATTATTCGGCACGGACAAAATTATTATTAGCGCCACTTTATTCCCAAACGGCGCAGCCAGCCGCCGCCAATGGGCATATTTTTATTTGGGGACTTTATCCGCCGATGCTCTTTTTTTATGCTGTGGCATTGATTGCGATGTTACGCCAACCTTGGCAGGCGGCACTCACCAATTTTTTGTTATGTGGCGCGGCAGTGGCAATTATTGCTTTCAGCACATTGGCAGGTGACATCTGGTGGTATCGGCTGCCGTATGAACCCATTTTTGTTCTGGCGGCTGCGCCTATGTTGCAAAGCGTGTGGCAAGCTATTCACCCGGCTATTGTTAAAAAAGCTGAAAGCGTTTAGTTATGCCGCTGCACTTTGTCACGGGCGACCCACTCTTAACACAAGCGCAAACCTTAGCAGTTGCCCACAATGCCAAAGGACGCACCGAAACAGGCATTTTGGAAATGGCAGTGATGCGCCAGTATCCAGCCGCGATTGCCGTTTATCAACGCCGCTGCCGCCAACAAAAGCATCCTGCCGGAACACTGTGGTTATGGCAGGATACCCGCCCGCGCTTGTTATTCCTGACGGTACGTGAAACAGGCACAGGCATTACTCGTTTGCGCTATGTGCAGGCAATTCTCATGACCATCGCCCGCGAATATGCCTTATATGGCATAACCAGTTTAGCGATAGCGCCTATGGGCAATCATTATGAAAAAAGCGAGATTCTTAAGCTGTATCCCATCTGGTTAAGCAAAAGCAAACTGCCGGTCTTTGTTTATACGGATTATTTAGTGGGGGTGAAAGCCGATGAAACATTGCACATGGGGGAGGATTAACCCCTCAATGTTGGATTGAGGGGGAAGATTCATTAGCGCACGGCTTAAGCAGAAGTTTTGTCCAAACGGTCAACCAAATTATAGATAACACGCTGGGCTTCGGTCATCGTATCCGCAAAATACACATCAGATGCTGTTTTGCTATCCATTTTTTTCACGGTGTCAAAAATGGTTTTAATCATGCCATTCATGCCCAAAATCACTACGGGACCTTTGCCACCTGCCCCTAACGAAGTCATCTTCTGGAAATTGGTGAGTGCCTCACGATTAAAAATCGAGCCACCGGGAATATTCAGACCCTTACGCACATCAATAATTGCGCCAAATACTTGGCTGCGTTCGCTAGATAGGCGCTTAATCGTGGTCAGCGCAGCATGTAAATCATCCCATGTCCAACGATCTTGGAATTCACACAGAATGACACTTTGTTCATCATTATCCCAGTAGAGGTCAATCGCCATAATTATCTCACTTTTTCAACAGGCTATGTAACAAGAGTTTAAGTGATAGTGCTGATAGCATCCTCAGCCAGCAATGAGGGTAACGTCGGCTCTTGATGAATGCTGGCTCAGTGGGCTATCGGCGGCAGTGATGTCGTCGAAGTGACTATCACTTTAACGGCAAAAGATGAGAGAAAAATAAAGCGCAGGGAAATTTTTGGAGAATGTGGAACATGAGTACCGCTTGATAAAGGAGCGTGACCAAGCACGCTCCGATAAATCCAAGATGAGGAATAGACCTATTTGACGCGACTGTCTAATAAAAGCGCAGGTTATCGCTGCTGACATTACCACCGGGCAGCGAGTTTAGAAATTCTTCATTGGTCTGGTGCATACGGAACGATGATAACAATTGTTCGGTGGCGGCGACTTCACCACTGTCATTTTGTTCGGAGAGGTGCGCCCACATGCGGCGCATGGTATTTACGCGCTGCAACACATCGGGTCCTAATAGCAATTCTTCGCGCCGCGTTGAAGATTGCGCCATATCAAATGCCGGGAAAATACGGCGTTCTTGCAGGCGACGGCTGAGGTGCAATTCCATATTGCCGGTGCCTTTAAATTCTTCATAAATGACTTCATCCATCTTGCTGCCGGTGTTGACCAAGCAGGTCGCTACAATCGTCAGACTACCGCCTTCTTCCACATTGCGGGCTGCACCAAACAAGCGTTTGGGAGGATGCACTGCCGAAGGGTCAAGACCACCGGACAGGGTACGCCCACTGCTCGGCACGACTTGGTTATAAGCGCGTGCCAACCGGGTGATGCTGTCTAACATGATGACCACATCGCGCCCAATTTCGACTAAGCGTTTTGCCCGTTCCAACGCCATTTCTGCCACACGCACATGGTGCTGTACCGGATCATCAAACGTGGATGCAATAACTTCCGCATCTACGCTTCTATCCATATCGGTCACTTCTTCCGGGCGTTCCCCAATGAGGGCAATCATCAGATGCACATTGGGGTAATTATCGCTGATAGAATTGGCAATGTCTTTTAACACCGTCGTTTTACCCGCTTTGGGTGGCGACACAATTAACCCACGCTGCCCAAAGCCCACAGGGGCTATCAGGTTTAACAACCGAGTGCTGATAATGTGGGGGCGGGTTTCTAAGTTGAAGCGTTTTTGCGGGAAAATGGGGGTGAGATTCTCAAAATTTTCGCGTTTTTTCATGTCTTCCGGGTTAATGCCATTGATGGCAATCACACGCAGCAACCCAAAATATTTTTCCGTATCTTTGGGCGGGCGCACATGCCCGATAACCATATCGCCCGTCCGCATATTAAAGCGTTTGATTTGCGATTGGCTGACATAAATATCATCGGAACCCGGCAAAAAATTCTCGGAGCGCAAAAAACCGATGCCATCATCCACAATTTCCAATACACCGCCACGTAATTGATGCCCCATACGTTCTGCTTCAGTTCGCAGCAGACCGATAATGAGGTCATTTTTCTTGAGGCGGCTAAAACGCGGGACATTGGCATCACGCGCCATCGAGCGTAATTCGCCCAGATTACGATTTTCTAGTTCGACTATTTCCATCATATTTGATTCGACTCCTGCGGCAAAGAGGTCATAAAGAGGATATGCGCCGCGATTTTCCTCAGTTGGGTATGTTGTTACCAGTATTTGTGACTTATGTCATGACATACAATTGGGGTTATCAAGCCACAGCGGATGACCCGTGTCGTGATTTCGACCTGTGTGTTGTTGAATTGCTGAGAAAACTGGTTGGTTGAAGGGATGAAGAACAACATTTCCCATCAATTTGCAAGAGTATAGCATACTTTTTGCAATTGGTCAATTTTTAATGTTTTTTTTATATTTTAGGAAGTAAAACGTATATTGACGATGCAATTCTGGCACATTCGGGCGATTTACGACGGCTTCATTACAAGCAAAATCTGGCACACCCATGATTTCCAAACCATATTGCGCGGCAGGTGCCACTAGCTGTGTTTGCAAGGCTTGGGGCGAAAAAATAGTCACTTGCCCCAATTCATCATGAATGCCCGTTAAATCGCGGGGTTGGCACCAAAAATCGGTTGAAATCAGCAGCAATCCACCGGGTTTCAACAAACGGCTTGCTTCTGCCAACATCCTTTCAGGATTCACACCATGCTCAATCACAGATAAGCAAGTGACAACATCGGCAAAGCCATCAGGATAGGTAGTCTTTTCCAAATCCTGTTGTGTGTATTCAACGTGACCATCGCGGCGGGGAGCAACAATCAAATCACAACCGTATAAATTTTTGTAACCATATAGATGCAGCCATTCCAAAATGACTGAACTATTGCCCGACCCCAAATCCACAATCACAGCCTGCGGATTAGCTTGCTGCATAATGGCGCTAAACGCTGCCAGAAAATCCCAATTTTTCTCGCGCCCTTTGTGCGCGGGCAAACCCAGATGCATGACACAAGCAAAGCTGTCTTCGACTTGATCCCAAGTTTTAAGCGGTTGTGGGTGCGTTAAGGGACGCAGAAAGGGTTGGGCAGCAGCGGGCGATAGGGGATATTTTATCAATGCTTGTACTGTCTGAACATAGCCCTGCAAACGCCCAACATTTTGTCCGCGGCGGCGACTGCCGACATGCTGGATTTTGAGATAAACATTAAAAAATCGTTGTTT
>JALHOR010000049.1 GCA_022842885.1 Anaerolineae bacterium
ATCTGGCTCCAGCAATTCGCGGCGATATGGTCACATCCATTGCCGTTAGTGAACCCGATGCAGGTTCGGATGTTGCCCGCATCAAGACTCGTGCCGTGCGCGATGGCGACGAATATGTGATTAACGGCAGCAAAATGTATATCACCAATGGCACTCAAGCCGATTGGATTTGTTTATTGGCGCGAACTGCCGACAGTGAGGATTACAAAGGCATGTCGCTGATTATCGTGCCGACTAATACGCCCGGTTTTCATGTCAGCCGCAGCCTGAAAAAATTGGGCAATTGGAGCAGCGATACGGCAGTTTTATCATTTGAAGATATGCGCGTGCCTGTTCAGAATCGCATTGGGGATGAAGGCAAGGGTTTTTATTACCAGATGGAGCAGTTCCAGATTGAACGCTTGGTGGGTGCATTAGGTGGCATTGCAGGCGCAGAACGCGCCGTCCGTGAGACCATCAAATATACACAGGAACGGCAGGCTTTTGGCAAACCTTTGTTAGGAAACCAGTGGCTTCAATTCAAACTAGGCGAACTGCTAACGGAAATCGAAGCAGCAAAACAACTCAATTATTATTGTGCCAGCCTAGTCGAAGTGGATCCCAATTCCAAAGAAGTAACCCGCATTGCCTCCATGTGCAAACTCAAAGCCGGGCGGTTGATGCGGCAGGTAGCCGATACCTGCATCCAGTTTTATGGCGGCATGGGCTATATGGAAGAAACTTGGATTTCGCGTTATTACCGCGATTCGCGCTTGACGAGTATCGGCGGCGGTGCCGATGAAATAATGCTGCAAATCATTGCTCGTTTAGAAGGCATGGAGATTAAATAGGCATGTTTCACCTATCTTTATTATCCCATGCGTTACATTTCTATATAATGAAAGATGTATCCAATTAGATAATAGAGAAACCAACATGATAAATTTGAATCAGACCAATGAAAATGCTATCCAGCAATATGCCCGTGAACTTTTCAAAACATATCAGCCGCAAGACCTGACGTTTGAAATGCTCTCACAAAAACTGATGCACAATATCTATGATGATTTTGGCGACGAGCAAGGGCAGCGAATTTTTATCCTCACGCGCATTTTTCGACTCTGCAAATACTTGGAACTGCCGCCAGAGGCACATAACGAAATTGATTCATCATCTGGCAAATTCTGGCTGGCGTTGTGTGGTACTGTGGGCGATGAACCCGCCTGGAACAACCGGCATCAATCGCAAGGACATCGCATTATCCCCGGTGGCGCTTTCCAAACACCCATGCTGAAAGCTGTGTTTGAACAAATGGCATTGGAAAATCAAGCGGAGGAAGGTCTCAAACTGGAAGATTACAACATTGCAGAACGCTTCTTCCATGTCGAAAAAGCACCGGGCAGCCCAAATATTGTTGCCCAAGCCGAATTTGTAGACCGTTATGGGGTACAATCTGTGATGGGGATTGGCAGCCCCTTCATTTCAGGTAGTTTGTACTTCGCCTTGTTCTTTTCCAGAAGCACCATCACGCGCCAACAAGCGGACATGTTTGCCCGCATAACGCCGTTTATATCCACCTTATTGGCACGCCAAGATTCCAAAAATCATCTTTGGGAGCCAATTGAAAATTAAGAAAGTAACACGATGACTTATCGCGTCGGTTCAGCCCAAGGCTTTTATGGTGATAATGTTCTCAGCGCCCTGCCGATGATTCTGGGTGGGCATGTGGATGTGGTCTGTTTTGAGGCATTGGCAGAACTGACGCTTGCCATACTACAAAAAGACAAACTAAAAGACCCGAATCGCGGCTATACCTTTGATTTAGCCATTATCGCCAGCAAAATTTTACCAGAGGCATATCAGCGCAAAATCCCGCTTATCTGCAATGGTGGCGGGCTAAACCCACAGGGCGCAGCCAATATGGTGCGCGATACCGCCGAAAAATTGGGATTAAAAGGCATCAAAATTGCGGCAGTCACGGGCGATGATGTCTTATCTCGGCTAGAAGAACTCAACGAAAAAGGCGAAACCCTAGCACATTTGGAAAGTGGCGCGGCATTTCAGCCCGGTGACTATCCAATTGCCAATGCCAATGTTTATCTGGGTGCTGCACCCATTGTCGAAGCCCTCAAAAATGGTGCTGATATGGTAATTACCGGGCGCGTGGCAGACCCGTGTTTGTATCTCGCGCCGCTGATAGCCCATTACGATTGGGCGTGGGAGGATTGGCATCGGTTAGCGGCGGGCATTGTGGCAGGACATTTGATGGAATGTACCGGACAAGTAGTCGGTGGTAACAGCCTCGCCGTGATAGATACACTCGATTCACGCGATTTGAATAAGCTCGGCTACCCCATTGCCCATGTTGAAGCCGATGGCAGTTTTATCCTTACCAACACGCCCGGTTTGCCCGGCATCGTTAGCAGCGAGACGGTCAAAGAGCAATTGCTTTACGAAGTACATGACCCAGCACAGTACATCACGCCGGATGTTGTGGCTGATTTTACGACGCTAAAATTAGACGATTTAGGTGACAATCGCGTGCGAATTTCGGGAGTCACTGGCAAACCGCGCCCAGAAAAACTCAAGCTCAATTTGGGGCGCTTGGAAGGCTACATGCGCGAATTAATTTTTACAGTGGGCTACCCGGAAGCATGGAAAAAATACGAACAACTCAAAACCATGATTAGCGAAACATGGCGTGGGCTACCGATAGACCGCGTGGAATATAGCTTCTTGGGCATCAACAGTTTATATGGGTCGGTTGCGCCGCTACCCGCCGACCCGTTGGAATTGGTGATTCGGGTAATGTTCACGGCAAAAGACGAAACCACACTCAAAAATGCGGTGCGCTTGATGATGAATAACGGCTTGAGTGGACCCGCTGGCATGAGCATTTCGGGTTCGACGATTGGCGCTGACCCGCGCATAATTTTAGGGTTATATCCCACGCTCATCAGCCGTGACCACATCATGCCCAACATTGCTTATTTGGAGGTGTAATCATGCCCAAGCGACTTTATGACATCGCGTATGGACGCACGGGCGATAAAGGCAACATTGCCAACATCAGCATCATTGCTCGCACGCCGCAGGCATATCAAGACATCAAAGCCAAACTTACAGCAGAGCGCGTGAAGCAGCAGTTAGGCGATTTGGTCTTGGGCGAAATCGTGCGCTACGAAATGGATAATATCGAAGCACTCAATTTTGTGTGCTACGATGCCTTAGATGGTGGTGGCACGCGCTCGTTACGCATAGACCCTCTCGGCAAATCGCTTGCCGGGGCGCTGCTGTATATGGAATGGGAAGATTAGGCACATTATTTTTGAGACCTTGCCATGACTGATAACAAGAATCCCTATCCGGGCATCAATCCCCATTTAAACAGCCTGTTGCAGCACAAGGGCGGCGGGTGGCATGGATTCCACACAAATCTTCTGGTGACAATTGCTGACTCGCTAAATGCAATTTTTCCTGATTATTATTATGCTGAAGTGGAGACTTCCCTACAGATTTTGACTTATGATGTTGATACTTTGCCACTCATTGCCAATCAGAAAAATACGACAGCCGATATTCTAGTCTCAAAAAAACCAGTCTCACATCAACCTATTGCTGCGGGCGAAACTCATACTCCTACCTTAACCTTGCCCATCATGACAGATATTGAAGGAGAAGAAATTTCGGGTTTAGTCATTTATACCAAACCCCGTCAGGCAATAACCCGTATTGAAGTCTTATCGCCAGCAAACAAACCCGGCGGTTCACATTATGGACAATATCTGCAAAAACGTGCTGAAACCCTTTATGCGGGTTTGCAATTGGTTGAACTTGATTTTTTGCATGAACGCCCCCCCGTTTTGCCAAATCTTGCTGCTTATTCACGGCAGGAAACCGGGGCATTCCCGTATCACATTCTTGTCACAGATACGCGCTCAGGCATCGCACAAGGCAAAACCGATGTTTATAGTTTTGGCATTATGGATCCTGCCCCTATTATCCCCGTACCACTGGAAGGCAGCGATAGTGTGAGTCTGGATATTCAGGCAGTTTACAATACCACATTCAGCAAGCGTCCCTATCCTGATAAAGTCAATTACACGCGCACGCCTGATAATTTTGATAGATATACCGAATTAGACCGCCAATTGATTATTCGCCACATGGCAAAAATCGCTGAGATGACCTCATAATGGCTTATAAAAAGGATATTTGTGTGCAAACAACGTTTGAAACATTAATTTTTGAGATTAATAACTTCGCCGCAACGGTCACGCTGAACCGCCCAGAAACCAAAAATGCCATGAATTTTAAGATGGTGGCAGAACTCTATAGCATCTTCACATCACTGCGCGAGAACCGCGATATTCGCGCCATTGTGCTGCGTGGGGCGAATGGCACATTTTGCTCTGGCGGCGATATTAAAGAAATGCGTGAAAACACCGTGCCAGCGCACGATAGCGGCGTAAATCTGGATGCGATGCTGCGGGCGTGCAATACTGCGTCTCAGGTGATTATCGCCTGTATCGAAGGGGCGGCGTTGGGTGGCGGGTTTGGGTTGGCATGTGTTTCGGATATTGCTATTGCCAGCACGACTGCCCAATTTGGCTTGCCGGAAGTACGGCTTGGTATCGCTCCAGCATTTATTTCGCCCTTCGTGATAGATAGGCTTGGTTTCACCCGCGCTCGTGAACTGATGCTCACTGGACGCCGCTTTAATGGCATAGAGGCACAGCACTATGGCATTGCTCATGTGGTTTGTGCGCCGGAAGACATGGAAAAAACATTACAAGAACAATTGGACATGTTGCGGCAGTGTGCGCCGGGGGCAATTGCAGCGATTAAAGAACTGCTCTTTGCTGTGAATGGGCAACCGTTGGATGCTACTGTTGCCTATCGCGCTAACCTGCTGAATACCCTGCGTGCCGGAGTAGAAGCGCAGGAGGGCATGTTATCATTCGTGCAAAAACGTCCGCCTCAATGGTCAAATCCCACAGAATGATTACAATAGGTGGCGAGTTATCCCCTTATTGTGCTGGTCATCGTCATGATGGATACTGACCATTAGTTTAAGAGCGATTATGTTACGTAAAATTTTGATTGCGAATCGTGGTGAAATTGCCTGCCGTATTATCCGCACTTGCCAAGCGATGGGCTTTGCGACAGTGGCAGTTTTTTCTGATGCGGATAAAGATGCCCTCTTCGTACAATTGGCAGATGAAGCGGTACATCTGGGTAACAGCGACCCGGCAGAAAGTTATTTGAATGCGCGTAAAATTCTGGATGCAGCAGTGCGAACAGGGGCAAACGCCATTCATCCCGGCTATGGTTTTTTGGCAGAAAATGCCAGTTTTGCCTACTTGGTCAAAGCGTCCGGGTTAATCTTTATCGGTCCACCGCCCGAAGCGATTGAAGCGATGGGCGATAAACGCTATGCTAAATTTTTGCTGCGCGATGTGCCATTGATACCGGGCTACATGGGCGATGACCAAAGCGATGCAGCATTCATCGCGGCAGCCGCTGAAATTGGCTATCCGGTTATGGTCAAAGCCAGTGCAGGTGGCGGCGGTAAAGGGATGCGGCAAGTCAATCACCCAGATGATTTGATAGATGCCCTAGCAGCCGCCAAACGTGAGGCACAACAGGCTTTTGGTGATAACACCCTCATGCTGGAAAAAGCCCTACTCCATCCCCGCCATATCGAAGTACAAATTTTTGGCGACCAAGAAGGCAATATCATCGCCTTGGGTGAACGTGAATGCAGCATCCAACGCCGCCACCAAAAAATTGTGGAAGAAACCCCGTCAACTGCTTTGAATCCCGATTTACGGCAGCACATTTGTGAAACCGCCGTCAGCATCGGGCAGCAGTTGGGGTACTACAGTGCCGGCACAATTGAATTTTTGCTGGATGAAGACAAGCATTTTTATTTCATGGAAATGAACACCCGCCTGCAAGTTGAACATCCCGTCACTGAGATGGTCTATGATGTAGATTTGGTGCGCTGGCAGTTGGAAGTAGCTCGTGGTGTGACGCTTTATCATCTGTTGGGATTTCCCAAATCCGAGTCGCTGCCGGTGCTGCCTTTGGTTGCAGCCGGTCATGCGATTGAAGTGCGAGTTTATGCCGAAGACCCGGCACATCATTTTTTGCCTGTCACGGGAACCGTTGCCCATTGGCAAGCGCCACCCCTAGTTCGGACGGATACTGGCATTCAATCGGGCGCGGTCATCGGAACACATTATGACCCGATGCTGGTAAAAATTATCGCCCATGGCGAAACACGCACAGAGGCGATTCGGCGTTTAGACCATGCCCTCTCCCGCACGCAGCTACTCGGCTTAAAGAATAATTTGCCATTTTTGCGGCGCGTCTTGATGACCGATGAACACCTTGCTGGTATCATCAGCACGCGCTTTTTGGATGAACACCCCGAACTGCTGCCAGAACCCGATACCCTTGACCCACTGGCTTTAATCGCGGCGGCATTGGCAAAACAGGGTTATCAAACCCATTGGCGCAATAACCCCAACCGCCCAGTGAAACATACTTTTTTACAGGGGCAAACCACCCACGCCATACTGATTCAGCCCGAAAAAACAGGCTATCGCACGACGATTGGCGAAGCGGTTGCCAGTGTTGAAATTGTACGGATTGAAAATGGACAATTTACCTTGCGCGTGAATGGACATCAGCAGCGCGTGACCGTGATTGAGGCGGGCAATGACCATTGGTGGGCGCATACCTTGTCTGGTACATATCATCTGCGCTGGCAAAATCCGCTGCCATTACCTATAGAACGCGCTGCCAGCGAAGGCTCATTGCGAGCGCCTATGACCGGGCAAATCGTCAAAATCATGGTAGAAACCGGGCAAGAAGTGAAAAAAGGGGCTTTGCTCTTGATTTTGGAAGCGATGAAAATGGAACACCGCATCGAAGCGCCCTATGATGGTACTGTTGAAGCATTGCGCTATCAGGTGGGCAATGTTGTCCAAGCCGATGAAATTTTGCTGGCGTTACAGCCTAGCAGTGCGGCAAAATCAGAGTAAACGAGACTATCAGGCAAAGCGTTGAACCCTTTGCCTGATATGGGATTAATCTACAATCGCCTGATACACCAAATTATGAAAACGCTCTTGCACCGGATACGGCAACCCCGATATGTGCTGAGTCATCAATAATCCAATCAGGTCTTCCGCCGGGTCAATCCAAAAAACAGTTCGCGCCGCCCCGCCCCAACCATATTCCCCTGCCGATGTTAAAGTTCGTCCTTGCCCAAGATGAGTCAACACAGAGAAACCCAATCCAAAGCCAGAGTTAATCGGCGAAACGCCAATTTTCAGCGGCATGAGGGCTTCTGGAATATGATTCGCGGTCATGTACGCCAATGTTTTGCGCCCAATTAAAATGCCACCATCATATTTGCCCTGATTGATAAGGCAGTTGGAAAATGCCAAATAATCCCCTAATGTTGAAACCAAGCCACCGCCGCCACTCGGAGACTGCGTTGGGATGGTCACATCGCTAATTAACAGAGCTTCTTCGGGGCTAGGAAGGACAGGGTTGTAGAGCAATTGGGATGTGTACAGTTGCGCCAGACGATGCCATTTATCGGCAGTTACATGAAATGCTGTATCCACCATCCCCAACGGCTTAAAAATGCGTTCCTGCAAAAAATCTGCCAGCGGCATATCCGCAATTACTTGGATCACATAACCCAACACATCCGTTGCATAACTATAGCGCCATTGTGTGCCGGGCTGAAACAACAACGGCAAACTGGCAATCTTCTCTATCACAACCGATAACGGCTCATCGCGTTTAAAAATCGGTGACTGTTGGCGATACATTTCTTCAACAGGTGAATCAAAAAACCAACCGTAACTCAGTCCAGCAGTGTGCGTTAGCAAATGGTAAAGGTTCGGCTGTGGGTCTGGTTCAGCCCATTTTGCGCCCAAAACACCAGCAGAGTCATAAACTTTGGTCTTGGCAAAGGCTGGAATAAATTTTGCTACCGGGTCTTGTAAGCCAAATCGTCCTTCTTCATAGAGCATCATCAATGCGACACTAATAATCGGTTTGGTCATGGAATAAATACGAAAAATTGTATCTTCTTGGATGGGTTTTCCGGCTTCTATATCCATCATGCCAAACTTGCCCAAATGAACTACTTTGCCCCGTCGTTGAATTAATGTCATAATTCCCGGCAGTTGATTGTCTTTCACAAATTCCGTCATAATAGGGGCAATGCGGTCTAATCGCCCTGAATGCATCCCAACACTTTCTGGCGCATAAATGTTCATCACACTATCCTTATTAGTTGGATTTCTTTAATCATAGCAAAAATCAATCAGACTATTGAGCCAGTTTTTAGGCTGTTGACATGAGGAAAGTTCATATTCTTCGCTTAAGCCAGCTACCAAAATAGTCCATATGACCGATGCATTCTTATCCCCAATCACTAGAATCGCATTAGAGATTCACAATCCACCCGAAATTGTTCTTGCAATGTAAGCTAGATTACAGAACAATAGTTCAATGAGTGGCATATTAGGTAGATGTAATCCCCTCTTTTTTGTTTATGTTTAACCAGGAGAAT
Source organism: Anaerolineae bacterium (assembly GCA_022842885.1). GTDB lineage: Bacteria > Chloroflexota > Anaerolineae > Aggregatilineales > Phototrophicaceae > JALHOR01. The sequence goes on from JALHOR010000049.1 coordinate 8,582, forward strand.
TTGTGATGAAACACACTCGACTGGCAATCACCCTCCTAGCATCGCTGCTGCTGATGCTCACGGTGGGTTTGTTGCAAGCCCAAGATATGTCGGAATTTCGCGTTGGTCTACCCGCTGTGGTGGACTTAAATCCTGCTACAGGTTCCAACGACCCAGAAACAGTGTTTAATCGGTTAATCTATGATTATCTGATGGATGCCGCCCCCAATGGCGCACTCGTACCACAGCTTGCCACGAGTTATGAAGTGAGCGAAGATGGTCTCACTTATACCTTCGCCCTAGTGGAAGGGGTCACTTTCCATGATGGGTCAGCGTTTACTGCTGATGATGTTGTCCATTCGTTCAATTATTTAAAAATGGCGGGTTCTCCAGCATTAAATCTGCTTGGCGAATTTGAAGTCGCCGCCAATGGTGATAACAGTGTGGTCTTTACGTTGACTGCCCCCAATGCCGATTTCCTGTATGGCATTGCGGCACGTTGGTCGTTTATTCTGTCTTCAGACATTGCAACCCCGAATGTCTTGGCAGAAGGCGATGCCCCGTATGCCAATTTCATCGGCACAGGTGCGTTTAAATTAAGCGATTATCGTCCCGGTGAAAGCGCCACCTTCATCAAAAATGATGCCTATTGGCTTGAAGGTCAACCGGCTTCGGATAGTGTGACACTCATTTTTATTGATGACCAGCAAGCACAAATTGACGCGCTTCGCACTGGCGCAGTGGATTTCATCTTCAAAATTGCGTTTGACCGTGTAGATGAATTGGAAAGTGTCGGTCTGAATATCTCGATTAAAGCCACCAACCAACATCCCGTGATTCGTATCCGGTCTGATGCGGGTGCATTGGGTGAAGATGTGCGCGTGCGCCAAGCCTTCAAATATGCCACTGACCGCGAAATCTTGAATCTGGATTTGTTTAATGGTTTAGCGGCTATCGGCAATAACGACCCCATCGGGCCCCTGTATGGACAATTTTACGATGACACCGTTGCCACCCAAGAATTTGACCCGGCGCGTGCCTGCGAATTACTGGCAGAGGCAGGCTTCCCCAATGGGTTGGGTGCTGATGAACCGATTCAGTTCTATATTGATGATTCGTTCAATTACGTGCAGATGGCAGAATTCCTGAAAGAACAATGGGCAGAAGGCTGCATCAATGTCGAAATTTTGCCACGTAACCCCGGCGATTATTATGCCGGTGATGCCGACACTGCCGAATGGCTGAACGTAGATTTAGGCGTCACGGGTTGGGGGTCACGCCCGATTCCGCAGCAGTATTTGGTCGAAGCGTATGTGACTGGCGCATCCTATAACGAAGCCCATTGGAGCGACCCAGAATTAGATGCATTGGTCGCCCAAGCTGCTACCACAGTGGACACCAAAGCCCGCGCTGAAATTTACAGCCAAATTGCGGCTATCTTCGCCGACCGCGGTCCCATTATCGTTCCGTTCTTTGCCCCCATTATTGGGGTAACAAGTGCAGGTGTTATCGGGTTGGATATGCACCCCTTCCCCGGCAGCACTGACCTGAGAAATGTGACTGTTAGCCGTTAAATCGTCAACACAGTGGGGCGCATCTGCGCCCCTTTGGTTGCAACTATGATGATGTCTCCACAACAAATTGCATCAAATGGGTTGGATTTTTTGCGGCGCATGGCACAGCGCCCAATGGCTTTTTTGGGGCTAATCATCGTCTGTGGCTATCTACTGGTCATGCTCACTGCTCCTATGATTGCGCCGCATGGTTTTTCCGATGTGCTAGATGACCCCAATAACTGTATCACACGCAACAATCAAACACGTTGCGCGGCGCTCAAAAATGCCCCTCCTTCTGCCGAACATCTGATGGGAACAGATCGCAATGGGCGCGATGTCCTCAGTCGGATTTTTTATGGTACCCGCGAAACCATTGGCTTGCCGATCGTCGCTACCCTGTTATCGGTCATGCTTGGCACCGTCATTGGTTTGGCAATCGGCTATTATGGGGGGTGGATAGATGAAATTGTCTCGCGCATTTTGGATAGTTTGTTAGCCATTCCAGCGTTGATTATGGCATTGGTCACATTAGCCACGATTGTGCCAACGCTAGCAATGTCCGACATTCCACTGGTTCAATCGCTAGGGGCAGTCAATATTGCCCTTATTTTTGTGATTACGCTGCTGTATACCCCTATCGTAGCGCGGGTGATTCGCAGTGCTACGCTTAACCTACGTGATAGAGGTTATGTTGAAATTGCGCGGCTGCGTGGCGAATCTACTGCGTATATTTTATTCAGCGAAATTTTGCCGGGCGTGCTGCCTGCTTTAGTGGTAGAAGGTTCGCTGCGGTTTTCCTATGCGATTTTTCTGGTGGCGTCGTTGGGCTTTTTGGGCTTGGGCGCACAACCACCCTCACCCGAATGGGGACGCATGGTATTGGATGCCCGCAGCCAATATGCCACCGCCCCTTGGGCATTGTGGTATCCCGTTTTAGCCATCGCCATCCTCATCATTAGTGTCAATCTCATGTCCGATGGTCTGCAACGCATTTTTCGTCATGAAGCAGAACGCGAATAATCATGCTCCCAGTGATACAAGCTAAAAATCTCTCGATTGAATATCGCATTGGCAAACGATGGCTGAATGTGATTCAAGATGTGAGTCTGCATATTGACCCAGTGCAGATTCATGGTCTGGTAGGCGAAAGTGGCAGTGGCAAATCTACTTTAGGCATGGGCTTGATGCGTTATTTAGCAAACAATGCGTGGATAAGCCAAGGTGAGATTCTGTTCGATACCTATGATTTGGTCAAGCTGAGTGCCGCTGAAATGAGCAAAATTCATGGAAGGCATATTGGGTTTGTGCCGCAAAATCCGTTGGATTCGCTCAACCCGTCATTGACCATCGGCAACCAGATGGCAGAGATGACGCAGCTACACTTAGGCTTATCCCACAAAGACGCGCTTAAACGGGCTTGCGAAGCGTTAGAAACCACCAATATCCCGGAACCCGACGCGGTGATTCGCCGTTATCCCCATCAACTCAGTGGCGGGATGCAGCAGCGGGTCATGATTGCGATGGCGCTCAGTACCCGCCCACGCTTGCTTATCTTAGATGAACCTACCACCGCCTTAGATGTCACCACCCAAGCCGTGATTCTGGATTTAGTGCGCGAGTTAATGAAAGAGGAGCAAGCGGCAGCACTCTATGTCTCCCATGATTTAGGTACCATTGCCCAATTGTGTGATGTTGTCACGGTGCTATATTCCGGCGAAGTGATGGAAAGCGCCCCAGTAAAAACATTGTTCAAAAAGCCGCTGCATCCTTATACCATAGGCTTATTGGCAAGTTTGCCGAGCGCCGCCGCCGGACAAAACCAATCGCGTTTATCCACGATTGCCGGGGTTGCACCCTCCCTTTCAGAACGCCCTTCTGGGTGTGCTTTTGCGCCGCGCTGCCCCGTTGCCATTGCCAAATGCCACACGGACAAACCGCCGCTGGAAAAAACAACCGACAATCATTTTTTGCGCTGTTGGCGCTGGCAAGACATCGCCAGTGGCGATCTTATCCCCAAAAATCCACCTATCGGCAAACGCGAAGAAACATCACCACAGCCCGGTTATGTCCTGACGGCGCAGCATATCCATAAAACATTCAGTGAAAATTCACTGCTTGATAGGCTGATGGGTAAAACAGCACGCCCGGTTCAGGCATTGGCAGATGTGTCCATCAAAATCAACCAACGCTCCACGTTGGGCTTGGTAGGCGAAAGCGGCAGCGGCAAAACCACACTGGCACGCGCTATCGTTGGCTTGGATACGGCGGATAGTGGCGACCTTGAACTACTCGATATGCCGGTTAATCTCGATTTGGATAAACGTGGCAAAGAGATTCTACGCAATCTGCGGCTCATCTTCCAAAACCCCAATGACGCTTTGAATCCGTATCGTACCGTGCGCGAAACCATTGGTCGCACAATAACGTTATTGGCACAAGAGACCTTAAGCCCAATCAATATCGAAAATCGGATTATCGCCCTCTTGGAATCCGTCGGTCTCACAGCCGCCTATGCTGACCGTTACCCACAGCAACTTAGTGGTGGCGAAAAACAGCGCGTCGCCATTGCGCGGGCATTTTCGGCAAAACCGGCGCTCATCATCGCCGATGAACCGACTTCTTCACTGGATGTATCGGTACAGGCGGTGATTCTGAATTTGCTTAAAGATTTGCGAGCAGAAAATGGGGCATCGTATCTGTTCATCTCGCATGATTTAGAAGTGATTCGCTATCTTGCTGATTGGATTGTCGTCATGTATTTGGGCGAAATTGTGGAGCAAGGCACAAATGAACAAGTTTCGCAAGCGCCGATGCATCCCTATACCGAGGCATTGCTCTCAGCTGTGCCTATGCCCGACCCCACGATTAAACCCGGCACCATTCGGCTAACGGGTGACATCCCGGGTCCCCGCAATAAGCCGACAGGTTGCCCATTTCATACCCGCTGTCCGCGTTACTTGGGCGATATTTGCCGTGATGAGCGCCCACCCCTGCGCGAAGACGAGCATGGGCATGTCATTCGCTGTCATATTCCATTGGAAGACCTGAAGCAGTTGCAATCTTAGGAGCCAATATCATGATTCGTTATCTTGTGCGCCGCGTGCTGCTGCTGCTGATTACGCTCTTAGTCACTTCGATGATTGTTTTCGCCCTGACACAATTTTTGCCCGGCGATATAGCCCGCCTGATTTTAGGGCGTGATGCGTCGCCGGAAGCAATCGAGACTTTCCGGCAAGAATTTGGTCTAAATGAATCGCTACCGATGCAGTATGTGAATTGGCTTGGCGGTTTCCTAACGGGCAATTGGGGAAAATCATTTGCAGAAGGCAATCCAAGTGTGCGCCCCTTGGTCTTAGACCGCCTGGGTAATTCTTTGATTCTGGCAGGCTTTACACTGCTCATCAGCGTTCCCATTGCTATTTTGTTGGGGGTTATGGCTGCCTTGCGCGAGAATACTTGGTTAGATAGTCTCATTTCGCTGCTCTCATTATCCGTCGTGGGCTTGCCCGAATTTGTGACGGGCATTGTATTAATCAATATTTTTGCGCTTGGGTTGGGCTGGTTTGAAGCGACATCGCTCATCCAAGATGATTATAACATCGGCGATTGGTTGCGAATTTTGACCTTGCCCGCCATCACTGCCAGCTTTGTCCTGATTGGCTATATTACGCGCTTAACCCGCGCTGGCATGATTGATGAACTCAAAAAACCCTATGTCCAAACTGCAATTTTGAAAGGCTTGCCTTTTTGCCAAGTGATTTTTAAGCATGTATTACGCAATGCACTCTTGCCCACCATCACTGTCATTGCCATCAGCATCGGCTGGTTGATGGGCGGCATTGTGGTGATTGAGAATGTTTTTAATTTTCCGGGCATGGGGTCGTTGTTGGTGAAAGCGGTTGAACAGAAAAATTTACCCATTTTGCAGGCGGTGGTCGTGCTGATTGTGTTCATCTTTGCTGCCGCCAATTTAATCGCTGACCTGATTTATGCGGCATTAAATCCGCGCATTCGCTTGAATTGATGTTGATGCAGTGCTAACAAATGCTCGGTATAATGATAACGTCGTGTGAGTAGGAGTATTGAACTGATGCCCATGTATCGTTATCGCTGCCAAGAGTGCGGCACTGAATTTGAAGAAATGCACACTTTTGAGCAAACTGTGTCTGAATGCCCCGAATGTGAAGCTGAAGATGTGAAGCGCCTCATCACTACAGCACCCACCATCGCTAAAGGGGTGTTAACCCATGCGGGCGATGGCAGACGTGCCAGTAAAGAAGAACTTCAGCGCAAATGGTCAGAAGAAACACCCAAACTCCGTAAAAAAATGCGTGATAAATTGGGGGAAGATGTCGTCAAGCAAATTCCCACGCTCAACATGGATTCGGGGGAATAATGACCTCTGTCAATTTTGACCGTGCCAGCAGTTTTTATGATGCCACTCGCGGTTTCCCGCCCGAAGTTGCCGCCAATATTGGTAACTTTTTAGCGCAATCCGGGAGGCTTACCCCACAAGATAATGTGCTAGAAATCGGCATTGGCACCGGACGGGTGGCACTGCCGCTTGCGCCGTATGTCGGTAGTATCACAGGTGTAGATATTTCCCGGAATATGATGCTGCGGCTACGCGAAAAACAAAATGGCGCAAGCATTCATCTGGCAGAAGGCGATGCTATGCAACTGCCTTTCGCTGATAACACATTTGATGTTGGCGTGGTTGTCCATGTGCTGCATTTGGTAAGTGATGAAAAAGCGGTCTTAGCCGAATTGCAGCGCGTCTTGAAGCCCAACGCAAAATTGCTGCACTGCCGGGGGCGTGTGCGCGGCATCTTCGATGAACTGAATGCGGCGTGGCAAAGCAGCAAGCCGGAAACACTACCTATGAACCGTTGGGAAAAAGTGGACGCCCTGCTGCCGAATAATGGCTGGCAAGCCATCGGGGATTATCAATACCCCTATACGTTGATAGACACACCCGGCGATTATCTGGATAAACTCAAGAACCGTATTTGGTCAGCAACATGGGCATTGAGCGACGAAGAACATGCCCAGAGTATCGAAGCTGTAAAAGCCGCTATCGTGCAGTACTACGATGGTGATTATGACCGCAAAATCGAAAATCCAACGGCGTTTATGGTCAATGTGTATACGCCACCTGCATCATGAGCCGCCCGTTACACATCAAAAATGCCAGTATTTGGCATGATAATCATTCCGAAGTCCGCGATATATATACCAAAAACGGGCGCATCGTGGACTCGCCGGCTCATGATGCGCTAGTCATAGATTTAGAAGGCTATACGCTGTTTCCCGGTCTGGTCAACGCGCATGACCATCTTGAGTTAAATCATTATCCCCGTACTAAATTCCGCGAAGTTTACAACAATGCTCACGAATGGGGCGAAGATGTGAATGCCCGCCTGAACGATGAGCCGTTTAAGACGCTGCGTGCCTATCCGCTATGGGATAAAGTGTTTATTGGCGGACTCAAAAATTTGTTGTGTGGCGCAACGACTGTTGTTCATCATGGAGTGCCGCACAAGCCACTGTTTCGTAAAGATTTCCCTGTGCGTGTGTTACAAAAATATGGTTGGGCGCATTCGTTACATTTCAGCACAGAAGCAGAAATCATAAATTCTTATCGCAGCACCCCAAAAGATACGCCTTGGTTCATCCATTTGGCAGAAGGCACAGATGACATTGCAAAGGGAGAATATCAACGCCTCAACAAATTGGGCTGTGTAGGCACAAACACCGTGATTGTGCATGGTGTGGGCTTAACCTTTGATGATGTAGAAGCAGCATGGGGTCAATATCGTCCTAATCAAGGTGGAGTTGAGTTAGTGTGGTGTCCTACATCAAATTATTATTTGTTTGGGAAAAAAGCACATCAAGATGCAGCAATTACAAATGGTCATTGGTCGGTGGTTCATGCTGCTATGCATTTTATGGGGTCTGATTCGCGTCTTACCGCAGATGGCGATTTTCTTGATGAAATCCGATTTGCATCTACTGTTATTCATTGGGTGATGGATATTATTTTGGAAACAGTAGCTTGGCTCTATCCAAAATGGTACTCAGTCACTTCAATTGGGAATTTTCTAGCTCTACCATTAGAAATAGGTAATGGTGAATGGTTATGCAATGCATCGCGCAAAGATATTCCTATGATTATCCACAATGGCATCCCCCGCATTGGCAACCCAGAACTCATGGCAAAATTCCCGCATATTCAAACGGTTGCTTGTACACTGGATGGCGTGGAAAAACGCATCCACATCGAACTTGCTAAACAAATTCATCGTTGTAAACTCAAAGAACCGGGGCTAGAAGTGGATGCCTTGCCGCAAAACCGCTTTTGGCTCATTTAACGTTAGCCAATTAATCATCATCCATAGCAATTGAATTGGTATTACCATGACCGATATTCTGTTTGGGCAATCATATTATCTGCGCTTTGATGAAAAATTGTGGCGTGCCATGCAGCCTTATCCACCACTTGGCACATTATATGCCGCCGCCTATTTGCGAGAACGGGGTTATCAAGTGGCATTGTTTGATGCCATGCTGGCAGAATCCACTGCTGAATGGGATGCTGCGCTGAAAAAATATCAACCCAAATATGCTGTGATTTTTGAAGACAATTTTAATTATCTGAGCAAAATGTCATTATTGCGTATGCGTGAAGCTGCTTTTGCGATGATTGACTACGCGAAGCAACAGGGCTGTATCGTCATTACCGCTGGCGCAGATATGACTGACCACGCCGAAAAATATTTGGAGCGCGGCGCAGATTTTGTGCTATTGGGCGAAGGTGAAGAAACGCTGGCAGAATTGATTGATTATCTACAAGCGGCAACTTATGGCGAAGTAAACGACGAAGCCCTGTATCAAATTCAATCGCTGGCATATCGTCATCAAGACAAACTCATTAAAACGCCGCCCCGCAATATCATCAAAGAATTGGATAAATTGCCATTTCCGGCATGGGAATTGGTGGATTTTCCCAAATATCAGACGCTTTGGCGCGAACAGCACGGCTATTCCAGCGTGAATCTTGTCACAACACGCGGTTGCCCTTTTCATTGCAATTGGTGTGCCAAACCGATATGGGGGCAAAAATATACCTCGCGCAGCCCAGAAAATGTCGTGCAAGAAATGAAATGGCTCAAAGACCACTATGCCCCGCAGCATGTGTGGTTCATGGATGACATCATGGGTATCCGCGATAAATGGATAGAAGAATTTGCCGATGCGCTGGATGAACATCAGGCACATATTCCCTTCAAAAGCCTGAATCGTGCCGATTTGCTGCTGCGCGGCAGGACGATTCCAGCATTGGCACGGGCGGGGGCGCAAATCGTATGGATTGGTGCGGAAAGTGGCAGCCAAAAAATTCTGGATGCAATGGATAAAGGCACCACTGTCGAGCAAATTTATGAAGCAACACGCAAGATGCATCAACACGGCATCAAAGTTGCGTTTTTTCTGCAATTTGGTTATCCGGGTGAAACACGCGAGGATATTGAACTCACGCTCAAAATGGTGCGTGACCTCATGCCAGATGATATTGGCATCAGCGTCAGTTACCCACTGCCGGGAACAATATTTTACGAGCGTGTACGGCATGAATTGGGGCGCGAAAATTGGTATGACAGCCAAGATATGGCAATGCTCTATCAGGGTCCCTTTGCGACGGCGTTTTATCGGCATTTACACACCGTTGTGCATAAAGATTATCGCTCACGCCGCACTTGGCAAAATCTGAAACATCTTCTTCGTAATCCCGCTAATTTACGTCCGGCGCATTTACGCGATACTGCCGCCATGATTTATCATCGACTGACATTGCCCGCCGCTGTACGTGAACTGAATCAATTGGCGTTATTGCCACACGAACCAACGCCGCTGCCGAATGTGGTGTTACAATGAAAATAAGTTATCAGCCGGGCGCGATGGTTCGCGCCCAATTCCTAGAAAGGCATTGCCATGACAACACCCATAGAGCAAGTAATGAACCAACCAACCGAAGAAATAGCCGAAGAAATCCATACGCCAGCGCCGACCCCCAAAAAAGTCATCACCGATGCCACTAAAATCTCTGAACTAACGGTGGGTGAACTGAAAGCCATCATGTGGGATTTGCTGGATAAAGCCATCTTCATGATTGAACAGCAGCTTCCCGACCCTGACGAAGGCAAAGAACTAAAGCCAGAGGTGGCGGAAGTGTTGCGGCGCTATCAGCAAACTCCGCCAAAAACACGCCCTATGTCTGAGGTAATGAAAGAATTGGGGTTAGCTGGCGATGAGTGATGAACCTCAACCTTATGTTCTTGTCATTAGTAGTGAAGCTGAAAAGCAACTCAAAAAACTGGATAAAACAGTCATTCTGCAAATCAACAAGAAACTGTTGTATGTAGCAAGCAATGCAGAACAAATTGAGCATGTAGAATTATCAGGTAACTGGGCAGGTCATCATCGGGTTCGTGTAGGAGACTATCGTGTTATCTATACAATGAATAAAGAAAAACGCGAAATTGTGATTGTAGCAATTGGGCATCGCCGCGATGTTTACGATGAATAGAGCAGGATTATTTTTTATTGATGAGTCAATCAAGGTTAAATGACATGGATACACTGGACGAAAACAACCCGATAACTATAACAAATTCGGATGAAACTATTTCTGTTATCTTTTCTGATGACACCAAGCTAGCCGATTTATCCGTCGGGCAGTTCAAACAATTATTGGCAGAATTGTTGGTGCAAACACCACCCGTTAATGCGATGTCTGCACCTGCTGATAATAATTCTCAAGTAGTAACACCAGCGGCAGCCCCCGAACCGCCGCGCAAATTATCGTTAGACGAATTGTTTTTGGATGAAAATTCTGCTCCTCAATCGCCCGCCACAGAAACGGGCAGCGACTCATAATAGGGTTGGGTGACTTCGCGTTTTTCCAGATACCACACAGTACATAGCCAAATTCCCAAGGGCAGTAAACTCACAATACCGGTTGCAAAAGCAATATCCCGAACACGCTCTGCGCCCCATAAATCCACCAGTGATCCATGAGCCAGCGTGCTGGCGACAGTTGCCAGATGAAAGCCCATCCAATCGAGCGAAAACATACGCCCTAGTTTATTATCCGGCGCTGTCTTTTGGATAATAATCGTGCTGTATGTCCAATTGAGTGACCCACCGATTGCCCGGAAGAAAATTGCCACACATGCCAAAATCATGGTCGCTGCATTGCCCAAAAGCACCCATCCCAAACACAACGCCAAAAATCCCACAATCACCAAGCGCCGCATTCGGGCGACAGAGCCATCATTAAGCCAGTTCATCAGCAGCGGAGCAATGAACGCCCCTACTCCAAACACGCTGTAAAAAATACCCAGTGAGACTTCGCCATTGTTGCCCATGATAAATATTTGGGTGGCAAATACCGTCAGCAGCGTATCAATATTGCCAAAACTTTGCCCAAATTTGACGAATAAGCCCGCTAACATTTGCGGTGTTTTCAGGGCAAAACGCACCCCTTCCCCAAAGCTGGTATCTTCGCGTTTGGCTTTTTCACCGATTTTTTGGCGCTGTTCCGGGGTATATTTCACCCAGACTGTTAATGCCCCTGCCAGCAAAAACGTCGCCGCATCTGCCAATAATGATGCTTGCACTCCAAAAAAATAGGCAAACACACCGCCCAACACCGCCCCAATCGCCAACATGCTTGACCAAGTGATGCTTAGTAATGTGTTGGCATCTACCAAATCTTCTTCTTTGACCAACGATGGAATAATCGCGGACTGAGCCGGTTCAAACAATGCCGATAAACAAAATTGAATGATGGTCACACCATAAATCACCCATAACATGTCTGGCGAATTTGCCAGCAAAAACAACGGCACGACCAGCGCCCGCAAAAAATTCGTCAATATCAACACCGTTTTACGGTTAAAACGGTCTACAATAACCCCAGTAAAGGGACCCACAAACAACGGCGGCACAAATCGCGCCATCAAAAATAAGCTAATCGCTAATCCTGACCCATTGCTATATTGAGCCACCAATGTGGATAAGACGACAGTATTAAACCAATCGCCCATCAGGCTAATGACCTGTGCCAACCACATTTTTGCCAGTTCTGGATTACGTTTTAAAACTTGCCAATAACGCATATGCTGCCTTTAACTGAGTCAGAAATTATTTGTGAGAAAATGATACCCCAATTGTCAATAAAACCTATCCGACTTTCGGGCAATTTGTGGCTGGCATTCAGGGCAAAAGGGGTCAATAATAACGAATTATTATCATCATCTTCGGTAAACCAGCATGAATTATCTGATTGTAGGCTTTGGTGGTTTCATCGGTGCCAATGTTCGATATATCATGGTGTCGTGGCTGACCCCGCGCCTGATGAGCCTCACAGGTTGGTCGGTGCCGTTTGGTACAGCCTTTGTGAATATTACTGGGTCACTGGTATTGGCATTTTTTCTGACGATTGCGGTGCGAAATCGGTTTACTGAAGAAGCACGTTTGCTGGTAGCGACAGGTTTTTTTGGTGCCTATACCACTTTTTCATCGTATGCAGTTGAGACCATCACTTTGTTCAACGATGGCAAATGGCTCACTGCTCTTGGTTATATTCTGGCGACCAACGGTTTATGCCTCGCCGGGGTTATTTTAGGCATGGCACTGGCAAATTGGGCATTGCCCACCACTTGAAAGAAGGCACTCATATGGAATGGTTAGAAGTTATCATCTTAGGCATCATTGAAGGCATCACTGAATTTTTGCCAATTTCATCTACCGGGCATTTGATTGTTGCCGCCGAATTTATCCAATTGCAAGATAATTTGCGCGGCACATTTGAAATTTTTATTCAATTTGGGGCTGTCGTGGCGGTATTGCTCTACTATTCTGCAACCTTTGTGCGCCATGCGCGGTTAATCCGCAAAGACACCGAAATTCAGCAGTTGTGGTTAAGCATCTTGATTGCGTTTTTGCCCGCCGCCACACTGGGTTTTTTGTTTGGCGACATAATTGAGCGCGTGTTATTTAACCCCATCGTCGTCGCCTTCGCCATGATTATCGGCGGGGTCGCCTTTATTGTGCTGGAACGGCGCTACGAAAAACGCAAAACATCCCTGACTGTGAGCAATACCGTCAATCTCAAACAAGCCATTATTATCGGTTCTTGGCAAATTTTGGCGCTCATACCCGGCACATCGCGTTCTGGCATGTCTATTTTGGGAGGGTTGTTTGCAGGCGTGAGTCGCCAGATGGCAACCACATTTTCGTTTTATCTGGCAATCCCTACGTTGGGTGGCGCGACATTATATACATTGTTCAAAGATTTAGACAAAATCAACGGCGATGATATTTGGTATTTGTTGATTGGTGCCTTGGTTGCCGGGGTGGTTGCGTGGCTTTCAATCAGTTGGTTGCTACGTTTTGTTGCTAGTAACACCTTCATTCCCTTTGGCATTTATCGCATTTTGATGGGGAGTTTAATCCTGATTTTAGCTGCCGCAGGAATTTTATGATGAGAAATCAAAACTTGATGTATAATGAATACAGTTTTGTGCCATCGTTTGGGTTTTCTTAAATAACAGTATCTGACGAAAATTAGACGCCAACTCACCATGACTCGTATTCTCATCATCGAAGACCAACCCGACTTACGCGAAGATGTCGTCGAAACCTTGAATCTTGAGGGATTTGAGGCAAGGGGAGCCGATAATGGCGTGAGTGGTGTTGAGATGGTGCATCATTTCAAACCAGATATTATCGTGTGCGACATCACCATGCCAGAGATGGATGGCTATGAAGTGCTGGAGTATATTCGCCAGCAACCCGATACTGCGATGATGCCGTTCATTTTTTTGACGGCACGGACTGACCGCGTGAATATGCGCCAAGGCATGGTTTTGGGAGCAGATGATTATGTTACCAAGCCGTTTGAAGTCTCGGATTTGTTAGCCAGTATTCAGACTCAAATTAAAAAACGCCTTGAGGTGGATACTTTCGTTGAAACTCGTTTGAACGAAATACGCGAAAATATCATCACTGCCCTACCGCATGAGCTACGCACCCCCCTCAATACCATTTTGGGCTTTTCCGATATGCTCATCATGGAAGCCGAGAAAATCAAACCTGACCAAGTTGCCGATTGGGCAGGACATATTCATAACGCTGGACAACGCTTATATCACTTGGTCGAAAATTACCTGTTTTATGTTCGGCTGCAATTGGCGCTGCAATTCCCAGAAAAAATGCAGGATTTCCTAAACGCCCGTTTGCAGGATGGGCAAATGCTGCTGGAAACGCAGATTGCCAAAATTGCCCGCCGTGCCGGGCGTGGCAACGATTTGACCATGGATATTGAGGATGTCCCTACCCTGCGCTTCACCACGTTTGATATGATTAAGGTGGTGGACGAATTATTGGATAACGCCTTTAAATTTTCTCTGCCCGGCACACCTGTAACGGTGACTGGTGAAGTGCGCGACCATTATTATTTGCTGTGTATTACCGACGCAGGACGTGGCATTACCGAAGAACAGATTCAGCGAATAGGGGCTTATGTCCAGTTTGAACGGTCATTTTACGAGCAACAAGGCATGGGTTTCGGGCTGGCAATTGTCAAACAAGTGGTAGAATTATATGGGGGCAAATTTGAGGTTAAGCGCAACCCCCATCAAGGGACGCAAATTTGCTTAAGTGTGGCACTAACTTCGTAAAATCTTTTGCCACTTGCCCCTAAATCTTCTATAATCAACAGTAGCTTTTTCTTTGATGATAAGATGCGCCCGGAGGGAAAATCGCATGGCAAAATCTGGCACATACTGGCGCATATTGGCGGCTTGTCTGGCGCTGATGGTGCTGGCAACTGGCTGTTTTCAGAGTATTGGCGACGAAGCGCAACCCAACGCTGTGTCGCAGGCACGCCCATCAGAAACGCCAATACCTTCAGAAACACCCACAGAGACCGCAACACTGGAAGATCTAGTTCCATTAACATTATCCGAAACACCGACAGAAACGGCTACGGCGACCGCCACAGCAACGGCAACCCTGACTATTACACCCACTGCCGCGCTGGATAGACCTGTATCAGACGTTGGCGGCAGCATTGTAGAACAAGACCCGAATCAGCCTGATGATGGTCAGCTTGACCCGTGGGAATTGACAGCGACCATGATTGTGTTGGAAATTACGCAAACGGTTGAAGTCGGACTCACGCAGACAGCACAAGCATTGGGGTTGGGTTTTCCCACCGCGACACCTACCTTCCAACCCGTTATTGGTGCCACACTCACTCCCGTCGTCGCCCAACCGACCAGTTTTGTTTCGACAGGCAACTGCGTTCATGAGGTCGTTGTCGGCGAAAATCTTTTCCGGTTGTCTATGCGGTATGGTGTCTCAATTGCCGATTTAGCCTCTGCCAGCGGCATTACCAATATTCAACTCATTCTGGTTGGGCAAAAGATTATTATTCCCGGCTGTGGTACGACCGGCGTTTTGCCACCTCCGACATCGCAGCCCACCCAAGATTTGACAACACAGAATTTTGGCACGGGTGGCGCTGTAACAGCACAAACCGCAGGAACAACTGGCACAACAACGACGACTATTGCCCGTACCCATACGGTACAGCAATATGAGACCTTGTTTGAGATTTCGCTGTTGTATGGTGTTTCTGTGAGCAGCATCGCCAATGCCAACGGTATCTCGAACTCGAATTTTGTGCTGATGGGCACCGTGTTAAATATCCCATCGCAATAGCTAATACCCTATTCTGTTATTGAACAGGCGGTGATGAGCCGCCTGTTTTTTGTTGTAGCGCACTCCAATTTTCATGACGTTATACAATCGGAAACACAATGGAAGAAAAGATTCTAAGCACAACGCCAATTTACAGTGGGCGCGTTGTGACGCTCAATATACATACTGTTCATTTGCCCGATGGCAATCAAGCCCAACGCGAAATTATTCAGCACAGTGGCGCAGTGGCGATTGTGGCGTTAGACAGCGACCAGAATGTGCTGCTCGTGCGCCAATTTCGCCTCGGTGCCAGCAAAATCCTGCTGGAAATTCCAGCAGGGGCGCTTGAACCCAACGAAGCGCCCGAAACCTGTGCTGTGCGTGAACTACGCGAAGAAACCGGTTATCGCCCCCTCAACCTAATATACATGGGCGGTTTATACGCCGCGCCGGGTTATACCACCGAATATGTGCATTTGTTTTTTACCAACACCATCGAACCAGCCCCCCTCGCCCAAGATGCCGACGAATTTTTAGAAGTGACCCGTTTGCCGCTGCTAGAAGCGTTAAAGTTGATTGACGAAGGCGACATTAATGACAGCAAAACGGTGATTGGGCTGCTGCGCGTTGCCCGCCGCTTGGGGATTGCCTAACCTGACTCTACAAGAGCCACTTTGACACTGATATAATAGTTGTTCGTTTTCGACCAGCCCCAATTTGAATGATAAGACCGTCTGTGATAGTACGGTTGTTTAGGAAGGAAAGCATCTGTGAACGATTTAATTCAATCCCTGTCAGCACCTGACCGGGATTTTCCTAAAGTAGAATCCGGCGATACCGTCAAGGTGCATGTTCGCATCGTAGAAGGCGATAAAGAACGTGTTCAAATTTTCCAAGGCGTCGTGATTCGTGTGCGTGGCGGCGGCAACGAAGCCACCTTCACCGTGCGGCGGATTGCCAGCCACAGCGTTGGTGTGGAACGGACATTCTTGGTAAAAAGCCCACGCATTGAAAAAATTGAGATTTTGCGTCGTGCCAAAGTCCGCCGCGCTCAACTGTATTATTTACGCAATGTGCGTGGTAAAGCAGCCCGTCTGAAGGAACGCCGCGAATATGCGCCGAAGGACAAAAAATAATCATGAAACAACCACTCATCGGCATCACTGCCTACAGTTATACCAAACCCAGCAATGGTTGGCTGTACGATGTGTGCTATCGTGGCAATTCACAAGCGATTCAGCGGGCAGGAGGATTGCCTGTCTTAATCCCTGCCACGTTAGATGCTGAGTCGTTGCGGGCAATTTATGAGCGTATGGATGCGATTTTGCTGCCCGGTGGCGGTGATGTCGAACCTTCGCGTTACACATCCGATGTACAACATCCCAAAGTGGGGTCAGTAGACCCGCTGCGGGATAATGCCGAAATTTTGATGGCACAATGGGCAGCCGATGAAGACCGCCCGGTCTTTGGCATTTGCCGCGGCATTCAGGTGATGAATGTGGCATTAGGCGGCACACTCATTCAAGATATTGGCAGCACCGTCCACACGGATTTAACGCATAATTTGCCGTCCAACCAACCGCGTGAAACCATTGTGCATGATGTGCAAATCAAGGTTGGGACGCGCTTGGCAAACATTCTGGGAACAACTCATATTCCGGTCAACAGCCTGCATCATCAGGCAGTGGCGACCCCCGCACCCGGCACGACTGTCGTTGCGAATGCGCCCGATGGTGTTATCGAAGCCTTGGAAGTAACGGATAAAGCCTTCATGATGGCGGTGCAGTGGCATCCTGAAGATATGCTGGATGTGGATAACCGAATGCAGCGGTTGTTCGATGCTTTTGTGCAAGCTGCCCGCGAAAATATGCGCGACTAATCAGAACAGCGGGCGTTATTTCGCCCGCTTATCCATTATTCCACAGAATTACTCGCTTGGGTTTCATACTCAACCCGGCGCATTTCGCTGGTGGTGCGCGGCACTGCGGGCATTTCTTCACTTTCAAACGGCATCACGCGGCGCGTACCTTGCGGCGGGTGTATTGGAATTCGCACACAAAACACAGAACCCGGCAATTGCTCAATATTATGTCCGGGGCTATCTGCCCAAATAATGCCCCCATGCCCTTCAATAATGCCTCTGGCAATCGTTAAGCCCAAACCAGGTCCCGCCCCCAAAAATTTATACGCCCCAGACGAATGTAACTGCGTATCAAACCCACGATAAAATTTCTGGAAAATCAGTTCCAAATCTTTGGGAGCAATCCCCACACCCGTATCTTTGACCGTAATCAACACGTTGGGGATGTCATTCTCATTGGGTGCTGGTTCATGGATAGCCGTAATCGTGATTTTGCCACCATCGGGTGTAAACTTGATAGCGTTCTGGATGATGTTACGGAATGCCTGTACCATGCGCTGCATATCCACCTGAATATGCGGCAGATTATTCAGTGCGTCGCGTTCTACGGTCAGTTTACGCTGGTCAAGCGCCTCTTTTAATGGCTCTAGTGCCAAGCGCATAATCGTTTCAACAGAGGTTCGCACAAAACGCAAATCCATCGCATTCACATCAATCTGGCTGACATCCAGCATATTGGAGATGAGGTCTTCCATGCGCTCGGTAGACCGCCGCAAACTACCAATCATCTGCGTAATTTGCCCCGGTTGCAGCAAATTCTGGTCATTCAGGCTGTCCAAAATATCAGTATAACCGCGAATCTGTGCTAGCGGCGTGCGTAATTCATGGCTGGCAATCGTAATAAAATCTGTTTTAACCGAATCCAATTTTTCCAGTTCAATTTTGGCATCTTCCAAACGGCGGTTGAGCGCCCGCATGGAATTATTGAGATGCTGCAAATCATCAATCAGGCGGGCGCTACGAAGTGCCGTGCCGACCTGCTGCCCCAACACCACCAACAATTCCATATCTTCGCGGAAAAACGGCGTATCGTTGATTTTAGGACCACATGCCAAAATACCAATCAACGTATTTTCGGAAATAATCGGCGCATAGGCACGCAGCATCAACCGCTGGAAAAATTGCTTCTCATCGGGTGGCACATGCTGGAAAACATCACCATACTCAATATCAAATTCTGCTAGCGGCACTTTCATCATCGCAAAAGTGCGATAGATGGGGCTGCTTTTGGCGAGATACCCGATACTCGCCGGGCGGGTAAATGAACTGCCACCCTCCATCACCAGCAATTCAACCGAATTGGGAACACGAAAGGTATTATTAATCAATATCAACGCCGAGCGTTTGACACTCATCACGCGATTAAGCGTATCCGTTGTCGCTGTTACCACTTCTTCTAGGCTCGCTGCCCGCGCAACATTTTGGCTATATTCGGCAGTGGCTGCCGCCAAATTCGGGCGTGACCGTAAGGCAATCTGGGTAAATAAACTATCTATCAATTGGCGCACGGGAATAAATAACGTCGCAATCAACAATGCCAATGCTGCCAAAACCAATGTTGTTGCCAAGCCGGGCGGCAGCAGCGCCCGATTGACCAGATAAACGCCGCTAAAAACAAATGACCACGTCACCAACACAATCAACAACACACGGACAGCCATCAAAATACTTGTCCGCACATCCAGCAAGCGATAATGGTAACAAGCATAAACCATGCCGGCAGTTGCCAAAAACAACAACAAAATCCCGGCTTCAGTGACAGCATCAGAACCACTGGCAGTTAAAACCACTGCAATCATAAAAATGGCGGTCATCACTGCCCAAAAAGCCGCCCGATTAGCAACTTCCGGCATCGCAGATTTGTAGAACGAATAAAATGTTACTCCCAACAATATCACGCCATAGACGCCTACGCCCACTAACGCCAACACTGCCGCAACCGTCACCGAACTTTGTGACCATCCGACCCAACCGGTGATGGGCAGCATTTGACTGAGCGAAGCAACCACGTAAATTGTTAGCCAAGCAGCACTTAAGAGCGCATACTGGCGCGGGAAAAAGCGCAGCGGTTTATGCCGCCCAATATCGCGCAGCACCAACCCGCCAAAACACACCGTCGCTGTCATCAACGCTGACCACACAAAGAAACTGGCGGTCAGCGGAGCAACGAAGGCTAAACTGGGAACAAGCCCCACCAACGCCGTCGCTAGGGTAACAAGCAGTACCGTCGTTAGCAGCCAATAAAACCGTTCTTTATCGTCCTGCCCACGCAAGCGCCACAAGACAAATAACAACAGCCCGGCTTGTGCCAGCGTAAAAATCATCGCAAAAAGTATCACAGTGGATATCATGCTCATTCGCCAATAATTATTTCAAAATATAGTGTGTTCCTTTTTTGGAACCCACTTTGATGAGAATGCCGCGCTCCACTAAGTCGGCGAGGTCAAGCCGCAGCGTTTCTGCCGAAACTCCCGCACACAAGTTGCGGTATTCACGGTTGGTAATGGAACCAGCTTCACGAATATATTGTAATGCCCGCGCTTGGCGATGATTGGTATTACGAATCCAATCCGAAGAACGTGGCTTTTCGCGCTCGTTATTGAGTGTCACGGCAAAACTATAAGGACGCGCATCAAAATTCGGCGGCTGATGCCCGGCTTGCTCCATGACTTCAATCATGCGGTCAATGCCTAAACCCAATTCTTCGATATACCCCCACTGGAATAAGCCATTCACAATGCGCGGATTCCGGCTGAAATGTTCTTCTTTGATATTTTCCAGCGTGATAAACCCCGGCAAGCCACCGGGCGAAATCACTTCCAAGCGGTCAGAATACATGCGAAGTTCAATGCGGCGTCCCCGCAGGCGATAATCCCGATGGCAAATCGAATTCACTATAGCTTCGCGCACTGCAAATTGAGGATATTCGGTTTTTTCTTCGCGTTCCAACCCCTTCACGACGGCACTAATTGCCATCTCATTCCAAATCAGCGACCATGCTCCTTCTATCAAACGTGGCAGCGGTCCCGTCAATTCTTCGCGGCGGCTGTAACCCGCTAACCCACTTTCGCCGCGCGGGGTTGTGCCAACAAATTTAGCAAAGACGACGCTGCTCTGCGGTAGCCATTTTTGTGGGTACTCACTAAAGAGTAGTATGCCCGCCATGGTGGGTCTGCCATCGGCGGTTAATGCACCGATTTCCTGCAATAAATCATCAATTTTGCCATTATAAGGGCGTTTGGTTCGTTCTGCTCGTTTTGCCAGATATTCATCAATCATCTTGCGACTAAAATCATCTTTAGTAGCGCCCGGCACCACTTCCGTCTCAAAGTCGCCAGTATTTTTGGCGCTTGCCAAGCGCAAGATTTCCTGACCCCCTAGCGGGCGATTCTTAGAACCGCTGCGTATCAAGACGCGCCCGTCGGATAGCGCATGGAGTTCAATACTACGCGGCACACGCACCGCAAACACAGTATAGCCTCGCGCCTCCAAGTGATGATTGCCATTTTCTTTTTTCACATCAGGCGCGGCAACTGACCCAGTGGAGGCTGGATTAGCGACAGCTTCATCACCATCTTCTTCACTATCCTCGTCTTCAACCACTTCCGCGTCCATATCGTCCTCTACTTCAGCGATATGAACTTCTTCCCATTTATCCACCACCACCGACGGATTATATAAATCTTCCGATTCTTTCAGGACTTTTTGAACGGTGCCTTGGTCAACTTTAGTAGCGGATGGCTCCCCTTCGGCGGTCAACCCAAAAATGATTGTGCCACCTTCCGTATTAGCAAATGCCACCATCGTTTCCGCCAGCACTCGCGCATCAGGTTTATCCAAGAAAGCGAGGCGCGGGCCCTGTCCTGTTTTGATCTGTTCGGGATTAAACATAGCTGTGCAATTTCGTGAGGTATTATTCAATGGTTGCTATTTTAACATATCGTAGCGCGACCGCCAGAAGATTAACCATATCCCAACCTGAGTTTAGGTATCACTTTGGGATAAATACACAAGATGGCGAGTGTAGGATTGTCTGAAGTCCAGTTTGGAGTAGACTATAATCAAGATACTGAGCAGCATATCAGACGCCAACAATCAATGAAACGCAGTCTAAAAATGAAGTTTTCTTTTCGCACCTTGTTGAATATGACCAGTGACCAACTCTATACCCTACCGCTGATGGTGCTGTACCTGACGGATGGCTGCAATAGCAAATGTGTCACCTGCGATATTTGGCGTAATCCGCGCCGCAATATGCCCATGCCGCTGATTCATAATCTCGTAAGCCAAACCCGCGACTTGCAAACGCGCTGGGTATTGCTAAGTGGTGGTGAAGCCATGCAGCATCCCCAATGGTCAGAGATTGCGTTGCTTTTCCGGGAGGCTGGCGTGCGCGTGCTACTGCTCACCAACGGTTTGTTGGTGCGTAAACAAGCACAGCAAGTGATTGACAGCGTAGATGAGCTTATCGTCAGCCTAGATGGCGGCAATGCTGCGACTTATGACGCTATCCGCGGTGTGGATGGATTCGATTTGATTTTGGAAGGCATTCAGGCGGTACGGGCTGGTGGTGTTCCTGTTACAACCCGCACGACGGTTCAGCGGGCTAATTATCAGGAAATCCCACAAATTATTGAAGCGGGATTAGCCGCTGACGTAACAACCATGAGTTTTCTGGCGGTGGATGTCGCCAATCCGTTTGCTTTTGGACAACGCTTTGACCATGCGACTACCCCTGTCATCCATGACTCGGCACTGCTACCAGAACAGCTTGATGAATTAGCCACAATAATTGACACGCTAGAAAACCGCTATGCTGCTCTATTTGCCACAGGTAGAATCGCCGAATCACCTCAAAAATTGCGCCGTATTCTGGTGGAGTATTTCCGGGCGCTGCATGGTGAATCAAATTTTGTAGCGCCACGTTGCAACGCGCCCCACTTTAGCACGGTCGTCGAAGTAGATGGCACACTGCGTCCGTGTTATTTTTTGCCCGCGTATGGGCGCTTACAACCCGGTGGCGACCCACTCGCTAAAGAAATGAATAGCACGGCTGCGGCTGACCTACGTCGTGCCTATCGCACAGGTCAGCGTGCCGAGTGTCAACATTGTGTTTGTCCATTATATAAAGGTGCCCGTCAACTTTTAGGACTATAAAAATGATTGCCCTATTTTTTTACACCATCTTAATTCTGCTAGGTGTGTGGGTTATCCGCGATATTTTGGTCGTGACCGGAGTTTATAAAGACCCTATCCTACGCCGCTTTGAAGTCTATGGCACCGATGAGGACATTTATAGCCCAGTGATGATGCTAGTGCTTTCCTGTTATTTACTCATCTTGCTGCTGCTCATTTTTTTAGCAGGGCGCACACCCATGATGATGCTCATGGTTTTTTTGTGGTCGCCCTTG
Source organism: Anaerolineae bacterium (assembly GCA_022842885.1). Lineage (GTDB taxonomy): Bacteria > Chloroflexota > Anaerolineae > Aggregatilineales > Phototrophicaceae > JALHOR01. The sequence continues at coordinate 31,216 of JALHOR010000049.1, forward strand.
TATATTGTGTATCAACGACGAGATAAACTCATCGAAAAATTTCCACACATATTTTTATATTATCCCACATGGCGTTATCGCTTGCTTTGGCGCACCTCCCGCGAGGAACGACGACGAATCGCGTATTTGTGGTTATTTTTGCCTTTGCGGACGCGGATGCTCTACAGCACGCATGATGCTTTTTTTAACCAATGGACAGACATGGTATTGTTGACGATGGTATGAATAAAGCCATATTTTTACGGTTTTTGCGGCGGCATCTCCGCCTTTTAAGCAGTCAGGAAGCCTATGCCCTCTGGGCGGCATCCTATCCCGCCCAAGCGCACAATGCTTTTATGCAGCTTGAGCAAACAACAATGGAACACCTCATGCCGGATTTAACAGGGCGGAGTGTGTTAGATTTAGCCTGTGGTACGGGGCGTTATGGCAGTTTGGCACAGACAAAGGGGGCAGCAAGCATCATCGGGTTAGATAACAGTTTGCCCATGTTGCAAGCCGGAACATTGCCACAAGCGGCATTGGCAACGTTTACCGCGCTGCCGATTGCATCCCATGCAGTAGATGTGATTTTATGCGGGTTAGCAGTGGGACATCTACCCCGATTAGAGCCGATATTTTCCGAGATTGGGCGCGTATTAAAACCCGGTGGTCAGGCATTAATCAGCGATTTGCATCCTTTTCAGGCTCTGACTGGAGCGCAGCGCACTTTCACGGCACAGGGCAAATCGTTTGCTGTTGAACATTATCCGCATCTCTACGCCGATTATCAGCGGAGCGCAACAAACGCCGGTTTGTTGATAGAAGCACTATTAGAACCCGAAATGCCACAAAAAAGAGGCTTACCTGTTGTCTTGGTGCTGCGGCTCAAAAAATTATGAGGGGGTATTTTGCCCGCCACGTACCAAAAAATAACCGCCAATTAAAACTGCCATCAGCACTGGGGGAATACACAGCGATAACACCACCCGCTGAAGTTCGCCCATGCCAGAAAAAACATTCCACAAGAGCAAAAACAACCCAATCCCACCCACTGCTAATCCAGCCCCTATCATCAGTGCCGGAACTAAACGCGATGAATCCATGGCACAACACTTTTATGTATTGCCGAATAATGCAGCTATTGTAAACAAGCAACCCACAATCCCGAATAGCGACTTTAGCCTGCTTGCCGCGTTTGTTCAACCTTTACGGCTGGCACTTCTACTGAGCGTGTCTGCTTTTCTGTCGTTGGACGCACATATAAGGGTTTGGGGATGCGCGTTACGGGGGTATCGCTGAATTTTTCGGCAGGTTTTTCCGGTTGATACTGTACCGGATGAACGCCATTCATAGGGGTCACATGGTGCAAGTGGTGGCGAATCACCACCGGATCCAATTGGAAACCATTCCGTACTAAGATGGTCTCTTCGGCTTTTAAACGCATTTCGCGCAGCATCGCAATCACAAAAATCGTCACCACAACTGCCATTAAAAACAGTAATGCTGCCGCAAAAATCATCATATATTGGGAGAGTTCACTTTCCACAACTATCGCCTACAATTCAAATGCGCTGGTTACATTGTCATTGTAAGGTAAGGTAACAGTGAACTCAATTTAAGGGGTGTTGCAGGAATGTTTGAGTTTGGTACGAATATATCAAAATGATATAGCGTGGCGTATCTGTTCCACATCATCCGCAAAAATAGTCAAACAATGAGGCTACCAAATCTATCCCTGCATCCATGCTAAACCAGCGCCCGAAGCTGCCGAGCGCGTTGTAAATACCACATCATTTTATATTGGGCAAAACGTTCAATCGCCGCATTAAAGGCTTGTGTCGCCCCGGCTTTATCACCGTGCGCCGCACGATGTTTCCCCATTTCGAAATAGACCGTCGCCACTTGCACGAATCGCCCCCCTTGATTATGACTCTCTTGGCTTTTCTCAAACGCCGTCTCTGCCTTAGCCACCTCACCCAACGCCGAATAAATCTTCCCCAGCGTACAGAGTGCCTCGCCCGTTGCTAATTCTTGGCGTGTTTGCTGCCCGAACTCAACACTCGCCAAAGTTCGTTCCAGCGCAAAATCGGTCTTGCCTTCCAAAAAGTACAATTCCGCCCGATAGGCATGGAACAACGGCAAATGAAAAACTGTTTTGCCTTGTTCCACCATGCCAATTGCCATATCCAGATATTCAATGGCTTTGGGCAAATTATTGGTTCGCATATAGATATTGCCTAAAAACCCACGACTCCAATACAAAGGCAGAAAATCGTTAATTTTGGTGGCTAATGCTTCGCTCCGATTGAAATAATCGAGGGCTTCATCCCAATGTCCGCCCCACATCTTGCCGCAACCATTAATCACGAGCGTGCCAGTCATGCGGCTGGGTCCCACTTGGTCGGCAATTTCTAAGCTGCGTTGCACAACCGGTTCGGCTTCATCGGGTAAACCCTGTACCATCAGGCTAAGGGCATAAAACGCCATCGAACCGGATAACAATTCTAAATCTTTAAACTTTTCCGCTAGGCGGATGCCATCCCCCAATTGTTTGCGCGATTGCCCAAAATTGCCTGCCAGTGCCACGCTGCGCCCAATGATGTTATACGGCAGCAGCAGCAATTCTTCTAAATTTAATTTTTCTGCCAAAACCACACTGCGCTGGAAAAATTGCATGGAAGCGCCCAACTGGCCCAACATAAAATGATAGGCACCGGTACTGCCCAAAATTCGCGCCAACAAGGTTTCGTCATCAATGGTTTCCGCAATGCCAACAGCATCATGCATCGCCTTAGTCAGGCTTTCTTCAGGGTGATATGCCGCCACCCGCGAGAGCTTGACGCATAATTCGACATAGAGACGTTGATACGCTGCATCTTGCGGCAGTTGGGCAAGCAATTTGAGGGCGGTTTCGTAATGATTCTTCGCTTGCAAATTTGCCCCGTTCAGCATGGCTTGGTCGCCCGAAAGTTCAGCGTAGTGCAGGCTCTTGGCAATATCTTCAGCCGCTTGCCAGTGATACAGCAACAATGGAGCGCGAGCCGTATCATGGTGGTACAAGTTTTCCATCGTTTCGGCTATCTGTTGATGTAAATCCCGCCGCCGCGCTAAACCTAAATTATCAAGGATTGTTTCGCGCAATTTATCATGAACAAAGCGCCAACGCTCATCATTCACTTCCAATACCAACGCCGCTAACCCTTGCTGTAAATAATGCTCCAGCGGTTTATCTACTGTCAAATGCCGCAGCAATTCAACATCCAGTTGCCGCCCCGCTACCGCCGCGATTTGCAAAAATTCCATTGCCTCTGCTGGAACTTGGTTTAAACGACGTTCCAAAATTTGTTTGATGCCGCCCGCGATAATAAAATCTGGCACGGTATTCGCGCCAATCATATCCAAACGTCCCGCCGATTCCCCTAATGCTCGCATCACTTCGATAATGAACAGTGCATTACCATCGGTTTCCCGTTGGAGCAGTTCCACTAATGGGGCAGTACGCGATTGGTCACCCAATAATGCCTTGTTGAGTTGCATAATCTCCAAACTGGTTAGGCGATCCAATTTGAGCATAATCATATCGGGTAATTGGGTATGCAAGGTGGGCATTTCATCATCCCGATAGCTGGCAACCACCATAATCGGGCGTTTCATCACCAGTGTATTCAGCCGTTTAAGGACATTCAGGCTCTCGCTTGCCCATTGAATATCTTCAAGAATTAATAATATAGGTTGTTTTACGCGAAGAAATAACTGTTCTATCACCGTAAACAACCGTTCTTGAGCAATTTTAGGATTTAGAGCAGGTGGGGCATCAGGAATCTGCATATCCAACAAGGTTTCTAAATCTGGAATAATCGGTTTTAAGATGCTGGCTTCATCTTCTTTTGGTGTTTCCGCCAAGCATAACAGGCGTAAGGGCTGCCGCCATAATTCATAGACTGCCCCGCCTTCGCTTACCCCTTGCCCATTTAACACCAGAATCCCGCGTGTCACTGCCTGAATCCGTAATTCATGCAGCAAGCGCGATTTGCCCACGCCGCTTTCGCCCGCTAATAACCAACTACTGCCAGTTCGCAAGTGAATATCTACCAACGTTTGCAGAGCTTGACGCAACTGCCCAAATTCGTCTTCCCGCCCGATAAACGGCGCACTTTGCAATACATTTTCCCGGATGGCAATACTCTCAGTGGGAATAACAAAATCATAGGCTTGGCTAATGGCATTAATCACAGATGCCGCACTGGAGTAACGGTCTTCGGGGTCACGGCTGAGTAATCTACCGATAATAGGCGCAATTCGCGCTTCTAGCGGGGTTAAATCAACTTGCTTAAACAAAACAGCATTCACTAAGGCGGCAATATTGCTGCTGGTGCCAAGAGGATGCTGCCGCGCCAATATTTCGTAAGCAACCACGCCCACTGCATATAAATCACTGCTAATACTGTGTGAACTTTCGGCAAAGAGTTCAGGTGCCATATAGGGCAGTGTGCCAGCAATCATATTGCCTTGGTCTGCCGATACCGTGCGTAAAAACCCCGCCTGCGCCATGCCAAAATCCAATATTTTGACCACATTGTCTGGCGTCATCAGCACATTATCCGGTTTTAAATCACAATGAATAATGCCGCGACGGTGTAAATAAATCAGCCCTTCTAATAACTGCACCAAGTAATTGATTTTTTCTTCTAGTGAGCTATGTTCAGTCGCTTCGACAATGGTGAGTGGTTCTTCAAGCAAATCCATCGTGAAAAAAGGTTCGCCGTGCTGGTCAAAGCCATAATCCAAGACGCTAATCACATTGGGATGGCGTAAACCAGCCAACGTTCTAAATTCGCGGGACATCACCAACAGCCGGTTTTCGGCTTGCTCGGTATCTACATCAGACCGGATAGTGGCAGTATTGAGTTGTTTTAGGGCAATTGCCCGGTTGCCATTCAGGCGGTCTGCTGCACGGTAAACAACCCCCATACCCCCTTTCCCTAATTCTGTCTGAATGATATAGCGATGATTGACTATCATAAAAACACCTTGTTCATTGCCAATAAAAGTGAGGTGCGGAATATTTCACATTATAGAGGGTGTTGGGGTTTGGGCAAAGTAATGATTTGTAATTTTTAACACGGTGGGCATCAATCATTCGCAAAGTAAGAATCAAAAAACCAGCGTTTGTGCTGGTTTTGATTAATCTGGGAGACTTGTAGCCAATTCGAACATTCAATACCTCTGAATACCCTCGATTTTATCAACAACATTACATTTCCTCAACGTGCAAAACTCATGCGTTTCACAAACTCGGACATAGTTTTAGCTGTTCGGTGATTGGGGAGAGGTTTCGTCTCCCCCAAC
>JALHOR010000050.1 GCA_022842885.1 Anaerolineae bacterium
CATCTCGTTGGGGGTGGTGATATTTTTAATAGCGATTTTGATTGTGACCATGCAAGGTGCGCTGATGACGCCGCTGGATACCGGGCAGGATAATAATTTCACGGGCATTACGCGCATTGACCCGCCGCGTCCCATGCCCAATTTTACGCTGACTGACCAATTTGGTGAACCGATTGAATGGGTTGCTTTGCGCGGCAAATTAACCCTGTTTTCGTTTGGCTTTACCCATTGCCCGGATATTTGCCCGCTGATGTTAAGTGATTTTAAGACGATTCAGCGTAGTTTGGGCGACTTATCCGACCAAGTGAATTTTGTCTTTATTAGTGTGGATGGCAAGCGCGATACGCCGGAAGTGCTGAAAAATTATTTTGAGCAGCGCGAACTGGATAATTTTATTGGTATGACGGGAACAGAAGCCGCCTTACGTGCGCTTGGCACGCCGTATAACTTGCAATTTATGTATGGCGAACCTGATGCCAATGGCAATTACAGCGTTGACCATACTGCCGGGTCATTTTTGTTGGATAAAGAGGGACGCTGGATAGCCCGCTATGTCTTCGGCATTGATGCGGCGCTGATTGTGGCGGATGTGCGCGAATGGTTGGGGTCGTAAAGATTGTTGCTGTGCCGAGAAAAGCAATTTCACCACAGAGACACAGAGCGCATCGAGGTTTCACGGAGAAAAATAAAACGATTTGAACCGCAAAATCGCCAAGAACGCCAAGAAAAACATAAATAACCGATTTATCGGTTTCCTGTTTTGCGCTAGGCATCGGTTTTTAACCGATGACATAATGAACCGCAAAATCGCCAAGAACGCCAAGAAAAATATAACGAACCGATTCATTGGTGTATCAATCAAGCTAGGCATCGTTCTCCACCGATGCCTTTTTTGCTTCCACATATTTTGTTGTCGGAAGGCTTTAGAGGAGTCATAATAGGCGCGGTGATTTTTCCACATTAGGATGATTCATGGCGAAAATTTTTGTCTCATATAAACGAGCAGACCGACCTTTTCTTGATTTACTGCTGCCGAAACTGCGACGCGCACATGGCATGGAGTCAGTTTGGTTTGATGAGCATATCCCCGGTGGTGTTAATTGGTGGCAAGTAATTTTGAGTAAAGTCGCTGAATGCGATGTTTTTGTGTTTTTGCTGTCCAATGATTCGCTACGCTCACCCTATTGTATTGCCGAATTTAAAGAGGCATTGCGCCTGAAAAAGCCATTTATTCCAGTGGTTTGTCGTTTACAAACGGAACTTCCACCTACTTTGCCCGATCGAGTATTACGTGAACTGAAAAAGACACAATGGATAACGCTAGTAGATAATCATGGTGGCATTGATGCCGATTCTATGGTGAATTTGAATGAGTCAATTCGAGAAATTCTACTAGCAACCAAATCGGATACTGCTCCCGATCCAGTAGAACCAGAGGCAACACCCGAACCAGAAGTGGATGATTTGCCCAACGGGAAAAAAGAGAATTGGTGGACGCGATTGAGTGAAGGTCAGGGTATTGTTATAGCAGCGTTTATTACCCTTATTGGTGTGATTTTAACGATATTTGCATCATTGGGTGGGTTTGGTAGTGGCAGCACACCTACCCCCACAACTACCGTTCCTCAAGTGGCAATAGCAACCGATGAAGTCATCATCACCGATGAAGCAATGCCAACAGAGACAGAACCACCAACTGCAACTGAAACGCCATCGCCCACCGAAACACCATCGAATACGCCTACCAGCACGCCTGAACCGCTAAATCCGACGCAGATTGAACAAAGTGTGACGGCGGAAATGGCAAAAATTGCGACCGAAGCGGTAGAAACCGTCATTGCCAACGCGACAGCAACGGTTGTCATGGCAACGGTGTGGGCGCAGCAAACGATTTATGCCCAAGAAACCAATGCCGCCAATGAAACGGCTACCTCCGCATTATGGACACCGTCTTTTACACCGGATATTCGCAAGACGGCAGAAGCGCGTTTTACGCAAGATGCCGCCGCGACGCTGACCATGCAAGCTATTATGGATGCTTATACCGATACTCCTACTGCCACCTACACACCATCCAACACTCCTACACCAACGGCAACCAATACCTTGACTCCTTTAGAGCAGGCTCTAAAACTAGCGTGGAATTTTACTGGTACAAATGGCAATTGGAAAATCATATACCCCAATGGCTTTGTGCAAGAATTTAACGGGGTAGAGATGGTACTCGTTGCTAAAGGGTGTTTCATGATGGGGAGTAATGATAATACAGCCGATGAAAAACCGGTGCATGAGCAGTGTTTTGATGCACCGTTCTGGATAGACAAAACTGAAGTGACCAACGCCCAATTTGGCTCTATCGGTTGTGAAGAATATTCATCCGAACCAAATCAACCACGTAACTGTGTGACCTGGTTTGAAGCCCGTGATTTTTGTGAGGCACGGGATGCCCGTTTGCCGACAGAACGTGAATGGGAATATGCAGCACGCGGCGTCGCCAATTGGGTGTATCCCTGGGGCGATGAATTTGTGGCAGATAATGCGGTTTTCAGCGAAAATTCAGGTGGGAAAACAGCCACAGTCAGCAGTCGTCCGGGTGGGTCATCGTGGGTGGGGGCATTGGATATGAGTGGCAACTTGTGGGAGTGGACAAGCAGTTGGTATGCCGGGTATCCTTATGCTGAAGACGATGGGCGGGAAGATTTAGTGAATAGTTCGAATAATAACGAATATACTTATCGTGTGTTGCGCGGTGGTTCGCTCGGCGACTTTTCCAACCTCCTGCGGGCTGCGAATCGCGACTGGAACGTCCCCGATGATACCAACTTTAGCTGGGGATTTCGTTGTTTGTCCTCTCTTAAGTAATAGCTCTGATTTCTGGTTTTGACCTCACCCCCAACCCCTCTCCTGATCGCCGTAGGGCGGCTAGGCGAGGGGCTTTACGCTGGTTTTTTGCGCCGTATGTTATTTGGGTTTGGCACGGTAAACCCATTCACCAAATAATATTCACCTGATAAGGTGCAAAGTTCGATTTTAATTGTGTTTATCTCGCCAGAAACTAAAGTTTCCGGCTGCCAAACTGCCAAGTCTGCTAAAGAGACTGCTTCAAAAACGCCTTTAGTGCGTTTGGCTTTGTTTAGCCCCACGACTTTAGTCTGGGGCGACTTCTTAGTTCGCTTATTTTCTTCGTGTAATCTCTGTGTTCGATGGGCAGTGTCTACGCGCCCCCGTGTCTCAGTGGTGATAGTTTGCTTTTCTTGGTGCTTTCTGTAGTAAAAAAACCTCACAAAGTTTGAATTGCGTTTTATCGTTCTTATTGGAATAATGGCGTGTGGCAACATCTATAAAAAATGACACCTGAGATACCGCCTTATGCCCAGTATTTTTATTTCGTATCGCCGCGCTGATAGTGCTATGTTGGCAAATTTGATTGCCAACGAACTGGAAGAGCGCAGCATTGATGTTTTCTTGGATACCACCGATTTAGACGGTGCAGGACCCTTTCCCGATAGATTGCGCCACGCGATTGAAAATGCCGATATTTTTGTGTGCTTGCTGGGCGCATCCACGCTGGAATCGTATTGGGTTAAGCAAGAAATTATGTATGCCAACCAGCAGAATAAACCGCTGCTGCCCGTATTCCAAGAACGCTATACACCGCCCAATCCTATTCCCGATGAGCATGTCGAGGCGCTGCTCAAATCGGATGGCATTCAATTTTTGGATGTTCGCAATATTTATATCGCTGATGCCATTGAAGATTTAGCAGGCATGATTCATCGCACGTTTAAATCTACGCAAACGGTGCGAGCCATCCTAACCAATACACAACCCAAAAAACCAGTGTCATCACCCCCAACCATGAATATGCCGCTGTTAGCGGGCGGGGCAGTGGCAGCCTTGATAGTGTTGATTTTAGGTTTTTTGGCGATTCAACCGGGCGGCGTTTTTAACCCATTGGCTCCTACCGAAACGCCGACGCCCACCGCGACCATCACTTTAACGCCCACGTCCGAACCAACCAACACGCCCGAAGCATCACCCACCGCCACGCTGACAAAAATCGTTACATCAACCGCGACCGATACGGTTACGCCTAGTTCTACACCAACAGAAACGAATACGCCGACAGCGACTTATACCCATACGCCACCTGACACGCCGACGGCAACCGCCACCTCTACCGCAACACCCACCTTCACACCCGAACCCGTAGTGGTGGCGCTGACGCTTGCCCAAACATTTAGCGGCAGCAATGCCGATTGGACACCGTTTGTTCAAGAATTTGATGGCGTGCCAATGGTCTTAGTGCCAGCCGGGTGCTTCATCATTGGCAGCAATATTGGCGAAGATAATGAGCGCAAGGGACACGAAATTTGCTTTGAGACACCATTCTGGATAGACCAATACGAAGTGAGCAATCAACAATTCGCTGCTTTTGATGGCATTGCCGCCAATTCTGCCACATGGGATACCCCTTTACGCCCGCGTGACCAAATGACGTGGTTTGAAGCACGGGATTATTGCCAAACCCGTTCTGGGCGGTTGCCTACCGAAGCCGAATGGGAATATGCTGCTCGTGGGCAGGATGGCAGGTTGTATCCATGGGGCAATACATTTGATGCTACTTTGACCATGTGGCGGCGCAGTTTTGGTGATGCTTTTAACGAAGGTGTGGCACGAATCGGCAGTATCGAAGGCGGCAAATCGTGGGTTGGCGCTTATGATATGAGTGGCAACTTATGGGAATGGACGATGAGCCGTTATCAAGATTATCCCATCCACGCCGAGGATGAGCGTAACGAAGATAGTGATGATAGTGTTTTCCGGGTGATTCGCGGTGGTGGCTGGCAAAACCGCGAAGCCGAAACGCTGCGCGTCACGCGGCGCACCGGCACAGTGGTGACAGCGCATACTTTTCAAATCGGGGTGCGTTGTATGCGGGATGTGAGCCAACCGTGACCGTTATTCAGCCTGTGATTTATCAGCGGCGTCCGCGCCAAAAATGGTTACAAACGCTGCAAGCCATTTGGCGGAACACGCGGGCATTGTGGCGTCAATTCCAGCGTTCTATTTTGGCGTTTTTATTGGTGACGCTGGTGGGTGGTTTTATCTATGGCGAACTTCACACGTTATCTGGGCGTGCGCCGATTGCCTTGATAGACCGCCCATATGTGATGCTGCAATTGATGATTCTCGAAACGCCGTATGATGCCCCTGCCGAATGGTATCTGATTATTTTCTGGTATGCCTTGCCCGCGATTTTTGTGTTTATTGTTGGGAATGGGGTGGCTGATTTTGTGCGTTTATTTTTTGACCGCAGTGGGCGGAGCGATGCTTGGCGGGAGGCGTTGGTGTCAACCTATCGGAATCATGTGATTGTGTTGGGCGCGGGGCATGTGGGCGTGCGTGTCGTCAAAATTTTGCGCGAAGTGGATGTAGATGTGGTGGTGATAGATAACGAACCGGAGGCGGGTGTCGAAGCGGTTTTAACGGCACTGCGTGTCCCGCTGATTCGTGAAGATGGGCGTATTCCGACGACGTTGGAAAATGCTGGACTAAAAGAAGCTGATGCGTTTGTCGCCTGTACGGGTGATGATAATTTAAATCTTTATGCGGTTATGCGGGCGCGAGATATGAACCCTGACATTCGCATTGTTGCCCGTGTGTGGGAAGATGAATTTGCTGAACAAATCAAACGTTTTATGAATGTACAATCTGTTTTGAGTTCATCCGGCTTGGCTGCGCCAGCATTTGCAGGCTTGGCATTAGGCGTAGAAATCACCCAATCTGTCAATGTGGAAGATACGCTGTACAGCACATTACGGCTCACGGTCAATAGCAACACATTTTTGGATGGGCGCGACGTGGGGACATTGCAGCGCGAACAGGTTATGGATATTGTGCTGTTGGTGCGCGATAAAAAGGTCGAAGTGCAGCCTGCCCACGATGTCATTGTGAAAGCGGGCGATGGTCTGGTGATTTTTGCCCAACATGATCGCTGTCTTGCCATCGCTGCCCGCAATCATTATCGCAAGTGAACGATAAATTTTGGCTAATCCTTCATGAATAAAAACCTCATGCCCACTATCGTATTATGCTTATGGTTATTGGTCATCATCACCATTGGCTTTATCAGCACCCACAGCCGGATGATTGCCGACGATTATTGCACGGCATTTGTAGGCATAGACAAAACACCATTGGGGGCAGTTCAATATTATTATACAGCGTGGACTGGGCGTTACAGCGATATTTTTGTCAAAAGTGCCTTAGCACCACTACAGCCCAATATTCATTCATGGCAATTTCCTATGTTTTTGATTATTTGGGCGCTATTATTGCGATGGGTGTTGGGCATTGTTTTAAAGGCACTGCAAATTTATCAGTATCAATGGGCAGCTATTAGTCTGACTATTTTATTGTTGTTTGTGACCTTGGGAAATACGGGTGGGCAAAGTCTCTACTGGTTCGCCGCTTTAATCCCTTACGTTGTTCCGATGTTGCCAATAACTCTTATTGCTAGTGGTCTGTTATGGTTATTATTCAATAATCCGAGTTTTATGTGGCGATGTTTGATAGTCATCGGGATAGCATTATGTATAGGAATCACTGCTGGCTTTACTGAAACCTATGCTGCGATGCAGATAACCGGGATTGTGCTATTGTTGTTTTTAGTCGGGTATCATTTATTCCAGACGCCAAAGCAGGTATCCGCAGCCTTTTCACCCAAACAATGGTTTATCATCTTAGGGAGTCTGTTAATCGTCGCCTTGGTTAGTTTGCTGGTGGTGGCATTGGCACCGGGTAATTTTGTGCGCCTCTCGCAACAAGATGCGTCGGGCGTCGGCGTAGGGATACTGCCCTTAATCACAAATTTATTCGTTGTTATGGTGTTGATGTTTGTTGGTGAAGGCAATGCACTCGCATTTTTCCTCTTTACATTTTTTGCGGTTATTGTGGGATTATTTTGGTGGTATTCTGCCGCACGTCAACAGGATTTAGCCGCACTGCCCTATCCTAAGCGTCCTGTGCGGGTTGCTTTATTGGTGGGGCTAGGGGTTTTCTTGTTGGTCGGTGCTATTATTACGCCCCCTTTATATGCGACCAGTCACGTTCCATCTCGCATTATTTTTCCTGCTCGGTTTGCCCAATTTTGCCTGTTTGCTTTCTGGGGCTATTTAGCGGCGCTGACACTGGCAAAATATCGTTTTCGTGAGCGTTTTGCCCGCAAATTATCGTATCGCTTGATAACATGGGTGTTAATTGGATTGATGATTTTTATGCCGTTGAATGTATTATTTCAACATGTAGACATCCTCCAAAATGTACCTCGTTATGCGACTGGCTGGGATGCCCGCCACGAGATGATATTGGCTGCCGCTGCCCGTGGTGAAACCCGCATCGAAGTGCCACCATTAGCCTATAACTTTGAAGATTATTTGCAACTGGAAAAAATTGAACCTGAAGCGGATGCGAATTGGGTGAATGGTTGTGCCAGTAGTTATTACGGCATAGATGTGTTTGTTGCGGAAGAAAAATAGGCACCGGGCATCATCATTTTTGATGCCCGATAACGATTGCATTATTTTTTGGGGAAGCGCGTTAAAATCGTGATGCTTTCTGGCAGTGTGATTTTATCACCCAATTTATAGCCATTTTGACTGCTAGTTTTAGCCTTGTTTGACCCCGCCAGAATCGCCAACTGGGTGCCGGCTTTGTTTAACTCTTTTTTGAGATAGGCTTGCCCCAATTGATAGCCTTCGCTATCAATGCTGCAACTGGTGACGATGCCCACCACGCGCCCGCGTGTATCCACAATGGGGTCGCCGGGATGACCGGGACGACTACCTTTGCTATCCATACGGAAACGTACAATTTCAGCATCACGTTTTTGCTCATGGGCAATGAAGGCGGCTTTGCCGATGAAAAAAGGCTTATCGAGTTTGACATAACTGCCCATGCCTGCATCTGCCGGATTCATGGTCAAATCCCCAGCGAGTTCATGCCCATACAGCGGCAATCCAGCTTCGATGCGTAAACTATCGCGGGCTGCCAAACCACATGGAATCGCGCCGAAATTGACCAATTCTTCGAACAAGTCGGCGGCTTTATCGGGATGCGGGAACAATTCAAAGGCAACTCGTTCTCCGGTATAGCCCGTGCGCGAGACGAGCAAATCATAACCGCCCAGCGTAACGTGCGTAATGCCTGCCCAATCCAATTTTTGAATTTTTGCTTTGTCTTCTTCGCTGCCATTGAGCTTAAGCAGAATATCGCGGCTGGCGGGACCTTGTAGCGCAATATCTACGCGGCGGTCTGCGCCCGCTGTTTCAGCACGCAAATCCCGAATTTCAATGTCATTGATGCCGTCTATCAGACGTTGCGGATTGTGCTGGTCAATCAAGACCGTGCCATTTTTAACCGCATTGACCCACGCCCAATTTTTAGCATCGTTGGAAGCATTCACCACAATGAAGAAATGGTCGGCGGCGAGACGATAAATCATCAAATCGTCAAACGGCTTGCCATCCACATCTAGGAAAAATGTGTAATGCGATTTGCCGGGCTTGAGGTTATGAACAGCATTGGTCGTGATGGCATTCAAGAAAGCCTCTGCGCCTGCACCACGAATATCCCACACGCCCATGTGCGTCACATCAAAAATGCCAGCATGATGCCGCACTGCCAGATGTTCCGATAGCACTTTGTCGTACCACAGCGGCATATCATAGCCAGCGAAAGGCGCCATTTTGGCGCTAAAACGTTTATGGAGGCTGTGCAGTGGCGTGGTTAAAATCTCGCCTTCGGTCTCCTGCCATTCAAAACGGGGCAAAATTTCCAGCGTATTGCCCGCGCCACCGATATGATTGATGCCAATATAGTACGATTTTGGCGCGTAACCATCGGCTGTATTGACCGTTTGGCTTTTTGCCGCACCTAGATGGGTGACTGTGATAAAGCCGGGTAAGCGTAAATGAACATCATCTTTATCTGCCAGCACAAAACCGTCCGAAAGTGACCGCAACCACGTTGTCACGCGCGTTGTGTTATCACTCAAATGCAAGTGATATTGGTGGTTACTCACCATTTCTAAGACACCGGATGCCATAACGCGCCCATCAATTTCGAGAATATTTGTGGGCTGCTGGCTGCCCGGTGTCAGGTTTTTAACATCGCTGGTGAGGGCAATATGCAGGAAATCACGGGCTTTTTCGCCAGTGATTGCCAGTGATTGCCAGCCCGTGCCGCAATCATCATCTGCATAACTAAAATGCGGATAACCATCGGCAGCCGCATCGGTATCAATACCAATGCTATCTACCAAATCGCGCACAGCAAGGCGGGCATTTTGCAGCACATCAAAATCAATTTTAGCGAAGCCTTCAGGCTTATCAGTGTAGCGATAGGGGTGACACGCTTGCAAAACATCGGCGATGATAGTGGCAAGTTTATCAATTTCAGCAATGCCGCAGCCACGTTGGGTAATCCAAGGTGTACCTAAACGAATGCCCGACGGACGCAAGGCGCTGGTATCACCGGGGATAGTCTGCCGATTGCACACAATGCCGACCAAATCCAAAATGCGGGCTGCCATATCGCCGCTGAGGGGCGTGCCATCTTTGCCGACAATGCTCTTGCAATCCACGACCAGCATATGTGAATCGGTGCCACCGTGTGGAATGCGTAAGCCGCGTGCTTTGAGTTTTTCAGCAAGGCGTTTGGCATTAATCACCGTTTGGCGCTGGACTTCTTTAAATTGGTCGCTGGCGGCAAGTCGCATCGCTACTGCCAATGCCGCGATGCTGTTCACATGCGGACCGCCTTGTTCGCCGGGGAAAACGCCTCGGTCGAGTTTGGTCGCCAAATCTTTGCGATGGGTGATGATGACTGCGCCGCGTGGACCCTGAAGCGTCTTATGTGTGGTGAAGGTGACAATATCAGCAATGCCCACTGGATTAGGATAGACTCCAGCCACGATTAATCCGGCAAAATGGGCAACATCTGCCAGCAGCAAAGCGCCAACAGCATCGGCAATTTTACGATAGGCGTGCCAATCGGGTGATAACGGATAACTGCTATAGCCGCCAATAATCAATTTGGGCTTGTGTTCTTTTGCTAGCGCCAACATCTGGTCATAATCGAGCGCCTCAGTTTTGTCATTTACGCTGTAAGCGATAATGTTATAGAATTTGCCGCTGCGATTGACGGGCGACCCATGACTCAGATGCCCGCCTGCAATGAGATTCATGCTCAAAACTGTATCGCCCGGTTTCAGGAATGCCGTAAAGACAGCACTGTTTGCCGGAGCGCCCGAAAGCGGTTGCACATTCACAAATAAGCTGTCTGGCGACATACCTTGTGGTGCAAAGACTTCAGCGGTGCGGCGACGGGTGAGTGCCTCCAACATATTGGCATATTCTGTGCCTTTGTAATAACGATTATCGGCGCGGCGGCGATATTCCGGCAGGCGCTTCTCATAATCTAAAATTTCCTGCTGGGTCATCGTGCGCGTTTCTTCTAGCGGATAGCCTTCGGCGTAGATATTGTGAAACGACGACATGAGAGCTTCGCGCACGGCTTCCGGCACGGTACTTTCAGAGGGAATCATAATGAGTGTCCGCGCTTGGCGGGCAGTCTCATGGCGTATTAATTCAGATACATCGGGGTCAAGTTCGGCAAGTTCCCCGCGAAAAAGAAAATCATGGTCGGTCATCAAAATATCCTTTGATGAAAACTCAAATAATCGGCAAATGTGGCACGAATTGTAACATGCCGTACAAACTATGAATATCTCAAAATCAAACGATTAAAACCCCATCGTCTCCGGGCGGCGGTAGTGGATGAGCCGCTGCAATACTTTGAGTTCATAGGGTGCATGATAAAATTCGAGTTTGTAGCGCCACCCACTGAGGGTTTGCAGCAAGCGCCGCATGGTGTTTTGCAAGCGCATGTCGGTAACGGTGGGATAGAAGGCGTTAATGACCGTTTCAAAGTCGCGGATTTTGCGGCGAATGGGGTCTTTTGACCACGGTGTACCGGGGTTGCGTCGTAGCGATTTATCTGCCCATTCTTCGCCTGCCCATTCCTCCAAAGTTTTGGGGAAAGCAAAACCGAGTTTTACGGCTTCGTCCAACAGCAAACTGCCTTCTTGCGGCGTGGGGGTATACATATACAAAATCAACTCAGTGGCGGGGTTGATGGCTTTGATTTTACGAATAAATGTGATGGTTTGTTCGATGTCTGCCACCGGGTCAGGCGGGTTGCCCAACACAAACGACAGTTCTGGCACGATGCCATAATATTTCATGCGCTCAACAATAGCGACAGTTTGGGCGATGCCGCTTTGCCCGCCTTTGTTCATGAGCTTGAGCGTCTCATCGCTGCCGCTTTCCGCACCCATAAAAATCATTTTGACGCCGCTTTTTGCCATCTTATCAAACGTCATATCGCTGTAGGTCATGAGCGTATCCACGCGCCCCAAGCCCCACCAATTGATATTTTGCCCGATAAGCCCTTCGGCAATCGCTTCAGCCCGTCTTTCGCTGACGAAGAAATCCATATCATGAAATTCCATGCCGTCGGCGTTATATTTTTCTTTGAAGAGCCGTGTCACTTTGATGACTCTATCGGCGCTTTCTGCCAGCCAACGTTGTTTTGCCAGCGGCACCACCGCGCAAAAATTACAGGCGAAAGGGCATCCCCAACTGGTATGATGAGCGCCGACGCGCTGCCCCAAATAACTGCTGCCCATGTATTGTTCGACTGCGATGCGGTCATACGGATACCAAGGCAAATTTTCTAGCGGCACGAAAGGCGCACGCACTGTCATTTGAACGCTGCCATTCTCTTGATACGCCAGCGATGGCACATCGGTGAGTGCGCCGCCCGAATGCAATGTATCTACCAATTTCCGAAACGCGGTTTCACCTTGCCCGACGATAACATAATCCACATAGCCGCTGTTCATCACAACTTCGGCATGATTGCTGGGAAAATAGCCGCCCCAGACAATATTCAAATGGGGCAGTGCCGCTTTCACTTGTTTGCAGACGGGAACAGCTTGGCGTAGTTGTGGTCCCGGCATAACGGTCACACCCAATAATGTCGCGCCTGTTTTTTGAGCGCGTTCAATGATGTGTGCCGCCGGATCAGCAATAAGGTTGCCATCTATAAATTCAACATCGTAATCGGCAGCGAGTGGGGCGGCAATTGCCAGCAAGGACATCGGCAAGCGTTGTTTGCCGGGGGAAGTGCTAATTGGGTTATAGAGCAGAATCGTATGGCGCATATAGAAAAATCATCGGCAAAAATAATGGTCAATATGTCCTTTATTGTGGCGGTACATATGGCTAGATGCAACCTCAAACCAAACTTTGGATTGAAAGACTCTTTATGACCCGTTTGCGATTATTTAACCAGCGTTGAGATTTGTTCAGAGAAATGTCAGGAAATCTAAATTGCATTAAGGTGATTCCAGACATAAAATTATATTACGGATTGTATCGGCTAGATACAGCCGTTTGGTTGATATTGGTGTTGACTGCTCATTGAAATGGTTGACAAAGGTCAAACAAAATGCCTATCCCGCCTGTGATGCCCATAAATTTTCGTGGTGATGGTGTAAATGTCCGCAGCACGACAATTGAACGCCAAGATAACCATGTTTATTTTTATGCTGATGTTGAAAGCGATAATTGCCTCAAACTGATTAAACTGATTCGGGAAGTGGATGGCGAACTGCGGAATCAGCACCGTGACCGCTGGTTGGGCGATGCGCCGTTGATGCCGGTCTGGGTGCATATCAATTCTTACGGCGGCGATTTGTTCGCTGGTTTCAGCATGGCAGACCAATTTCCCATGATTCAATCGCCCATCTACACGCTGGTGGAAGGCATTTGCGCCAGTGCCGCCACATTAATTGCGATGTCCGCCACCAAACGCTTCATTCTGCCCAACAGCTTTATGCTCATTCATCAGCTTTCCACGATGGTGTGGGGAACACATGAGCAGTTCAAAGATGAGATGGAACTGCAAAAGAAAGCGATGGAAAAATTAATCGGGTTTTATGCCAGTCATTCCAAAGTAACGGAGAAGCAAATTCGCCGCATGTTGACCCGTGATTTTTGGGTGGATGCTGAGACTTGTATTGAAAAAGGGTTCGTAGACGAAATTTTTGGCGTTCAACCCCGCATTGACGCTGTATAACCCTTTCGCTACAATCAAGGCAGCATAAAGAGATAAAGGTTAATTGAATCCAATGCAATACTACATCTGGACACTTGGTTGTCAGATGAATACTGCTGACTCCCAGCGGCTTGCCTCCGAATTGGAACGCTTGGGGTATCAGGCAGCCCAACACGAAGACGATGCCGATATTTTTGTCGTTAATACGTGTGTGGTGCGCCAAAGTGCCGAAGATAAAGCCTTCGGACGGTTGAATTTACTGAAGCTGGAAAAACAACAAAACCCCGATAAAGTCATCGGTGTGATGGGCTGTTTGGTGGGCGTGCGCGACGCGGTAGAACTGCGTAAAAAACTCCCATTTGTGGATGTGTTTATGTCACCCTCTGAGCCGCAGCCGATGGTCAATTTTTTGCTTGACCGTATGGACGAAAGCGACGTGTTGGCGCTAGAATCAGCGGCACGGTTGCGGCGCGATGCTTTGCAAGACGGCGAAATTATTTTGCCCGCGCACGAACAAGGCAATCTTGTTAGCGCCCATGTGCCAATCGTCTATGGTTGCTCCCATGCGTGTACGTTCTGCATTATCCCGTTCCGGCGCGGTGTAGAACGCAGCCGCAGTGTGGGCGAAATTGTGGCGCATATCCGCAGTTTGGCGCAGCAGGGCGTGAAAGAAGTGACGTTGTTAGGGCAAATTGTTGACCGCTACGGCAAAGATGTTCCTGATGGTCCCGATTTGTCTGACTTGCTGCGGGTTGTGCATGATGTCGCCGAAGAAACGGGTGTTGAGCGTATTCGTTTCCTGACGAGTCATCCCAATTGGATGCACGAAAAATTGTTGGAAACGGTCGCAGAATTGCCGCGCGTCATGCCGCATATCGAAGTGCCGGTTCAGGCAGGCAACGATGAAGTGCTATCCCGGATGCGACGGGGTTATACGGCTGACCAATATCGTAAATTGGTAGCGAAAATCCGCACGATTATTCCTGATGTGGCGATCCATACGGATATTATTGTGGGCTTCCCCGGCGAGACCGAAGCTCAATTTATGGATACCTACAATTTGCTGGCAGAGTTGAAGGTTGATAAAGTCCATTTGGCGCGTTATAGCCCACGCCCACAGACAGTCAGTGAACGGCGCATGATAGATGATGTGCCAGAAGAAGAAAAACAACGCCGTCTGGCGATGCTGGAAGATTTACAGGCAGTGGTGGTCGCCGAGATTAATCAGAAGTTTTTAGGTCAGGTGCTGCCCGTGTTGGTGGAAGAATATCACAAGGGCAAATGGCGCGGACGCACACCACAAAACAAATTGGTCTTCTTCGAGTCTGAACAAGATTGGCGCGGCAAAATGGTGGATGTTGAAATCACTTGGACGGGACCTTGGAGTATGCAAGGACGTTTGCCGCAAGCGCACCAGCAATTTGAACCGTTGATTGTTTTGGCGGGGTAGCCGCACTCTTTGTTGAGGATGCGTGGGTTGTGACCATATCCAACCTAAAGACGATTAAAGGGGCGCAATATCAGTTGCACCCATAAGATGGTAAAACCTTAAAGTACACAAATTGAAAAATTGCGTACAATAAATTCGATACCCATTTGAGAAGATACGATTTGCGTTCACACACGGGTATCGTTAAAATAGGTTACGTAAAGTCCGCTGTTGACGGGGGTTCCCCCGCGAATTGATTAGCTGATTGCAACCAGTCAGCGTTTACTGTGCTGATTGCCCGATTGGAGACCAGACACATGCCGGAAATTAAACTCAGTGGCTATTATTATCCCAACAAATTCGCCCGCATCACGATTGAAGCGATGCAAGAAGTGATGGGCGAAAATGGTTTGAAAGCAATTTTGAACCTAGCGGGACTCCCCCAAATTATTGGCAATTTCCCACCAGATAACTTGGAAAAGGAATTTGATTTTGCCAATTTTACGGCGCTGTGTATGGCGCTGGACGAAATGTACGGTCCGCGTGGTGGGCGTGGTTTGGCGCTGCGTGCCGGGCGTGCGACGTTTGCCCAAGGCTTGCGTGCTTTTGGCGCGTTGGCAGGTGTGGGCGACTTAGCGTTTAAAGTGTTGCCGCTGAATGCCAAACTCAAGATTGGTGTGCCGGCGATGGCGAACATTTTCTCGCAATTTTCCGACCAAATTTCCAACGTCTTCGACGAAGGCAGCGATAAAATTATTTATACGCTGGAACGTTGCCCGATGTGCTGGAATCGTAAGGCTGACCGGGCGGTGTGCTTCGTGGGTCAGGGCTTGCTGCAAGAAGGGTTGCGTTGGGTATCTGGCGGGAATGAATTCCGCGTGGATATGGATACCTGCATCTCCAAGGGTGATGACATGGGGCGCTATGTCATCTATAAAGAACCGATTAGCTAACTAATCTTGTCAATGTGTTGCCACCTCCCGATAGAATAACTATCGGGAGTGTTTTGATTCCGCCAATTGCCATCAGACCTGTGTCTACATGCGCCCGTTGATATGTTAAAATCGCCCTGATGGGAACGATTGGTGGACGTTTGGCGTCTGTACTGTCATGTTATCGGTCAAAATTGCCGGGCAGCACCTCGGCTATCGTGGGAGGAAAAATTTTCATGCATATTCGGCTGTTGATGTGGCTGTTGGTTATCCTCAGTTTGGCGGCGTGCAACTTGGGCAATGAACCAGAACCCGAAGAAACAATAGCGACCGATATACCGATATCGGTGCCAGCGGGTAAACCCCAAGTGAGTATTACGTCACCGCAAGAGGGCGATGAATTTGCCGTCAATGAACAAATCCTCATCAGTGTGAATGCCGCTGATAGTGTGGGGGTCACGGGCATTCAGTTGGTGGCAAATGGGGCTATTGTCAAGCGGGTTTCGTCGGATACTGCGGAAGGTTATAAAAATTATCCGGCTGTGTTGGATTATACGCCGCGTGCGGCGGGTGAAGTGCAGATGCAAGTCATCGCCTTTCGTGGGTCAACCGCCAGTGACCCGGCAGCTTTAACGATTGATGTTGTTTCAGAAACATCCAGCGGTTCAGGCACAGGCAATACCGGGAGTGGTAATTCTGGCAGCGGCAATTCCGGTTCAGTGGGTAGTGATGCTGTGCGCCCGACGATACCGAATGATGGTGTTTGCCGCGCTTTGACGACGACGAATCTGAATCTTCGCAGCCAGCCGACAACGGGTGCGGGCAACAATGTCGTGACGGTGCTGCCCACCTTTACGCTAACGAATGTGATTGGGCGTTTGGGCGATAATTCTTGGTGGCAAGTGCAGTACAGCACTATTTCGGGTTGGGTGAGCGCCCAATTTACGGAATTATCGGGTAACTGCCAGAATGTGCCGGTGCAAACGACACCCTTACCCCCCACGCCAACCGCCACGCAGCGCCCAGTCACGGCTACGCCGACGTTGACGCCGACGATTACGAATACCCCGCCCGCCGTCAAATCGGATTTGCTGGTGACGAATATTGGTGGCAACCAAACCGTGACTCTTGCTGGCTCGCCCCTTACTTTGACATATTCCGTGACCGTGACGAATATCGGTGCTGGTGCCGCTGGGCAATTTACCGTCAAATTGTTCGTGAATAATACTGAACAAGAAGATTGGGTTGTATCGGGTTTAGACCGGGGGCAAAGTGTCGCCCTGACGACTGACCTCATTTGGTCGGCAGCCGGGAATTATGATATTCGCGTCAATGCCGATACTGCCAGCCAAGTGGACGAATTAAGTGAAGTCAATAATCGTGGCGATATGACTGTCACGGTATCCGGCAGTTAAACTCAAACCGAGTCACCATAAAACACAAGGCGCGGTTTTGCTGCGCCTTTTTGCTGCGTCAAAACAGGAGGGGGAACGATGAAAATAGCCTTACTGGCAGATATTCATGGTAATTCGTTGGCGTTGGATGCGGTTTTGGCAGATATTCAGCGGCGGGGCGGCGTGGATAATTATTGGATTTTGGGTGATTTATGCGCGATTGGCTATGACCCCGCCGGAGTGCTAGAACGCTTAACGGCACTACCGAATGCAATTTTTGTGCGCGGCAATGTAGACCGCTTTGTGACAACGGGTGAACGCCCCGACCCTGATATTCAGCAAGCCCGCGCCAATCCTGATTCTATTCCGGTATTGGCAGAAGTATCGGGTAGTTTTGGTTGGACGCAAGGTTATTTGGAAGCAACGGGCTGGCTTGATTGGCTGCGAAATTTGCCGCTGGAACGGCGCATCAAGTTGCCCAATGGCAAGCGCGTTTTATTGGTTCATGCCGCGCCCGGCAAAGATGATGGCTGGGGCTTGAATCCCGCACTCACCGATGATGAGTTGGCGCTGGAAATTATCGGCTGTGATGCTGATTTGATTTTTGTGGGGCATTTCCACATGCCGATGAATCGTCACTTCCATGATGTACAAATTGTGAATCCGGGCTGCGTGAGCAATGCGTTTCCGCCGGATTTGCGGGCTGCTTATGCCATTTTAACGACGGATGCCACGAGTTATCGCGTTGATTTTTATCGCGTAGAGTATGACCTTGCCGAAGCGATTCTAAAAGCACGCGGGTCTAGCAATCCCGGTGCGGGCTATTTTATTCAATTTTACGAAGGCAAAGTCACGGCGTCTTGGTTAGCAAAATGGGATGGTGTGACCCATTATCCACTGATTATCAGTTCGTGATTCTGAACTAGGTGGAGTACAATTAAGGCATTAGCAAGGTTGACCGCACATAAGGGGATGGCATGGTGTTCATTGCCACACGAGTCCTAATTCTCACAGCTAATTTGCGCTTTTCCATGCAAATTGCCCAAGCACTGGAAAGACCGGGGGCGTTCACGGTAGCGACATTCACGTCTATAGAAAATGCGCTGCATTATCTACGCGATAATGCCCGCGATGTGCTGCTGTTGGATACAACGTTGCGTGGGCTGAATCCGGCAGAATTTGTGACTCAGGTACGGGCGATACAATCGGATATTGCCATCATCGCCATGCCCGAAACCCTCGAAGTGCGCCAACTCGTGACCCAGTTGAATTTACAAGGCATTGCCGATTTTAACGACTCGGCGCGGAAATTAGTGCCGTTGCTTAAAGCTGCCCAAAAGCAAATGTATGAGGCACAACCGGATACCACGCGCTTGCTTGCCCAAGAACCTGAAAAACCCGCAGTTGCAGACATTAAACCAGTAAAGCCGATTGCGCCCGTGCCACCAGCGCCCCCTGCCAAAGCCATCCAAACGATGCCTGTGGAATTGGTGCTGAACGACGAAGGCGGCGAAACGGTTTTGCAAGTGTCTCAGCCTGCGCCGGAGGTTCAGTTGATTAAAGATGCCGATACCGCCATGACGATTTTCCAGCGGTTAGCCGCGGAAGAACCGCCCATGCCCGGTTTTGAAGATAGTGCGACGGTGCGTGATTTTATTGTGGGCGTGGCGCGTCCCGATAATATCAAGCGTATTGCCGCTTCTTTTAATGACGAAGATACATCACCCAGCAGTGCCATCCTAGATGAACCACCGCTATCTGCTGAAGATTCGCGCCGCATTCCTGCCGGGCTGATTTTGGCGAATACCACCGAAGAAAGCACACCGCTGGATGGCTTCTCGCTGGAAGAATTTTTGCGGCGCATCCATGACCAAATGCGGGCAACGGGATTAGCAGTGCAACCGCTGCCGTCGTGGGTGGAGGAGAGCGAAAAATATGTCCGTGAACCCGACTTTTTGCCGGACAATTTGCCGCTGCTAACACCCCCGGAAGCCGCTGAAGATTTAGAATATACACCATCGCCGACGACGCCCTCCATTGCCCACTTTATTGAGCCGGCTCCCGGTGACTTGGATACAGAACAGCAAGAACCGATTTTGCGTTCACGACCTGTCACTGAGGAAGATGTGGCGGCGATGCGAGCAGAAGAAATTGCCGATATTGCAGCAGAATCCGCGCCTGTGCTGCCTATACAACCGACAACGCCTGAGCCAGAGGTGCTAACACCTGTAGCTGTGCCACCGCCTATGCCGCCGCGTTTGCCAGAAATGCCTGCGCCTATCATTATGCCGGAACCGGGTGTTGAACCGCGTGTGGCGCAAATGGCACTCACGCTCACGCAGATGTCTTTGGAGACGACTGCCGAAGCCACTTTGCTCATGAAAGATGGCGAAGAAATTGGGCGGTCAGGTGTGCTGCCCGATGATGATATTAACAGCATCATCGCGGCGTTTGGCAGCAGTTTACAAGCTGCCCCCACGCAAGGACGCATTCGCTTTATCGCGCTGCCGACGACGGGCGCGGAATATATGTTGTATTCGCGGGGTGTGGAAGGCGGTTTTACGCTTTCGATGATTTTTTCCGGCAATATGCCGCTGCAATCTATCCGGCGGCAGGGCAAGCGCGTTGCTGATTCTTTGCTGGCAGTGCCAGAAATTGCAGCGCCTATTATCGAAACTTTCCCGGATGTACCAGCCGTTATTGTTCCCGAAATTCCGGTGGATGCCGGGGTCTTAGCGCCGCATACCTATGTCTGGCTACTGCAAGACGAGAATGCCAGCTTGGATGACAATACGCGCATGGAATTGGGCAAGCGTCTGACGATTTATTTGCTGCGGCAAGGCTGGAAAGTGCATACGCTGGATACGGGCGAAGATTATGTCTATCTCTTTGCTGATGTGCCAGAAAGCAAACTCAATCGGGAGCATATCCGCGCGTTGATGCAGCAATCGGCGGAGATTATCGTCACAGTTGCGCCGCAGTTTGGCACAAGCGATTTATGGGCAGATGGCTATTTGGTGTTGCTGCCGGGGCGTGACCTGCGTGCCGAAGAAATTCAGGATTTCATCCATTTTATGCGGTTGTAAATTTCATTACAAAAAATTTCACCACAGAGATACAGAGAGATGAACTATTTTTATTGTAAATGTGAATGGCTTGCTAGAAAACCGAAAAATCCCAATGATAGAATAGGTGGTGTTTTATTACATGTAGCAATAAAAGCAATAGATCATAATTGTGATATCACCGTTGCCCCTTATAAAACGTGGAGAAAGCAACCCAATGGTTGTGTAATGATTTGTTTTATGTGGCGCATAAACATTATTGATACATTTCGACGCTGTTTATCCGAAATAAGTAATATGATTTTGTTGGAGAATTTTCAGCGAATAGAAGAGAGTGAATTTGCAACGGGTGATGGCTGGCATCTATACGACTATGTTTCGAGAGTTGAATCTGTTCGGTTATTTGAAGTAATTGTGATTGCTAACGAAAGTATTTTGGTTTCAACCACAAAATAACTCGATTGTGGATGATAAACAAAAATATAAACGAGGTGCTAAGAAATTTGCCTTTCAATAAAATCCCCAAAAACCACTCTTTTGATGTTACTCAATTAGAGCGATAATTAATTTTTCACAAAATATGCTCCGCTTTTTTAACTAACCTCACCGATACGGCTTATAAAATGACCCCTATCCCCCATACTGAAACCCCTTATCGCTGGTATATTCTGGTGCTGGCGGCGTTGACCAATGCTATCGGAATCGCCATGCCAACCATGTGTTTGCCTGTGTTATTCGATGAAATTAGCCGCGATTTAAATTTGGATTTGGTGCAGCTTGGCGCGATTTGGGGCATTGGGGCGCTGCCGGGCATCCTGACGACGCTCTTAGGCGGGGCGATTGGCGACCGCTTTGGACCCAAACGAGTGCTGATTATGATGTGTTTGCTGGCAGGACTCACCGGCGCATCACGCGGGCTGTCCAATGATTTTGTTATGCTGGCAATCACGTCCGTCATGTTTGGGTTTATTGCCCCGATGATTCCGATGAATGGCATCAAAACGTGCAGCATTTGGTTTCCGCGCCATGAACTCGGTTTTGCCAATGGGGTCACTTCGATGGGCATGGCATTGGGTTTTATGCTCGGTTCGATGATTAGCGCGACGGCGTTATCGCCGCTGTTGGGCGGTTGGCGTAATGTGCTGTTTTTATACGGCGGCTTGGCATTCGTGCTGGCAGTGCCTTGGTATTTCACGCGCAATCCCAAAACGATTATTGCTGCTGGCGGACAAGCGTCTATCCAAACGGCGCTGCGGCATGTGGTCAGTCTGCGCCAATTGTGGCTGCTTGGGCTAACGATTTTTGGCATTGGCGGCAGCATTCAGGCAGTATTGGGCTATTTGCCGCTGTATTTGCGCGGTGCAGGTTGGCAGCCTGCGACTGCTGATAGTGTGCTATCGGCGTTTCATTTTGCCAGCATGATTTGTGTCCTGCCCATCGCATTATCGTCGGATCGTTTTGGGTCGCGCAAAAAAATTATCATGGCAACCGCGATGATGACAATTCTGGGCTTTGCGCTGTTGTGTGTGGTGCAAGGTGGGGCAATCTGGGTGGCAGTGATTATTGCTGGTTTTGTGCGCGATGGCTTCATGGCGATTTTTATCACCATCATCATGGAAACCGAAGGCGTTGGCATTTACGCCGGAACAGCAACCGGGTTCGTGATGGTGTTTTCTGGGTTAGGCACGCTGCTTGCGCCGCCCTTGGGCAATAGCTTGGCGTATATCGCGCCCACAACGCCGTTTGTTTTCTGGACAATGCTGGCGATAGTCGGACTTTTTGGTTTGATGATGACGCAGGAACGCCGTAAGCGAAAAATCGGGGTTATGCCAAGCCAACAAGTGGCGTGATTAGGGCGATTGCATGAAAGTGGATGAAATAGGAGAAAATGGTGATAAAACCACAATAAAAGGGAATGTCACCATGTATGAGGATGAGGTAAAATTATAGAAAGAGGCTACTTCATGGGACTTCTGTCTCTGGAAACTCAGATTGTTTATACGACCTCTAAGCAAGGTTCAGGCTTTGTTTGTCGGTTTAATTTATTTCGAGAGTTTAATGATTTACAGGATCCCAAACTGACAAAATTGGGTGTTCATCGTACCCACCATCTACTTCATCTGTCTGAAGATAACGAGGTATCGCTGCTTGTTTTATGGCGCTATAACTTTCCGACAGAGGATGTCGTAATATTGTGGCAGCCTGTGCTACAACGTGCCGCAGAAGCGTTTGTTCAAGCAGGGAAGGAACAAAAACCCCCGAATGTGCGTATGGCGCAAATTGGTAGTATGGGAGATATTGCGGTTCGTACCGGACTTGATCCACGCGAAGATTCCGGTGAACAAATTAGCCAGCGATTGAAAAGTCTTGGCGCAATGAATTATCAGCCTATTTTGCAGAGCTAATGGTGACTTGTTGTTGGATTGTTTTGACCGTTCATCTACTTTCATGCAATCGCCCTAATGGCGTGATTCCGCATTCGGCAAAATCTTCGCACTCATGCTATAATTCGCCCAAATGTTCGCTCTATACACAGGATGAATCAGCATGAGTGACCGTCCCATCTTATACTTGATTGATGGACATGCGGTGGCATACCGTGAATTTTTTGCCATGCAAAATGTCGCCCGGCGCGGTGCAATCATGGCGACCCGTGCGGGCGAACCGACTGGTGCGGTGCGCGGATTCGCTGCCCGCTTGCTGACGATTCTTGAAAAAATTCAGCCGCATTATCTGGCGGTTAGCTTTGATAGAGGTTTAAGTGGGCGCGAAACTTGGTATCCCGAATATAAGGGCAACCGCGACGAAATGCCCGAAGATTTAGCCACGCAGATGGTTCGCATTCAGCAGCTTGTTGAGGCGTTCAATATTCCCGTGATGGCAGTGGATGGCTATGAAGCTGATGATGTGATGGGGACGATTGTTGAACAATCAGCATCACAAGATATTTTGGTGCATATCATTACGGGTGATAGAGATATTTTGCAACTGCTATCGCCCAATGTGCGCGTCCAATTGCCGCAGCGTGGCGATGATGATGCCGTGTTTGATGAAGCCGCTTTCCGCGAAAAATATGGGTTAGAGCCGCCGCAACTGGTGGATTTAAAAGCACTGTGGGGCGATACCTCTGATAATATTCCGGGGGTTAAAGGCATTGGCGAAAAAACCGCGACAGATTTATTACAAAAATTTGGCACGCTGGATGGCATTTACGATAATTTGCATCAAATCAGCGCAAGCAACCAGAACAAACTTCGTGACGGCAAAGAGTCGGCGTATCTCAGCCAAAGATTAGCCACGATTATGCGTGATGTGCCAATTATGCTCAATTTAGAGGCGTGCGTGGCGCAAGAATTTGACCGCGCTACAGTAGATGAACTCTTTGCTGAACTCGAATTCCAGAGTTTGCGTGACCGTCTGCAAAAATTGACTCCGATTGGGACGCAAACCACCTCTGAATCGCAAGAAGCCATTCCAGCCGACCAAGTGGTGAACACCATTTTGGTCAATGACATGGCTGGATTAGAGGCATTAGTCAACGTTTTGAATGCTGCTAGTTTAATCGTCTGGGATGTGGAAACGACAGGCGTAGACCCGATGAGCGCCGATTTGGTGGGCATTGCGCTCGCGGTGGATGGCGTCACGGGCTATTATGTTCCAGTGGGGCATAAGGGCGAAGGGGCAGGTACGCTCTTTGAAGAACCTGCCGCGCAACAATTGGCTTTTTCCACTGTGATAGAAGCGTTGCGTCCGCCGCTGACGAACCCCACTATCCCCAAAGTCGCACATAATGCCACATTTGATATGCTGGTCATGCGTCAACAAGGGATTGAAGTAGCGCCTGTTGTGTTTGATAGCATGATTGCCGAATGGGTGAATGATCCTATCAGCCGCTTTTTGGGACTCAAGAATCTGGTGCGCGATAGATTCAATATCACTATGCAGGAAATTTCGTCGTTGATTGGCAGCGGCAAAAAACAACGCACGATGGCAGATGTTTCGCCGGAACTGGCTGCGCCTTATGCCGCTGCCGACGCTGTGCTGACGTATCAATTGCAACTGGAAACGCCAACGCTGCGCCTAGCAAAAGATAAAAAATCGCTTCGCAGTGATTTAACCACGACCGAACAACTCCGCTTGTTTGAAACGATTGAGATGCCCCTGATTCCGGTCATTGCTGAAATGGAGCAAACTGGCGTGATGCTGGATGTGCCATTCTTGCGCGAGATGGGCAAGCGATTTGAAGGCGATTTAAAAGCACTAGAAGCCCAAATTTACGAACAAGCTGGCACTGCCGAATTTAATATCAATAGCGCCAAACAATTGAATGATGTGTTGTTTGAACGTCTCAAATTATCCCGACAAGGCTTACGCACGACCACACACGGTGTTTCAGTAGATGTCAATACTCTAGATGCGCTCAAAGATGCTCATCCGATTGTGCCGCTAATTTTAGAATATCGGGAACTGTCTAAGCTCAAAAGCACCTATATTGACGCGCTGCCAGAATTGGTTAATAAGCGTACCGGGCGTGTGCATACTAGCTATAACCAGACCGGTTCTTCAACCGGGCGCTTCAGCAGCAGCAATCCCAATTTACAAAATATCCCTATTCGTACTGAAAAAGGGCGCGAAATTCGCCGGGCATTTATCGCCGCACCGGGTAAAGTGCTGCTCTCGGTGGATTACAGCCAAATTGAACTGCGTGTCATGGCACACATCAGCGGCGATGCCACCTTGCAAGCCGCGTTTAAGCAAGGCTTGGATATTCATCAGGCAACAGCCGCCGCCGTCTTTGATGTCAAACCGGAAGATGTGACCTATGAACAGCGCAGTTTTGCCAAGCGCGTCAACTTCGGGTTGATGTATGGCATGGGTGCTTTCCGGTTAGCCCGCGATAGCAATTTGACATTGGCAGAAGCAGAACGCTTCATCAAGACATATTTTAGCCAGATGCCCGGCGTAGACCGCTACATCAAAAATACCGAAGAACAGGCGAAAACTTTGGGGTATGTGCAAACGCTGGAAGGACGGCGGCGCTATTTCCCGGCGTTGCATCGTGGCAACCTGAACAGCCAATCCGCACAGGCAGAATTACGGGCGGCGATTAACATGCCGATTCAAGGCACTGCCGCCGATATTCTCAAAATTGCCATGCTGCGATTGCATCGCGCCTTGCCCGATTTCGTGGGCGCGAAAATGATTTTGCAGGTGCATGATGAATTGGTGTTGGAAGTGCCAGAACAGGCATTGCTGCCCGTCGCAAACTTGGTGGTAGAAACGATGGAAAATGCCTATCAACTGACGATTCCGCTGGTGGCAAATGCCGAATATGGGCAAAATTGGTTGACGATGGATAAAGTGCCGCGTGCCTAAAATTCAGGACTCAGGTTTTGTTTCGCAGGTCAATGAAGTGTGCTATACTCCTGTATATCAACATTGCAACACTTCCCGCACGCAAAGGTTCAAGACCTGTGAAACATTTTTTGGAGTTGGCGAATTGGTCATCGCCTGACCTATGGTATCTTATTAAACTAGCAGTACATCTTAAAATGGAATGGCAATCGGGCGGGAATCGTCCGGTGTTGGCAAATAAAATTTTGGGCATGGTGTTCCAGAAACCTTCCTTACGAACACGAGTGTCTTTTGAAGTCGGGATGAAACATTTGGGTGGTGATGCCATTATGCTGGGACCGCAAGAAATCGGTCTGGGAACACGCGAGAGCATCCCGGATGTGGCGCGGGTGTTATCCGGTTTTGTGCAAGGCATTATGGCGCGGGTGTTTGACCACGCTCATGTGCTGGAATTAGCGCAACATGCTAACGTTCCCGTGATTAATGGTCTGAGCGATGCTTATCATCCATGCCAAGCAATGGCAGATATGCTGACAATCTATGAACGGTTTGACCGGTTGCAGGGATTAAAATTGGCATATGTGGGCGATGGCAACAATGTGGCGGCATCGCTGTTTGAAGCGGCTGCCCACTTCGGTCTTGATTTTGCCATTGCCACGCCGGAGGGTTATGAACTACCCCAATCTGCGCGTGATAAAGCCATGCCTTTAGCCGAAAAAGCGGGTATCAACGTCATCATGACGACCCATCCGGCACAAGCCGTCGAAAAAGCGCATGTCATTTATACCGATACTTGGGTGAGCATGGGACAAGAAAAAGAGGCAGAAGAACGCCGCCCCATTTTTGCGCCGTATCAGGTGAATCATGATTTATTACAACAGGCTCATTCCGAAGCGATTGTGCTGCATTGTTTGCCAGCACACCGCGGTGAAGAAATCACCAACGAAGTCGCCGATGGTCCACACTCGATGATTTTTCAACAAGCCGAAAATCGGCTGCACGCCCAAAAAGCAATACTCGTCCATTTATTAGCATAACGCCAGTTTTGGCAGGTTGAAAACCTATGGCTGCACAAAAAGATGATTTTCAAAAATATATGGATGATGGCATAAATCAGGCATTTAATCAGAACTGGAAAGCAGCGATTGATGCCTTTTCGCGTGCCATCCAACTCAACCCCAATTCGGCAGATGCTCATAGCAACTTGGGGCTGGCGTTGTTGAATGCCGGGCAGCTTGAGCGTGCCTTAAAAATTTATCGCCGTGCCAATGAAATCGCCCCCGATGACCCAGAGCCATTGGAACGCATTGCCGAAGTCTACGAAGGACAGGGGCAGCTAAAAGAAGCCGCCCAACAATATGTCAAAGTGGCAGATGCCTATTTGGCGCTGAAAGATTGGAACAAAGCCATTGCCAACTGGGAACATGCCACGCAGCTAACGCCCGGCTTGGTGGGTATTCATGCCAAATTGGCGCAGGCGTATGAGCGTTTGGGCGAAAATAAACAGGCAATCCGCGAATATTTAACGCTTGCCTATAACTTTCGGCGCATGAACGATGTAGATAAGGCGATTCGGGCGGTAGAACGGGCGCTGCGGTTGGATAAAAACCATACTTTAGCATTAAATACCCTGCGGGCATTAAAATCCGGCGGGGATGTGGTGCTGCCTGCCGAAATGTTGAATCGCGGACAGGCGAAACAACCAGAAATGGAATCGGAACTCGACCCCTTCTGGACACCTGAAAATGATAAACAAGACGTGGGCGAAGAATCCGACCCGCTGGGACCGATGGGCGAAGCGATGACGCTGGCAATGGAACTGATGGCGGCGCATGTCGTTGAAAGCGGTTTAACGGCATTTGTCACTCATGCGTTGCAAGGGATGGAATTTCAACGCCAAGGACTCCTCGAAAAAGCTGTAGATGCCTATCGCCAAGCCGATAAAGCTGGGCTGCGTCACCCCGGATTAAAAATGAATTTCGGGGGGCTGTTGGTGTTGACCGAACAGCCACAAGAAGCACTTAAACATTTGGGCGAAGCGGTCATAGACCCCAAATTAAGCGCCGGCGCACTGCACGCCACAGGCGTTGCCCATTACAAACTGAATGACCATAAAAATGCATCACGGTATCTCATTCAAAGTTTGCAAGCGGTGGATACCAGCCTTGTTGCCGATAAGAGCGAAATTGCCGAATTGATGACGGTCTACGAGAGTCTGAAAGTGGCTTTAGATGGGCGCACGACCGAGTCGTTAGCGGCGATTAATGAACGTTTCACCGGGCTGCTGAGTGGCAAAGAATGGAAACAGCGCATCGGTGAAACGCGCCGTCACCTTGATGAAACGTTGCGTGACGAAGGCAACCAAGGCTTGGTGGATTTCTTGGTGGCGAAAGGTGGCGATGAACTGGCGCAATCGGTCTCATTTATTGACCGCTGCATTCGCCAAGGCTTGTTTACGTTGGCAATGGATGAGGCACATCGCGCTGTAGAGCGTTCCCCGTTTTATCTGCCGATTCATGTTCGGATGGCAGAAATCATGATGAAAGAGGGGCGTATCCGGCAAGCCATCAACAAATATAACACGGTTGCCAAAGCCTATCTTGTGCGCGGTGAAAATGACCGGGCGGCGGCGATTTTGGAAGATGTGTTAGAAATGGCACCGCTGGATTTGGAAGTGCGTAACAGCCTGATTGAACTGCTGGAAGGCGAAGAACGCCATGAAGAGGCGCTCAATCAACACATTGGCTTGGCGAATACTTATCAACAATTGGGTGATTTTGAACGGGCGAGCCAAACGTTTGCGGCGGCAGAACGCCTAGCGCGGCGCATCAATGCGCCCGGTACGAAATTGGCGCAGATTAAACACTATATCGCTGATATTAACCAGATGCGCTTGAATACGCGCCAAGCCCAGCGGATTTACGAAGAAATTCTCGAAATTGTGGCGGACGATGAAAAGGCACTGCGCGGCTTGATTGAAATTTATTATACGCAGGGCAATCAGGTTGAAGCGGTTAAACGCTTGGATGCTTTGTTGAGTATGTATGCTCAAAAAGGGCAAATTCCCAAAATTGTTTCGATGTTGGAAGAATTGGTGCGGACTTATCCATCTGACCCGGCACTGCGGTCACGCTTGGCACAAATTTACAAACGCACTGGCAAGACCAAAGAAGCGATTGAACAATTAGATGCCCTTGGCGAATTACAGTTGGATGCTGGGCTAGATAAAGAAGCGGCAAACACCATTCGCCAGATTATCGCTATGGGACCTGAACGGGTAGACGATTACAAAAAGTTGCTGGCACAGTTAAAAGTCTAAAGTGTGCCGGACGCGATACAGCGGATATTGAGGCGCAGCCGTGCAGGAATTTGTATGGATTCTCACTAGCCTAACGATTAATGATGTCTTGGATATTGTGATTGTGGCACTGCTGTTCTTCGGTTTAAGTTTTTTATTCCGGGGAACGCAGGCAGTCGCATTATTCCGCGGCATGTTGATTATCATTTTGTCTTTAATCATTGTTTCGGGTGTATTGCAATTACAAGCGTTAGGGTGGTTACTCACCAATTCATTGGCACTCTTGTTTTTTGCCATCCCGGTTATCTTTCAACCTGAATTACGCCGTGCCTTTGAGCGTGTGGGGCGCGGCAGTATCTTCGTTAAACGCCCAATCCCCGAAAATGTTCGTCACCATATTATCAATGAAGTGTGCCGCGCTGCCGAAAAATTGGCAGAACGGCGGCATGGGGCATTGATTGTGCTACAGCGCAACAGCAGTTTGGATGATTTTGCCCGGACGGGGATTGCTTTGCAAAGCGTTGTGACGGCTGAACTTCTGCTGACGATTTTTTGGCCCAAGACCGAATTGCATGATGGCGCAGTCATTGTGGATAGCAGCGGGCAAATTGCTTCGGCGGCGGCGGTGCTGCCGCTGACTGCTAGCCGGAATTTGCCGCATCCCAAAATGGGAACACGCCATCGCGCCGCCTTGGGTATCAGCGAAGTGAGTGATGCTATTTGTGTTGTCGTCTCGGAAGAAACCGGCAAAGTGTCTATCACCAGCGGCGGCAGGATGTTATCGCGCTTAGAATTAGACCGCTTGCGAAGCATCCTGAATGCGTTGTATGGGCAGGGGCAAGCGGTGGGCAATAGTTCGCTGCTGCGCTTGCGTGAACTGTTGGGGTTGGTGTTGAACACGGTGACACAGCGCCGGAAACGGGCGTAACTGATGCCAGCGATTGTGCGCCAAGTCATCATCCGCAATATGATCTGGTTCGGGGTGTCGCTGCTATTGGCATTTATGGTGTGGTATTTAGCAACCTTGCAAGCTGACCCCATTGATCGGGTTGTTTATCGTGGTATCCCCATATTGGTCACGCCCGATGAAGGGCTGATTATCACCAGTGATGCTCTAGCCCCCATTACAGTGACTGTGCGAGCGCGAACATCGCTGCTGCGCTTGATGACCCGCGAAGACATCGTTGCCAGCGTGGATTTAACCGACAAGGGGGTAGGTCGGCATACAGTGCCACTGTTAGTCCGTATCAATCGCCCCGGCAATGCTAGTTTAGATACCCAACCCACCCAAGTGACAGTTGAATTAGAACAGATTGAAGCGCGGCAAAAATCGGTCACGATTGTGATAACACAACCCTCACCTGTGGAAGTCTCCAATGATGCCCCCACGACCGATATTCTCCAAGCGGAGGTGCGCGGGGCTGCCAGCCAAGTTGCCCAAGTAGACCATGTGCAGGGACAGGTTGATTTAAGTGACCAGCGTAGCCCTTTTAATGTGGAGGTGGCATTGGTG
The DNA here is from genome assembly GCA_022842885.1 of Anaerolineae bacterium. Classification (GTDB taxonomy): domain Bacteria; phylum Chloroflexota; class Anaerolineae; order Aggregatilineales; family Phototrophicaceae; genus JALHOR01. Next base: position 30,172 of record JALHOR010000050.1, read on the forward strand.
GCGGTGGATGCGAATGGCGCAATTGTGCCGGATGTAACAGTAACGCCCAATTCAGCCGCCGTGTTCGTCAACATTTATCAGCGTCCCGATGTGCGCCCCTTGACGGTGCGCCCCAATATTATGCTAGAAACGCTCGTGCCGGGCTACGTCTTCACCAATTTGCTCACCAATCCCTCCGTTGTGTATATCAGTGGGTCGCCTGCGGTGTTGGCATCTTTAGGCGATACTATCAACACGAAGCCCATAGATTTAACGGATCGTACCGAAGATTTTGAAGTGACGGTTTCGTTAGATTTGCCTGATGACAACCTGCTTGTGCTGAGTGGCGATAACAATATCACGGTAGATATTGGGATTGAGCCACAAATTACGGTGCGCCAATTTGATAGTATCCCGATTACTTTAATTGGTGAGGCAGCAACGGCGGACTATGTGATTTTACCGCCAACTATCTCAGTTGTGCTGAATGGACCATTGGTGTTGTTGGAAGATTTGACGGCAACTGATATTCAGGCAGTATTGGATGTGAATGGGTTGGCAACAGGCAATTACGACCTCGTACCAACAATTGTGATTCAACAAGGCGATGTTGTGATTGAGAACAGGCAACTGTTGCCTGCGACCATTGACCTTGCGGTGAGTCTGCCCACTACTCCTGAACCGATTGCAGTGCCGCCGACGAGCAGCGGCGGCTAACTTCATAAGACATCGGCAAAATAGCGCGACATGAACCGGAAAAACGGCAATGTCACCGTGCAAACCACGACTGTTGTAATGACCGAAACTGCTAAGAGTGCCAAATCAGGCGCTTTGCCTTCTACCAAGACCGCCCGAAACCCCAAAATCAGCCCGACAGTTGGATTCAGAATATATAGGGAATACCATTCGGGCGGCACGCTGCTAAGGGGATAAATCACCGGGGTGGCATACAGCCACAAGCGCAGCACAAAATCAGTGGCAAACACAAAATCTTGTTTGAAGGTGGCTAAAGAAGCGACCCCAAGCGCAATGCCCCAACCTAACAATGCCGTAATCAGGATTAGTACGGGCAACCATAATAATGCTGCCGTAAATGGCACACCAAAAACAATCATCATCCCCAATAAAATCAGCCCAGACATGCTCATATCAAACAAAGCAGATAACATCGCCACCAACGGAAAAATTTCGCGGGGGACTGCCATCTTTTTGATGATAGCGGCATTGGCATTGATGCTGGTTGACCCGCGCGTTACCGTCGTCTGGAAGAATGTCCAAGGGACGAGGGCAGCATACGAAAAAATCAAATAAGGGATACCATCACTCGGAATTTCTACAACTTCATGCAGCAAATTAAAGACCACCATCAGCGCCAAAGGCTGCAAAATTGCCCATAACGGACCCAAAATGGAGCGCCGATACCGTGCCGCAATATCGCGTTGAACCAATGCCAATGTCAGCGTCAAAAATTGGCGCAGGCGATAAGAACGATTCTGAGCAGGAACAGCCGTCATAACGTATGCCTTCATACATCCCAATACAGACTAGCTATGATAATGATTTTTCCTGATAGATTAAACTGTTGGTTATTCGCTCGTAAGGTTGTTGAACCACAATAGGCAGCACCCATAACCGATAAGGGCAATAATTGTGATTCCAACTTATGATGTGATTGTGATTGGCGGCGGGGCAGCGGGTTTAACCGCCGCTGAAATAGCGAATCTGGCAGGTGTCAGAGTGGCTATGATTGAAAAGCACCTTACCGGTGGTGAATGTACTTGGACAGGCTGTGTTCCCTCCAAGACGTTGTTAGCTGTGGCGAAAAAAGTGCATCAAGCCCGCCATGCCGCGCAGTATGGAATAGAAGTGCCGGAGGTGCGCGTGAATTTTGCCCAAGTGATGCAGCATGTTCGGGCGACGATTCACACGATTTATCATGAAGAAACGCCTGCTGCACTGCGAGCAATTGGCATTGATGTTTATGAATCTGCCGCCCATTTTATAGATACTCATCAGGTTGCCTTGGCAGATGGGCAAACCTTGCGAGCCAAAGCGTTCATTTTGGCGACGGGCGCAAAGCCACACATTCCCGCTGGATTTGATGCTGTGCCGTATTTGACTCATGAAACATTGTTTGACCTGACCGAATTGCCAGAACATCTCATTATCATTGGTGGTGGTCCCGTCGGCGTGGAGATGGCACAGGCTTTTTGTCGCTTGGGGTCACAGGTGACGCTGATTGAGCGGGCAGCGCAATTATTGCTCGAAGATGATGCCGAAGCCTCAGCATTAATCACGGAAATTTTACGCACTGAAGGCATTGCTATTCTGCATCATGCCGAAGCTATTAGTGCAAAAAAAGTGGGCAGCACTATCGAAATTGTGTTGGCTGATGGACGCATTATCATTGGCAGTCATGTTCTGTTGGCGACGGGCAAAACGCCGGATGTTACTGGGTTACAGCCCGATGCCGCTGGATTAGCAACGCATAACGGGCAACTTGTCGTGAATGCGCGTTTACGCACCAACCAACCGCACATCTTCGCCGCTGGGGATGTTGCCGGAACGCATTATTTTACCCATGCTGCCGGGTCACAAGCGGCAGCGGCAGTGCTGAATTTGCTCTTACCATTCCCAGTATTGAAGAATCCCCGCATTGTGCCACATGCCACATTTACTGATCCCGAAGTTGCCCAAGCTGGTCTTACAGAAGCACAGGCACACGCGCGTTTTAGTGCCGTTCAAGTCACGCGCTTGCCTTTTACCCGGTCTGACAGAGCAATGACCGAAGGTAAAAAGCCGGGTTTTATGAAGTTAATCCATCTGCCCAATGGCAAATTACTGGGGGCAACGATGGTTGGTTGGAACGCGGGTGAAATGATGAACGAATGGGCGCAAGTGATTGAGCGCGGCGGCAATGTGCGCGATGTGGCACTGGCAACCCATATTTATCCCACTTTGGGAACGACCAACGCGATTCTGGCGACAGAACAATTGCGGCAGTGGGCGCAGGCAGATGGTTTTTGGATGCGGTTGCTGCGCGGGCTAGTGAGAATGAAGGTGCGCCTGCTATAATGGCCCTTCACGAATAAGGCAGTAGAGAAGATTGTTATACGCAGAATGGCACGTAAACCTGTAGTGGCGCTGGTGGGTCGCCCGAATGTTGGCAAAAGCTCACTGTTTAATCGGTTGGTCGGAGAACGACTCGCCGTAACCCATGAAATTCCCGGAACAACTCGTGACCGCCTTCAGTCAGAAGCGCATTGGAACGGTATACAATTCCGGGTGATTGATACAGGCGGGATAGAAGTCTATGAACCAAAAGGCTCCCGCGATATTGCCCCTTTGGCAGAAGGCAGCGCCGATTTTGTGCCGCAAATCAAATCGCAGGCATTAATTGCTGTCGAAGATGCCGATGTGATTATCATGGTGGTGGATATTCAGCATGGCGTCACTGCCGCTGATGAAACCGTGGCAGAAATTTTGCGGCGCACCCATAAAACCATCATTGTTGCCGCCAACAAAGCCGATGTGCTAAAACATGAAGTTGATGCTGTCGAATTTTATGGGTTGGGGTTGGGGCAAGTGTTCGCCATCAGCGCCATCCATGGGGCAGGCATTGGCGATATGTTGGATGCCGTGACCGATGCCATCAAAGATGTGGTCGCAGGTTGGCAGGATAAAGATGATGATGACCACCTGAAAATTGCGATTGTGGGTCGTCCCAATGCGGGTAAAAGCACCCTGCTGAATAAACTCATTGGTGAAGAACGGGTTATCGTTAGCCCGATTGCTGGCACTACCCGCGATGCCATTGATACCCAACTGATTTGGCATGACCAACCCGTCACGCTGATTGACACGGCGGGTATTCGGCGGCGCGGACGGATTGAACCCGGTGTCGAGCAATTCAGTGTGATTCGCGCTTTTAACGCCATAGAACGCTCTGATGTGGCGGTCTTGGTCGTGGATGGCGTCGAAGGTGTTACTGATCAGGATGAGCATATTGCTGGTTATGTGTTGGAAGAATTTAAAGGCATTGTGATTGTCGTCAACAAGTGGGATGCCGTTGAAAAAGATGCCTTTACCATGAATACCTTCATGGCGACTATCCGTGAACGATTGCATTTTATCCCGTATGCTCCAGTGATTTTCATCAGCGCCCTACATGGTCAGCGCATTCATCAGGTTTTGGAGAAAGTCAACGAAGTCTACGAAAATCGTTTTATTCGTATTCCGACTTCCCAATTGAATCAGATTATCCGTGAAGCAGTCGAACATCATGCCCCACCGACCAAAGGTGCCAAGCGGCTGAAAATCTACTACGGAACGCAAGTGCGTGTTGACCCGCCCATTTTCCTCATGCATATCAACGATAGAAAACTGCTGCACTTCACCTATGAACGATTTTTGGAGAATCGCATCCGCGATAAATATCCGTTTGAAGGCACACCGATTCGCTTGAGCTTCCGTGAACGTGGCAAAGACCCGGAGTAATCCGTCTGCATGATAGGAATTTCTAATCGGCGATTTTGGCAGGTATTGCTACTGCTGCTGTTGTTTGCCAGTGCCTCCCGATTGTTGATGGTAGATCATCGTCTCCCCGATATTCAAATCACGGATGAAAATAGCGATTTATCTACGGCGCTGCGGTTGTTCCAAGGCGAACTGCCGCCGCGCTTGTATCGCTATCATCGGGTGCTAACCTCCAATGTGGATTTAATCGGTGTCGCGGGTTTATTGGGGTACAGTTTTTTGAGTGAGCGCGTCACGACTCTGGATGATTTTCAGGATTTATATTATCGGGAACGGTGGCAATTTACGCTGGCAACGCGCCTGACGATGGCAGGGCTGACGGTGGTGGCGATTGTACTTGCCGCATTAGCCGGGCGTTTTTTGAGCAATGAAATCGGCATTTTTGCGGCGCTGATGCTGACTTTAAACAGCTTTTTCGCCATGAATTCGGTATATGCGCTGCCAGATACCCTGATTATTGTTGCGATGGCAGTGTTGATGTGGTTGACGCTGCGATTGTTGCGCTATCAACGGCGGCGTGATTATGTGCTGATGGGTGTCGGCTTGGCGTTGGTGATGTTGGCAAAAATGAGTGCTGCACCAGCAGGTATTGGGTTTTTAGCGGTGCATGGGGCAATCATCTATCAGCGGACAGGTAAAAATGTCTTCGTGTTTTTTCGGCATTATTTTTTAAGCCTGAATTTATGGTTTGCTGCCATTTCAACCGTAGTATTTAATGTGCTGTTCAACCCCCTCGCTTTTATTCATCTGGATGATTTAGCATTTGAAATCAACAATCTGTTTTTCCATGCCTATGCCCGCCGCCCACCGACAAGTTGGGATGTGCGTTTCGCCGCCAGCCAAGCTCAAACCCTGCAAATGATTGAATATTTGTGGCGCTGGTATTTGCCTTTAACGTTGGTTGGGGCAGCCGCCATTATAGTGCGGCATCGGCGGAGTGTGACACATTGGGTTGTGGTGTTGATGACATTAGCAACGTTTGTACCAGTGGCGTTGGTGTATTCGCAAGAATATAAAATCTTTTATTGGACACCGTTTCTCATTCCAGTGGCACTATTGACGGGCATTGGTGCGGCGACACTGTGGCAATTTGCCATGCAGTACAAAAATTATCGCTGGCTGATTTTTTTCTTGGCGACACCATTTATATTGGAAACGCTGATGTTGGCAAAAATTATAGATAAAATGCGCCAACCAGATACCCGCGAATTGGCTTATGCCTATACCCAAACGCAGTGGACGCCGGATACTCGCATAATGAGTGGCGACCCCCAAGTCTTTTCGGTGCCATTCAAACGCAATAGCAGCAGCATTCAACGGGCGTTGAGTTATGGTGCGCCTCCACTGAACGGGTGGGATTGGTGGTTAAATTTGCCAGAAGATGAACAACCTTGGCGAGGGCAAAATCTCTACAGCTTTGAAGTACGAAATGTTGTTAAGACGGTGGATGAATTGCGCCAATATTTATTAAAAGAGCGCATCGAATATTATATCACTGCCGAATTATGCAATGATTCTGTGCCTTTAACCGATACGGAATCGCCCGTGTTTTTCCCGCCGGATGCTGCCCAACTTGAGGATA
>JALHOR010000051.1 GCA_022842885.1 Anaerolineae bacterium
CGTTGTTTCTGTGGTTTGATTCGTCATTAGTTGCTCTCTCTTAAGAAGGGAAAACGATACGGCGGGCATTATAACCCGGAAAACACTCTGCTATCAACGCCTTGGCAAAATTCGCTTATGCCTCGCGCGGCGAGAAAATCATACAGGTGGTTGTGCCATGAGCATACAATTTACCTGCGGCATCGGTCAGTTTGGCTTCGGCAGTTGCCATTGTTTTGCCGCGATGAATAACAATGCCTTCGCAGCGTACCGCACCTGTTTGGGGCGTGATAGCACGGGTATAGTGCAAATTCAGTTGCAATGTCGTATATGACCAGCCCACAGGCAATGTCGTGTGGATGGCGCAGGCTAGGGCAGAATCCAGCAAGGTCGCTGCAAAACCGCCATGTACTGTGCCAATGGGGTTCAAATGATAATCGGCAGGAAGCCCCTCAAACACGATGCGTCCTTCCACCACTTCTACGGGCAGCATATTCATTAGGACGGCAATCGGTGGTGCCGGTAGTTCCCGCGCCATTAAGGCTTGCCAATATTCTAACCCACTCATTGCTGTGGCTTTTTGCCAAGTGGCGGTGGGGTCTTCCCAAGTGATGGTATGACTGCGACTGGCATCGGTCATGGTCATTTCGCACCTTTATCCAAGTGAACCAAGTACGGCGATTGTAACATGCCCAAACCGCAAATAACGATAACACACATAGACGATTAAGGTGTCACCAGTAAAACAATCTTATTATCCGGTAATGTCTGCTGCGCGTTATCCACCACGGGCAAGCGCCCAAAATCCGGCAAGCGATATAACCCCAATGCCACTGCTGCAACTTGTGTTTTGGGTGCTTCAATGGGGATACAATCTTCAATTGTTTCGCCCGGCAGCCATGCTCCGGTGGGATATGTATTGTTACGTGGTTGCCCATCATGCTGCGCCAGAATCGTGTTTTGAGCATCCAACACATGCACAAATAAATTGTAATCTTCCGGCACTGGCGCTAAAGCGACCCATGTTAAACAAACCATGATTTGGGCATCCGTCAAACGTATATCCGGTTGCCTCATACCGATGATATGGTCAAACACATAATCGGTTTCCAGAGTTGATTGGGGTGTGCCATTTACCGCAATGCTCCCCACAATCGGCGTTATCTCATTGCCATTGGCATCATAAGCTGGTAAACGAGTTTGATTTTGTGCGTCGTAAAGTCCAGCGGTGAGCGTAAAAATCCGCTGAATTTCGGCATCCGGTGGAATCACCAGCGTATATGTTTCTGTCCATGTATCGCCTGCTTGCCAATCAGTGGAAAGCAATTTGCCCATGCCCGGCACACTGTCGCGCCGAATTAATTCGGTTTCTAAAGTATGCAAATACACACGCAGATCTTGCTCAGTGCTGTTCAAGGCTCGCCAATACAACGACAATTTTAGGATATTATCGGGCGGCGTTTGCATCTGTTGTGCTGAAATGCCGATTAATTCTGCCACGTCGCCATAACGAACTGATAATGGCACTTCGATGGTAGCTGGCACTGGCTGTAAACGATAAGCAGGCAAAAAATATGCCACAAAAATATACGCCGATAGCAAGCCCCATGCGGCGATAATCCCGATTGTGATAAGCCATTTGCCGCGCCGGGGAACGAAGGCGCTGAGTCCGGTGGCAACCAGAATACCCCACGCTGATAAACCCGGCAGCAAATACCGTCCCTGATTGCCTGACCATGCGATGCCCGCCAGATAAAACGCCGCGCATAACCAACTGAGCGCGAAAGCGACGATAATCCCTATTTTATTTGCATAGACACGATATATGGTGTCTCTACGCCAAATCAGAATAGCGATTTTTAGTCCCACTCCTGCGATAATTATCAGCGCCAAAACCTCAAATACCCGGAAAAAATCACCAAGGGTAATCGCCCCACTGCCAAAACGCGCTGGAAAAGTGGCGAACACATAGGGGAAATTTTGCTGCGCGACTTCCAGTACAAATCGCCCCTGATTCACAGCGTCAAATGCCCATGTGCGCTGCCATGCGCCCAAATTGGTCAAATCACCATAGACAATGAGGTTTCGCAGATAATAGGGACTGCACATCATAAACGCGGTGATGAACATCAGCGGCACCCAGCGCCACCAAGCCCGATTCAATGCCAACGCCACTAAAACAGGCAATCCCAAAAAGACCGCACTGCTCTTCGTTAATGCCGCGAGTCCCAATAAAATACCCAAAAATGCTGCTTGCCGCCCATTGATAGTTTGCCCGTGAAACCGCAGCAACCACCATAAGACAACTGTGGATAACAAAATCAATAAATTGTCGTTATTCAAATGCCCGCTAAGATACGCGAACTGTGGCAAAAAACAGATAAACGCCAGCGACACAAAAATAAGATGAGATTGTGATTCAGCAAAAATCAAGCAAAAAATACGATAACACAGCCCAAGCGTTATCGCCCCCATTAGGATAGATATAAGGCGTAAGAGATGCACCGTGCGGGCAATGGGGCTGCCAACATAAGGAAATGCCTCAGCGCGGGTATGCAGATATTCGTTTTTATTGTCGCTGCCCGGTACTGCAAATTCATAAGCGTAAAAGGGATTTTTGCGCCCGACGATTTGCTCAAACCCGTTGTCATCCAACAGCCACAATAACGGCGCGTGCAGCACATAATACAATGGCGGTTGGTGATACTGCCCGCGAGGTTGCCCATCGGGTTCTGGGAGTGCGCCTGTTTGAGCGATGGTGCGGATATAGCGAAAATGCTCAATTTCATCCGGCGCTTCAAAAATCGGGCTGTTCAGGCTGAATGCCAGCGATAAGGTGATATAGCCCAATAAGAGGCTCAAAAACAGGCGATGTGGCGAAAAACTCATGGCAAACCCAATAGGTGATGCTTGAGGGCTAGATAGGGGTTTTGTGCGAGTCGTATGATTGCCAAGTGGTGATTCTTATGCTGGTCGAGATACCACAAATTAAAAATTAGGCTCAAGTTCAAAACAAGTGGTTTTCTGTAGGGGTGCGATATATCGCGCCCCTACAACGACGCATTTTCACGCAATCTGAAAATGAACTAAAAATTAAATTTGCTGATTGTAGGGGAGCGCCGATGTGCGCTCCCTCTGGTGGGCGACCACATCGAGTCGCCCCTACATAGTATTCCAAATTGCCCTAATACGTCGCCTGCTGTTCGCGTGCATTGGTCAGCACCGCGCCCACAATGCGTACATGGACGCGCTCTAAGGTTTCTCGCGCCCGCAGGGTATGGTCACGGCGCGTTTTCCCGGCACGCACCACCAATAACGCCCCATCCGTTTTGATGCCCAACAATGCCGCATCCGTAGCTGCCAAAATGGGCGGGCTATCAAACAACACATAGGCTGCCCGTGAGCGCAAAATACCGATAATTTCGGTCATACGCTGTCCACTTAGCAAATCCGCTGGATTGGGTGGACGTTCACCAGCAGGTAACACTTGCAAATTTTCCACTGAGGTGTTCACCAGCGGCGGCGATGATAAAGCACTATCTTGTACCATCATCGTGGTCAGCCCTTGATTCGGCACATTCCAAATAGTGTGCTGCTTTGGCTGGCGCAAATCACCATCCACCAAAATCGTCTTAAAACCAGCACTAGCAAATGTGATGGCTAAATTGGCGACAGCAATACTTTTGCCATCATCCTGCGCCGCCGATGTCACCAACAAGGTGTGGATAGGATTTTCCACACTGCTAAAAATTAAATTCGTCCGCAGTGTGCGGAATGCCTCCGCTGCCGCAGAACGCGGGTCTTTCAAGGTAATTAAATCCGGTACAGCCCCCATCTGCTAACTCCCGATGGTATTTTCATAAACATCAACCCGCGCATTGTACCTATGACTGCCGGATGCCTCTATAGTGAAAATTTTTACCCAGCTTCAACCCAAATGCGACAATAGCCCAAACTTACAACTCACGCGGGTAAGTCGTCAGCGATTCACAGCCTGTTTCGGTGACGACGACATCATCTTCAATCCGCACCCCCCCAATTTCCGGCAGATAAATCCCCGGTTCAATGGTAAAGACCATGCCCGGCTCTAAAATCGTTGGCACATTAGCGGCAATTTGGGGCAGTTCATGCCCGGATAAACCCAAACCATGCCCGGTACGATGGGTAAAATACTCGCCATAGCCGGCTGCTTCAATCACATCACGGGCTGCTTTGTCTACTTCGCCACAAGTGACACCCGGTTTAGACACGGCATGAGCCGCCGCATTCGCCCGGTAAACGACATCATAAATTTTTCGCATTTCATCGGTGGGCGTGCCGACACAAAATGTCCGCGTGATGTCCGCTGGATATTCTTCGTAGGTGCCGCCGTAATCAATCAGCAAAAATTCATCTTTGCCCCATAGTCTATCACCTGAGTTGCCATGCGGTAGGGCGCTTTTGGGTCCCGTCAGCACCAATGACCCAAATGCCAAACCTTGACTACCAGCGGCGTTCAATTCGTCATTGAGTTTGGTAGCGATTTCGCGCTCGGTCATGCCCGGTTTTGCCCACGCCATCACATTTTTTAGGGCGACTTCGCTAATTTCATTGGCTTTTTTGATGGCGGCAATTTCTTCCGGTGTTTTGATAGACCGGATATACAGCATCGTTTGCCCAGAATCTATGGTTTGGTTCAAATCGAGACCCGCAGTTTTGAGTGCCAGCCATTCAAACACGCGCAAGGTCATGCCATCCACCGCTACTTTTGCGCCTTTGAGCGAGGCAATAGCATCGTTAAAACTCTGGGTGTAGCCATCAGTATCCGACCAGATGAATGGGCGTCCTTCCAAATCCGGGCGCTGATTTAACTTTATCACTTCCAATTTGGGCATGATGAACGATAAGCCCTCTTGGGTGATGAAGGCGATAATCGGGCGCTCAGACAGGTGGTAATGCAAGCCCGTGAAATACACCATGTTCGCACCGGGGACAATCGCCACAACATCGGCATCCACTGACGCTAATAATTTTTGCATCCGTGCTTGATAATCTACTGGCATAAACAATATCCTTTTGCATGAGACATGATTAATTCCAACCGTGATAGTCTTTGATAAATTCATAAGCACGGTTGAGGTCTTTGAATTTTTCTTCGGCAATATTACGGGGCAAGGCACTCACATCAGGATGCACCCGTAACGCCATCTGCCGGAAAGCGGCTTTCACTTCTTTTTCGGTTGCCTCTAAATTGCTAATCCCCAGCATCTGATAATATTGACTGAGTTCGTCCACTGGCGCAATTTTCTTCTCTTTGGGCGGCGTATGCGTATGATAATGATAGCGTTGATTCAGGCGTTCTGTACTCACGCGCCGTTTGAACGCAGGGGAGGCAATATCGCCAATGAACCAATCGCCTTTGAGATTGCCGCTAATGCTGCGCCGCCGCACAGATACATTTTCGATAGCAAAATCCGTCAGATGCCAGCAGTAAAATTTATCTGGGTTGGAGGTGGGATTAAAATGGAGTTGTTCAATCGTGTGATGAGGCGTGTAACTATAAATCCAACCGTCGCTCATACTGCGTAGGGCGTCATGCCAATCCACTAGCGATACTTCTTTGCCTGTTTCGGGCAGCAGCGATTGATGGGCAATAAACAATGTACCGATACCCGTGCGGCTGTTATCGCGCAGGATACCGCGCAACTCGCGGACTTTAGGCGCTTTTTCCAGCAAATACAGATATAGAACGCTGCCCATCCAAGTATTGACCACCAGATGCGCGTTATGATGCTGGAAAATGGCAGTATTCTCCAAATAAGGTGCTGCCAATTTCACATCGGTGACATCATTAAATAAATCTTGCAACCACTGGGTTTCCACAGTGTTGTCACTTTCTCTTTAGTTTTTAGCGATTAGCTCTTGGCTTTTAGCTTTTAGGCAAATGTATCAAAATTAATATCAGTCTCCAAGAACTTTTTGAACCATACAGAACACAGAGCGCACAGAGACAAGCGATGTTTATGGCTTGTTGTGGTTTTCCTGTACCCAAGCAATTAAATTTGTATGCCAACAGCCTGCTTTTAGCGGATTGCTGACGGCTGAAAGCTAAACTATTTGCCCTATGCTGATTTGATGACCCTTATTTTACGTATTGTACTTGAGATAGCGCCAATTTTTCATCCCGATTGGCGCTCATCATGACGATGAATTATGCAAAATTCTCTTTTCAGGTGGCACATTTCCTACGATAATCATATCATGACGACACAATCTCCTACATCAACCCACTGGCACATGGATGGACATGAATGGGCGGTCGCGTTCCTGCAAAAAAGCATGGCACACCACCGCGTCCGGCACGCTTATCTCATCACCGGGGCGCAAAATATCGGCAAAAATACGCTGGCGAATCGCTTTGCGATGGCGCTGCAATGCGAACATGAGGACGAAGCACTGCGCCCATGTTACGAATGCCGGTCTTGCAAGCGCATCCTCAGCGGCAATCATTCCGATATGCTGTATTCACAAGCCGATGAAAAAAGCGGCACACTCAAAATAGATACGATTCGGGAAGTGATGCGTTTATTGGCGCTCAAGCCGTTCAGTTCGCGTTTTCGTATCGCCATTTTTGACAATTTTGACCGAGCGCAAGATAGGGCGCAGGATGCTTTGCTGAAAACTTTGGAAGAACCACCGGCGCACGCCATGTTAATTTTGCTGGCACAATCGCAAGAAAACTTGATGCCAACGATTATCAGCCGCTGCCAACATTTGCCGCTGCGCCCCGTGCCAACCGAAACGGTGTATGCAACCTTAAAACAGCGTGGCATTGACGATAACAAAGCCCGTTTACTGGCACGCCTCAGCAATGGGCGCATTGGGTGGGCGCTGGCAGCATTAGAAGATGATGAGATTTTGACGCAGCGCCAGACCATGCTGAATTTGCTGCACGATGCGTTACAGGGCAACCGGGCAAAACGCTTCGCCATTGCCGAAGAATTGAGCAAGTTAGATAAGCCCGCCGTGCGTTACATTCTGGATACATGGCAAACCTATTGGCGCGATGTGGTCTTACAGCAGCACGGGCAAATTGACCCCTGCAACAGCGATTACGCGGAGGCGATTCAACAGTTGGCGCGTATTGGCGACCCTGACGCGACGTTATTGGCACTGAAAACCACGCGCTTCATGCTCAATACCACACTCAACACCAATGCCAATGTTCGGATGGCGCTCGAAGTGTTAATGCTTGATTATCCGGGGTTAAATTGATGTAAACGATTTCTTAGGGTAGTAACATTTCTAAAAGGGACTTCGGTATTCGATATACCGTTGGGGCTTGTCCGTTGGAGCTTGTGGGGCAAGCCCCGAAGATGTATTAGCTGATTTTTTCCATACGCGGCTCTACCTTAAAACGCACGGCAGTCCGTTCATAACCATCAATATCCACTTCGGTGAAATACGGCGTGCAAACAATATCTATCGCATCCCGTTCTAGGTAGCCGCGGGCAATCGCCAGCGCCTTCACAGCCTGATTCACGGCTCCAGCACCTATCGCTTGTACTTCGGCAAATTCATGTTGACGAATCACCCCGGCAATAGCACCAGCCACCGCGGTTGAGCGCGATTTTGCTGAGACTTTAATCACATCAGGCGAGTCGCTATGGGTGTGAAGCGTTTCTTCAACTTCAAGGGGTATATCTTGGAAGGTGGTCATAATTTGAACCCCACAACTAAATATATAAAAATAGAAAGCCTATTTGTTAAGATTGTACACGCAAATGCATTTTTAATGCAATATCTAGGTGTCTTCGGCATTTTTAATGCAATTTTTGAGGTATTTTTTTGTGAGATAACCACAAAATCAAAACAGACACGGAAATCACAAACGTGCCTGTTCTGGAAGAGATTAGGGGAGTATCAGGTGTAAATCACCAAATTCATGCCATAAATAGCGTTGGTTTAATGCAGCTTGATAGGTGTGGGCGAGATGGTCTTCGCCTGCTAACGCCGATAGCATCGCTAAGTGGGTGGCTTGCGGTTCGTGTAAGCCTGTGAGCAATCCATTGACTGCCTGAATGCCACGGTCTGGTGTAATCACTACGCGCGTCCAGCCTTCGCCGGGATGGGTGATGCCATTTTGTGTGACTGTTTCCAATGCCCGCACCACGGTTGTCCCTACAGCGATAATGCGGCGTTTGGCGCTGCGAGCCGCATTAATGGCTTGGGCAGTATATTCTGGCACGCGATAATATTCTTCGTAAGGTGGCTCATGCGTTTCTAGGCTGGCAACACCCGTGTGCAAAATCAATGGCACAACCTGAACACCCTGTGCTACAAGCCGTGTGATGAGTTGCGGCGTAAAAGCGCGTCCAGCAGAAGGCATTTCCGCACTGCCTTTTTCGGTGGCATACACCGTCTGATAATAGGCATTCCCCCAACCGTCTTTCACATAATTGTAGCGAATCGGATAGCCATACTGTTCTAGGTAATCGTGTATCGGACAGGGCAAATCCAGCGATGCAATCCATAACCGTTTTTGGGTAGTGTTGGCAGCGTGCGGTGTATGCAATGTAACGCAGCCACCATTGGGTAAGCCATAACTCTCGCCGCTGACAGCATCGTAAAAGGCACTGTTTTTTGTGTCCTCCAAACGCCGCATTTCGACAATCCATAAATCCGCAGGTAGGCGGGTCGAAAGATGTAGCTCATAAACACCACCATCGGCACGCCGGGCAGGAACAGCCGCATTCAGGGTGCCGCTGGTGTTAATGACCAGCATATCGCTCGGTTGCAAATGCTGCCCTATCTGCCGGAACTGCGTATGTTCGAGGCGATGATTATCCCGCCAAGAAACCATCAAGCGGACTTCATCGCGTGCCAAACCACGCGCTTCCGGTGGTTCGCTGGCTTCCAATTCTGGCGGTAGTTTAAAATTCAAAGTGGGACTAGCGAGCGATGCCAGCATGGTTATTCATCTTTCTTCTCTGCCACTTGGAACAACGTCACTTGTAAATTATCTGGGGCTTGCACGCGCAAATTGCGGTCTCCCCATGGGGTTGTGACCATGTGATTCAGCCGATTATCGGTGATTGTTCCGGCAGCAGCATCTAAATTGGCAACCTCAAACCCCAACCGAATCGGATTGCCGGAATCGCTGCCTAATTCGATATTATCTACAAAAGCGGCGTGTCCCTCGTCTAAAATTTCCAGCGTTGCCCGCCCACCCTCTAACAAGTAGCCCCGCCCGGCATCGTTTTCCCATGTTTGTAACAACTTTAGCCCCACACAATCTCGATAAAATGCCAATGTCTCGTCGGCATTTTTTGCTCTTAACACCGTGCGAAGTTCACGCACGCCGTTCTCTGGCAGACCTATTTTCCGCGCTTGGTAGCGCCCCGATGGTAAATTGCCCGCGATGAGTGCCACTAAGCCGGGAATGCTGGTCTCTGGCAGCGGTCTATCGCTAATGTCTTCGTTGGGGAATGCCTCTTGGTGCATTTGTGTTTGCATATCACCGGGGTCAACCCAATAGACGCGCAACCGTGGATTTTCAGCGGCAAAAATCGCCGTCATGTGTTCTAAAGCCGCTTTGCTGGCACCGTAACCACCCCAACCCGCATAGGGTTCGACAGCCGCATCGCTGCTGATGTTCAGAATTTTCGCGCCATCTTTAAGATATGGACTTGCAGCTTGCATCAATGCCAACGGGGCGATGACATTGGTCTGAAAAATCGCGGTCAATGCATCAAGGGGGTAATCCAATAAATTCGGGCGTGGGCTAATGCCGAGGGTACTGGCATTATTGACCAACACATCGAGTCCGCCTGCTTGTTGAATTGCCTGCATCAATGCTACCCGATGCTGCGAATCGGTCACATCACCCACGATGGGAGTGACCGTCGTCAAAGAAGATAACTCAGCATGAACGGCGTTTAATGCCTGTGCGCCGCGGGCATCCAAAATTAATGTCCAACCGTGTGCCGCAAGTTCGCGGGCTAGTGCCAAGCCTAAACCGCGAGATGCACCAGTGATGAGGGCTGTTTTAGAGACCATTGCTTGGCTATTCCTATCTGTATAATCGTTATAGCTTCAGCATACGCCCCTTTTATTCGGTAATCTTCGTACAGGGGGACGATTTTTTACTGGTCTTTGGTACAGGTCAGCCCATAAATTTTTGACGCATGTCCAGATTGCGTGAAAAGCGCGTTGTTGTAGGGTCGAGGCATGCCTCGACCCTACGGAAAATCACTCATTTTGAACTTGAGCGAAATTTTTTCCAAATGCTGTTTCATCTTCATAACAGCATATTGGAACGTTCTTGCAGCGCCCGGATAACTTCGCGGTCTGCCTTGCCAAAAGAATAACGGTCAAACTCCGCTGGCGTTACCCACGCATACGCCTGAGCGCCGAGTAATTGCGGTTGGGTATGAGGCGGTGTCGCACCTTGATAACGACACTCAAAAGCGTGCAGCGTAATTTTGAAATGGGTAAAGGCATGTTTGACATTGACGAACAATGCCCCAACTTCGACTTCGATTGCCAATTCTTCGCGTAGTTCACGCTGAAGACATTCGGGCAAGGTTTCCCCTGCTTCCTGTTTGCCACCGGGGAACTCCCATAAACCACCTAGCAATCCCTCGGCTGGGCGTTGGGCAATCATCAAACGTCCTTGCTCATCATAAATCAAGCCAGCAGCGACATCATAATGGGGTGTGGCAGCTTTTTTCTTCTTCATGGGGCGTTCTAATTGCGTGCCAGCAGCAAATGCCTTGCACATTGCCTGTACTGGACAATGGGTGCAATCTGGTTGGCGCGGCGTACAAATTTTTTGCCCCAGTTCCATCAAGGCTTGGTTATAATCGCCTGTATCGGTTTCTGGCAAAAAATCTTCAGCAATTTGCCACAAGCGATTTTGGACTGATAGCTGCGTGACATCATCGGGAATATCCAATAAGCGCGAAAAAACGCGCATTACATTGCCATCCAACACTGGCACGCGCTGCCCACACGCAATGCTGGCAATGGCACCCGCTGTATAGCGCCCGATGCCGGGTAAATCTAACAGTTTTGTAACATCACAGGGGAAAATGCCGTGGTACTGCTCCGAAATAATACGAGAAGTCTGGTGTAAATGGCGTGCGCGGCTATAATAACCTAAACCTTCCCATAACTTTAGCACTTCATCCAAAGAGGTTGCTGCAAGTGCCTGAACAGTGGGATATTTTTCCAAAAATCGGTGATAATAGGGAATAACCGTTTCAATCTGGGTTTGTTGGAGCATGACTTCGGATAACCAAGTTGTATAAGCATCCGGTGTGCGCCGCCAAGGTAAATCTGCTGCATGTTGGGTGTACCACTCTAACAAACAAGCTGATAGTGCGTTGGACATGGTGTTGAACTTTGGAAACAAACGAACTTCTCACCATTTTTAGTCGGAACTATGAAGTTTGTCTACGGTAGCTTCATAGTACACTAAAGATACTCGCACGAATTGATCATTCACCAAACAGATGGAGAAACGGGATGGAAGCTACCGTTTTCGTCATGGGGATTACCTTGGCACTCATGATTGCAGCATTAGATAGCGTAGTCAATGGGTTGAAAACCCCGGAATTGGCATTTGTGCCGGGGCATATAGACAAGCGGGCAGATTTACCCCTGCTGCGTGTGGTGCAGCCAAACATGGATGAGGCGAAAATGGACGTGAAAAAACCCGAGGCGTTTACCATTGATTTTGGTGAAGGCAAGTTTTCACCAGCGTTGCGGATTGGACGCGATGATGACCCGCAAGCCATCATTGACCGATTCGGATTGATAACGCCGCGCCCGACCATTTTTATTACGGGCGGTGCCAGCCAAATGACGGATGATGACATTGACCGCACGCGGGAGATTGTATACGACGGGGTTGCGTTATTTGCAGAAACCCATAACCTGACGGTGATTGACGGCGGTACAGAAGCCGGCGTGATGCAGATGATTGGGGAAGCCCGCAAAAGTCGTGGCTATAAATTCCCATTAATTGGCGTTTGCCCAGAAAGCAAAGTTTCTTATCCGGGCTACCAAAATCCTGCCCAAGAAGCCGTATTAGAAGATGGGCATTCGCATTTTGTGCTGATTGATGCGCCGGAATGGGGAGATGAATCACAGATGATTGTCAACCTCACGCGGGCAATTGCCGCCGGACTGCCGATGATTGGTATCCTCATCAATGGAGGCAAAATCGCAGAACGCGATGTGTATCTGGCGACAACGCAAGGCGATAATCGTGTACCAATTCTCGTGTTGGATGGCAGCGGACGGACAGCTACCAATATCGCCAATGCTTTTAAGACGGGTCACGCCGCCAGCGATATTATCAAGGCAATAATTGCCGGGGGTGATATTAAACTCACCGCCATTAACGATGGCAAAGAAGCCATGATTAAAAAATTATCCGATCATTTTCACCTTTAATTGGTTGCGAAAATCCATTTAATATGCTAAAAACAGGGGCGACACTGCCCCTTTTTGATTCTAAAAACGTGGAGACCGCCTATGCGTTGGTTCTTACTGATTGGACTTTTCTGCCTGCTTTTGGCTATGCCGCTTGCCGCGCAGGATGCGACGCCAATGGTACCTGTGACGGATGAAAATTTGACAGAAATGGGAGTCGTTGCCACCCAAATTGCCGAGAATGTGACCGAGTACGCGGGTTTGGTGGAGGAAGCCGACAGCAAAGTCGATCATGCCTTCAACCTATTAGGGCTGTTTGAACTGGTGTTCGGGCTGATTACATTTGTGGGAACAGTCGGTGCGATTACGGCTGGTATTGTCGGTTTTCGTGGCATTCAGCAAATTAATTCTGCCCGCGAAGAATTGATTGAAAGCAAGAAAAAACTGGAAAAAGAAACCAGTGAACTGCGCGAGAGTTTTGATAAACAGATTGCCCTGCGTTTAAAAGAACTGGAAGAAACATTGCGTTTTGATAATGCCAAAACATTGTCGGCAACGGCATTTATCCCCATTGGAGAACGCCAGTACCGCGCTTCGGATTACGAGGGCGCAATTAACACCTACTCACAGGCACTCGAACTTGACGCGAATCATCTGGTGGTGAATCAAAAATTGGCATATGTTTATACGCAAAAAGGCGAAATCGAAAAAGCGAAATATCATTACGAAAAGACCTTGCAACAGCAGGCAAATTTTGCCCCGGCGCTGGCAGGGTTGGGATTTGTGCATCGGCGCATGGCAGAACATGTTGAAAAAGAAATGAAATCGCTGCACAACAATAAACCTATGTATGACCAAAAAGAGGAACAACGCAAAGAAATTTTGAATAAAGCAGAGAGTTTACTGCTTCAGGCGCTTAGGATTTCACCGCGGTTGGTAGATGATGATGGCGAATCGTGGTGGGGGGTATTGGGTGGGTTATATAAGCGCCGCGAGCAAATTAACGAAGCCATTGATGCCTATAAACGGGTGACTGAAATTACGCCCAATTCGTCGTATGGGTTTGGCAATCTGGCATTGCTGTATATGCGGAAAAATGACATCGAACAGATGCTGCAAACGTATGTGCATGTCGAGCGCATCGCCGAAAAAGAAGCGGTTGCGGAACAAGGCAACTTTTGGGGGTATGCCGATTTGATTACATCGCGGTTTGCGTTGGGCAAAGCCGAAAAAGCCGAAGAAGTGCTGCCTACTGCCCTCAGCCTTGCCCCGGCAGAATCACCGTATATGCTGCAAGGGCTGGCAGAAACGCTGGCAGATTTGGCGAAAGTGCTACCACAAAATACACCTGCCATCCAACGCGCCATCCAGCGAATTTATGACCATCTTAAGCGTAACGGGGACTCTGCCGCGTCTACGCAATAAGAACGGGGTTGTATCTTTGCATCAGGCGGGCTTTACGCTACGCTTTTTGTCCTTTTTATTGGTGATGTGAGCAAGGAAAACCAAGATGGCAGATTTTACGGGCAAAGTGGCGATTGTGACCGGGGGCAGCCGGGGGATTGGCAAAGCCATCGCGCTGGAATTGGGCAAAAACGGTGCAACAGTCATCGTCAATTACAACCAAAGTGCGGATGCTGCCGATGCTGTGATTGACGAAATTAAGGCGGCGGGTGGCGGCGGCATGGCATTCCAAGCCGATGTGAGCGACGCCGAACAGGTGGACAATCTGTTTAAAACCGTGACCAAAGAATACGGGCAAGTGGATATTCTGGTGAATAATGCCGGCATCACGCGCGATAATGTGATTATGATGCTGAAACCGGATGATTTTGATGCCGTGATTAACACCAATCTTCGCAGTGCGTGGTTATGTTCTAAAGCTGCCAGCCGCGCCATGATGAAAAAACGCTACGGGCGCATCATTAATATCACCAGCGTAGTCGGCATTGCGGGCAATGGTGGGCAAACCAATTATTCTGCCAGCAAAGCCGGCATGATTGGGCTGACGAAATCCCTAGCGAAAGAAATTGCCAGCCGCAATATCACCGTGAATGCTGTCGCGCCGGGGTTCATCGAAACCGATATGACTTCTGAATTGAGCGAAGACCTCATGAAACGCGCCATCGAAGCCATTCCGTTGGGGCGGCAGGGCAAAGCCGTTGATGTCGCTAAAGCCGTCGCATTTTTAGCATCTGATGATGCTGAATATATCACGGGGCAAGTGCTGGTGGTGGATGGCGGTATGGTGATGTAGGGCGATTGGCTGTTAGCTATCATGCCTGTCAAGTTAAGAAAATTCTCACCCCCTGTCCCCTCCTCACTGCGTAGCTGAGGGGTTCACAACGGCGCAGGAAGTCCCTTTCTCCCTGAAATGGGGAAAGGGATGGAGTGTAGTCACAAGGGGCGCTAGGGATAGGGGATTTCTAAAATGCTTAACTTGACATTGCAGGGCGACCACATCGGGTCGTTCCTACGCCCTATAGCCCTGATTATTTTTTCATCATTGGTTGGCGCAGTACTGTTTTGAGGTTTTCGGGTTGCGTGCGGCGTGGATCGCTCAAATAGATTTCGTGATGCTTGCCTGTTGGTGCATAACCATTGGCGTCAATATAGGCGTGGATGCGTTCAATATTGGGTTTTTCCGCGCTGTAGGGACCCAGATGCATCAAGTGTGCCGATAAGCCTTCGTGGAAACGCTCAAAGCGAATTTTATCTAGCGATGGTGGATTTTTCTTGCGGCGCACTTCATCGGTGCTGGTGGCAATCATCTCCGCCGTGATATGCTCCGGTTGCATCACCATCATTGTCCATAACCACAAACTCTTATCCGCTGTGAAATCTATATCGCCAAATTGTGCGCCCATATCTGCCATCCACCATAAGCCTTCCAGTGGCATCACAGCATAATCAATCCCAGATTTTTTGCTGGCAAATTTGAGTGCATACGACAAACCAAACAATGCCTCAACCGCCTGTTGATATTCTTCGGCGGTATTGGGGTCGCCTTTGCCATCTATCATCAGGAAGCTCATTGCCGGAACATCTACTTCGGTTACTTGTTTCGCCGAAGGGTTGTAAAGATGTTTAAGGTCTTTTTTCAAATCCAATGTTTGAGGGTTTGCCATCTTCAAAGCCTCCATCTATCACGAATTATCGCTACTTGATGATAGCACGTTTGTTCGTGATTTAGATGGAGGAATGTCATAGGGGAGGCAATTGTTTTTATCGTGCTTCCAGCGATGTCCATGTTCTATCACGTACACCTGTATATGCCGAGAGTGGGCGCAAAATGCGTCCCCCGTCCAGATGTTCCATAGCATGTGCTGTCCAGCCAGCAACACGGGCGATAGCAAATGTCGGGGTAAACAAATCCGTTGGCAAGCCCACCCCATGCAGCACTAACGCCGTATAATATTCAACGTTGGTCTGTAACTTGCGCCCCGGCTTATATTCTTCCAGCAAGCGCAATGCCACCTGTTCAACAGCGCGTGCCAGCGTGTATATGGGGTCATCTGCCGGGAAAAATTGCTGGGCAGCTTCGTTCAAAATATCAGCACGCGGGTCGCGCACTTTATACACACGATGCCCAAAGCCCATTAATACTTCTTTGTTCTCTAGTTTGTGCCGCAAATAGGCTTCCGCATTTTCCAGTTTGCCAATTTCAAAGACCATATCCAATGCCGGACCCGGTGCGCCACCGTGCAAGGGTCCTTTCAACGCGCCAATGGCACCCACGATTGCCGAAATCATGTCAGAATGTGTCGAGATAATCACCCGCGCTGTAAAAGTTGAGGCATTAAAACCATGATCGCTGACTGTATTCAGATAAGTGTCCAATGCCCGCACTCGTGCCGCATCTGGATTTTCGCCCGTGAGCATATACAGATAATTCGCCGCGTGCGAGAGGGCAGTATCAGGTTCAATCGGGGATTGTCCGTTCAACAAGCGCCAATATGTCGCCACAATCGTCGGGAATGCAGCGACCAATGCTTGCGATGATTCCGAAGCATCATCAGGATTGACCATCAAACTCAGCGTTCCCGCCGCAATTCGCAGCGCATCCATTGGATGTAATTTCTTCTCAGCACAGGCTTTCAGCACATCTAATGTCACTGCGGGCAAGTCGCGTTTTTGCGCTAATTCTGTCGAAAATGCCGCTAATTCAACTTGGGTAGGCAGGGAATCATGCCACAATAAATACACCATTTCTTCAAAAGTCGCTCGTGGCGCAATAACCTCGGCAGGAAAACCCGCCAAAAACAATTCTCCGGCTAATCCGTCAATATCGCTCAAGCGCGTTTCGGCGGCAATCACCCCTTCTAAGCCGGGGCGCATAATCGCTTCCATAACCATCTCAGAAACTCCTGTTCATCGTGATGTCATTTTATATCGTTGAGTCTATGCTCAATTTTTATATTGTCAACATTGATTAATAAATCAATATGTTTACTAAGTTGATTCTTTTGCCTTTGGTGTGTTACCTTTTATATTGCTTAATTTCTCGCATTGGAGACAACTCTTATGAAAGCGCGTTTAACGTTAATGTTGGTGATAGTATTTTTTTCTTTGTGGTCAACATCAGCACAAGAGGATATTGAAGCGGCATTAGAAGATTATTTAGCCAGCATCACCTCAGAACAGGGGGCAGCTATTTCGGCGCGTATCACCGTAGGCGAAGATACATGGGCAACTGCGGCAGGCTTGGTAGACATCGCTGAAGATACTGCTGCCACGCCGGAGGATTTGTTTCGTATTGGCAGCATCTCAAAGGTATTTATGGGCGTGGTCGTGCTGCAATTGGTAGATGAAGGTGTTTTATCGCTTGACCAAACAGCGGCGGATTGGCTGCCGGGGGCAGTGCTTAATGATTTAGCAAATGCCGATTCTGCCACGATTGAACAATTATTAGCGATGACCAGCGGCATTCCCGAATATCTAGCGGATGATTTTTTTGATGCGGTTCTTGACGATCCTTCGCGTACTTGGCAACCGGAAGATGTACTCCAATTCGCTTATGGTCAAGAAGCATTGTTTGCACCCGGCGAAAGTTTTGAATACACCAATACCAATTATATTTTGCTGGAATTGATTGTTGAAACTGCCACTGGGCAGCAGCTTCATGATGTTTTCCGGGAACGCATTTTTGAACCCCTAGAGATGCAAAATACCTATACCCAAGTGTTTGAAGACGGTGAGCCTTTTGTACACGGCTACGAAGATATTGATGGCGATGGCGCTGAAGATGATGTGACAGACATCAATGATGGTGCTGGTTTGGGCGATGGCGGATTAGTCTCCACAACCGCAGACTTGACGCGCTTTTATCAGGGTTTGTTCATCAACGGCGAATTATTAAGTGATGAGATGTTGCAATTGATGATAGAGACCGGTGTTGAGGGTGGCAACGATTATGGGTTGGCATTGGAAGTCAGCGAAGATGATGATTTTGGCTTGTTGATTGGGCATACAGGCGGCGTGTTTGGGTTTACCAGTGCGGCGTTTTATGCCGAAGAGTACGATGCCATTGTCGTGATTTTCCTTGCTAACACTGGGTTAGATGAAACCCAAGTGCCAGCATTATTAGAAATTGCTGCCCAAGCCAGCGAATAACGGGTTTTAAAGCACATCCACTGGGTCAATATCCAAATGCCAGCCCGGTTGCAATTTGAAATCAGCAAAAACCGCCATGGGATTCGTGCCGCGTAGCAGCACATGCCAGCGGTAATGGCGGTCAATTTTGCTGAAGAAACAGGGCGCAGGTCCAATTAAGGTTGTATCAGTAAGCTGTTGGTCAATCAGCAATTGGCGCAGGCGCTTGGCGGATTCTTCGGCGGCAGTTTGTGCCATTGTGGGACTTGTGGATTGGATGATGAGGCGGGCTAACCGCCGAAACGGTGGATAGCCTAAATCACGTCGGGTTACAATTTCACGGGCATAAAAGCCAGCGTAATCATGTTGCGCGGCGGCAACAATACTGGGGTGTTGCGGTTGATACGTCTGTAAAATTACCTGCCCACCCAAAATGCCGCGTCCGGCACGTCCAGCGACCTGCGTCAATAACTGAAAAATACGCTCATTCGCCCGAAAATCCGGCAGCGCCAAACCGGGGTCGGCACTAATTACGCCGACTAATGTCACCAATGGCAAATCCAGCCCTTTGGCTATCATCTGCGTGCCGATAAGAATATTGGCTTCATGCGCCAAAAATCGCCCCAATATCGCCTCATGATGTTCGGGTTTATCAGCAGTATCGGCATCCCACCGTATAGACGGCACACCGGGAAAGGCTTTTTGCAATTCATCTTCGATTTGTTGCGTGCCCGCGCCAAAATATTTGATGCGTGTAGACTGGCATTCTGGGCAAGTATTGGGCGCAGGTTGCATATTGCCACAATGATGGCAGCGCAACTGCTCGCCATGCCGATGATAGGTCATGGGCATATCGCAGCGCGAACAGGCGGCTACATAGCCACAATCGCGGCAAAAAACATACGTCGCTTGCCCGCGCCGATTCAAAAATAACATAGCTTGTTCGCCGCGTTCAATGACACCGGCTAATGCCGCATATAACGCCCGGCTAAACATGCCGCGATTCCCTGTTTTCAGTTCTTCGCGCATATCTACAATTTGAACGGGCGGCAGTTCAATCATCAGAGCATCATCGCTGGCGGGTTGATAGCGCGTGGGGGTGCCAAGACGTTGTGCTTGTGATTGAATACGGGTGCGATGCCCCATGATGCGTTCCGGCAAATGTAAATACTGCAAATCGCCGCGCTGCGCCCGATAATAGGTCTCCATATCGGGTGTTGCACTGCCTAAAATCAAAACAGCCTTATTCTGATGAGTCATTTCTTCGGCAACTGACCGCGCATGATAATAGGGCGGATTAAAGGGTGGCGCATGTTTATAGCTGTGGTCATGTTCTTCATCCAGAATGATAACGCCCACATCGGGCAGCGGCGTGAACAATGCCGAGCGTGTGCCGACAATCACCTTGATTTCCCCTAGCCGCGCCCGTCGCCACGTATCATAGCGTTCCCCATGACTGAGGCTACCATGCACGACTGCCACTTGCCCCGGAAAACGCTCGGCAACGCGCCGAATTGTCTGTGGTGTGAGGGCAATTTCTGGCACCAGAAAAATCGCCTGCCTGCCCTGTGATATGGCTGCTGCGATGGCGTGTAGATAAATCTCGGTTTTGCCGCTGCCCGTCACGCCATGCAATAAAAATTTTCGTCCGTTATTTGGTTTATTTTCAGTGATTGCCTGCTGAATCGTTTGCCAAATGTGCTGTTGGTCAGGCATAAGTTTCAGGGGTTGCGATGGCACAAAATCACGGTCTGCCAACGAATCGCGCCACAGCGGGCGTTCCCCAAGCGCAACATAACCAGCGTCTGCCAATTTTTGAACATCTACGACGGTTGCTTTGGTCGCTGCGGTTAGCTCCGGCATATCCACCGGATAGGGTCTTTCGGCAAGATATGCCAAAATCCGCTGAATTTTGCTGCCTTTGAGTGCCACAGTTGGCATAGCTAAAATTTGAACCGTTTTCACGGTTTTAAGTTTCACCGTAGGCGGTGTTAGAACCGGGTCACTTTGGATAATCCCGGCACGAATCAATTTATCTAGTGTCTTTTTGAGGTCTTTTGTTTTGAGGACAGCCGCGAGTTGTTTTTCCAGTAGTGCGCCGTTGGTTTGCAAACTATCCAGAATATCGTTTTCTAGCGCATTATGTGGCACATAATCGGTAGCTTGTAAGTGCAAAAGGCGCGTATTTTTCCCGGTGAAACCCGGCGGCAGCATCAACCATAAACACATGCCCGGTGGCGCAAGATAAACACGACTCATCCACAGCCCCAATTGGATATGCTGGGGTGTCATCACTGGCAGGGTATCAAGCAGTTCTAAAATGGGTTTGGTCACAAAATCGGGCGCGTCTTTTTCATAAATAGATAGCACTATGCCGGGCTGCATGGCTGTTCCAAAGCCAACCCTCACCAGATGACCGGGAACCAATATCGGCACAAATTCAGGGGGAATGTGATAGGTAAAGGTATGGTAGACGGCAACATTCACCGCAACATCGGCAAAATGCATGATGTAGGAGTCTCAAAAAAAGATGAACGGGATGTTTTATAATTATACTATAGTTCAAAAATTGCAGCCGGGATTAGCACCCCTAGATGGCGAAAAAGGTTATTGCCCGCCCATCTTCAGCACTTTCCCAACAGTCCGAATCATAATGTTTAAATCCAGCAGCAGTGACCGATGCCGAATATAATACAAATCGTATTGCAATTTGATGCGGGCATCATCATCGGTTTCGCCATATTTATACCGTACTTGCGCCCACCCGGTAACACCGGGACGAATCGTATGGCGGGTACGATAAAATGGAATTTTCTCTTGTAAGCGGCGTACATGCTCCGGGCGTTCTGGGCGAGGTCCTATCAGGCTCATTTCGCCGCGTAAAATGTTGATAAGCTGTGGCGCTTCGTCCAAGCGTGTTTTCCGCATGAAACGCCCAATGCGTGTGACCCGTGCATCATTTTTGGTAGCGAAAATCGCCCCAGTTATTTTTTCGGCATTGGGAATCATCGTGCGAAATTTGATAATTCTAAACAATCGTCCATTTAACCCGACTCGTTCTTGGGTGTAAAAAATACTCCCCGGTGAATCGATGTAAATTGCGACGGCTAACACGGGTAGCATCATTGCCAGAACCAATAACCCACAGGATGCCAATATAACGTCCCCCAACCGTTTTAGAATCGGATACGGATTCAAAACGGAGATACCGCCTATAGGCAGCACTACCGCCCAATTATTGCCCACATGCTCGACTGGGACACGTTCCGTTACGCGCTCATACAAGATAGGCATGGGTGTAATGGCAACACCGCGTTCATAAGCATCCATCACCGCTTGGAAAATATCGCCCGGCAATTCACGGGTGGAGGATAACACCAGTTCGGTAATGCCATTGCGGATTACAATATTGAGCAAATCTTTCCCGCTGCCCACAATCGGTATTTCTTTGACGACCTGCCCGATTTTTTCCTCATCACCAATGATACCCACCACTTGATAGGAACTACTGGCTTCAATTTTTAATGTTTCAATAATCGTCTCGGCTGCCCAATCCATACCAATAATCAAGACGCGGCGTGGCGTACTTGCCCAACCAATCAACGCTGGATTCAACAAGCGCCACACGGCAATCAGCAAAAATGAGATGATTCCATAGTAGATAATAAAGAGACGCGGCAATGCATCGCGTTCTGAGACGAAAAATACGATTAAGTACACCACCAGCATTTGAAGGGTAATGCCAATCAATTTTTGCAGCGATTCAAGCCGATTGGCAGCAACCACCAATTCGTAAAAATCATTGGCACTGGCAAGCAAAAACCATAAGATGGTTAGCCCAAAAAACCACGCAGTTTGCGGAATGATAAATTCTAATGTAAACGCTTCGTTGGCAACCTGCGCCCAAATTCGCAATGCGGCAAAAACAGCAATCACAATTGCCAAAGTATCGCCGGTCATCAAGAGCAAGCGCCGTTCCGAAATACGCAATTGCAAGCGCCGCTGCGCCGGTACGGGTGAAAAAATCATCGTCGAAACAGGACGGGATAAGTGAACATCTGGCATACGCAGGAGCGCCTTTTAATCATGAGCCACACTGATTCTACTGTAAGCCAGATTTAGCGATTGCAGCATAAATATCTTGTTTAAGAATTGACAGGCAACCTGTAAATGCTAACGCGCCCGAATGTAATCACCCATTCTAACGCTTCCAAACAAGCCCCACCCCCATAATACTTCTCCCGATGCCCCCATAACACATACCGCACTTGATAATCGGCATTGCGTAATAACCCCATACATAAGGGATGCTCAGGATCCGTTAGTTGATACCATTGGCGGGTATCAGCGCGGCGTTGGGCAGCTTGTAATGTTTCTTCAGGATGCCCGTAAACAACTCGGGTTTCTGCCCAATAGGGTAGCCATGCGCTTACATCATCGGGCGCTGCTAATACGACATCATCTTGGGCAGTACGGGTATTGAGCCATTTGAAGGCTTGCAGATAATCTGCTTCCAGAACCATACCACTGGAGTCTTGATTGGTGACTAACAACGGGGCAATGGGGACAAACAGTGTAAATAGATGGGTCAATGCCATGATGGGTACGGCGAGCGTATATGCCCAACGGCGCGTGCCGCGGCGCAGGCGTTCCAGCCAAACATCTTCCATTGCCCGCGCTGCAAAATAGGCGATGGGTAACATAAATCCCGCTAAGGCTTCACTGCGAACATCCAAGGGTAGATATGCCCAAATCAGCATAGCGACCAACCACAGCAGCATAAAACGATCGCCATCCCGTTCTAAGCGGCGGGCTGCCCGCACAATACCCGGCAGCGCAATCATTAATGGCAAGCCAATACCGATAACGAACATGACGGGGTTGGGCGTGAGCGTAGCTTTTTGCTGTACCCACTCCACCACCGCCGGATTGATACGTAAAGTTAGCAGATAATAGGCGGCAACTGGTGCGGTTGGAACAAGTAACCATAAACCCCAACGCAATTCGCGTTCCGTGAAGCGACGACTGCCATACCAATGCAGCAGCACACTCGCAGCGACGGCTGTACCAAAAGGCAGCAGCGCCTCTGGATACAGAAAAATCAAAGCGAGACTCAGCAGCACCACTAAAGCACCAGTATTCTGGACGCTGGGGCTATCTTCCACACCGGGGCGAAATGCAATAATAAACACTGCTGCCAACAATGCCAAACAAGCAATCGTCAGCGGATAATGCACATTCACCAACATGCCAAAAAATGGATACATTTGGGCAAGCGTCATATCGGGCGTTAAAATTTCACCGGTTGCTAGGGTGACTAACCAACCGAAACCCGCCCCGACTGTGGCAACCACAAAAAATATGCGTCGCGTGCGTACCCGAACCCAAATGCTGGCAGCTAATTGATACAAGGCAATATACATGAATAATGCCGCACTTAAACGGGCGACATGAAACACAATGATGGTAGATAAAATTGTAAAGCGCGATAGCTGCCCTAGTAACACATAGATGGGTTGGAGAAAGGCACTAGCATGGGGTTCAGGTGTGTATTGAAAATGCGTAAGCCAATTGCCCAAACTGCCTTGTTCCATACGAACCAGATATGCCACATGGGTATGGTATTGATGCAGCGTCCCCATAAAAAGCCAATCGCTTGTGGGGCTGTTCCGCACAGCTATCGCCATAAATGGCAAAAATGCGGTTAAGATTAGTGTGAGGCTGACGAGAAACAGCCAGCGCCATTCAGTACGGGCGATATGCCCAGTATACATTGCCTGCATGATACGTAACCTTAAGTTGGGCATTCGTGGCACAATGCACTACAATTAAGTAAAACTCATTGTACAGGCGATTCGCTGCCCGTGCCAGCAGGATAAATCTTATGACCTATCAGGGTGATACTCTTTACCAATTGCAGCAAATAGATTTGACGCTCTCGCAACAGCAAAAACGCTTGCAAGAAATTCGTCATCTATTGGAAAATAATGAAGCTGTCCAAACTGCCCAAGCCGCTTTGACAGCCGCCCAAGCTGACTTGAAACCCCGTCAAACGCTCGTGCGTGATTTAGAGTTGCAAAGCCAAGCCGCCAAAGAAAAACAGGCTGCCGCCGAAACCCGCCTTTATAGTGGGCAAGTCAAAAATCCGCGTGAACTCCAAGATATGCAGAACGAAATTGAATCGCTCAAGCGCCGCCTAGCCGATTTGGATGAAAAATTGTTAGAAGGCATGGCAGCGGTTGAAGAGAAACAAACGGTACTGGCAACTGCCCAAGCTACTTTTGATGCTGTGGCACGGCAAGTAGAAGAAAAATATCGGGATTTAGTCGAAGAACGGGTGATGATAGAAGCCCGTATCACCCGCCTGCAAACTGACCGGAGTACCTTGGGTGCCAATCTTACATCAGAGAGTTTGCGTTTGTACGATACGCTCAAACCACAAAAAGCCAATCGCCCAATTTCACTTTTTACGGAAAATACCTGCTCGGTGTGTGGCATAGAGCAAACGGCATTGTTGGCGAAAGAAATTCGGCGGCGCGAAACCCTGATAAAATGTCGTAACTGCGGACGTATTTTGGTCTATATGCCCAAATAAGATGAGCAACGCAAGGGTATGAAAAACGCCTTTTTCATCATGGCATTCGCCCTGTTTGGATTGCATGTATTTTTGATAAGCGTAGCACTCATCGCCGGACAAGCGCATCCTGCGAATATTTTGCTATATGGAAAAATTTTGCTCGATGTTGAAAAACACATTCCTATTCGCTTATCACCCCATGAAACCGATATTCAGGGAGCATCTTGGTCGCCAGATGGTCATTTTATATTAATGACGATAGCCGGAGCATCCACCGATGAATCCGCTGCATGGGTACTGATGGCAAATGGGCAGCAGCGGCAACTTATCTCCAATACAGGTTATCAATATGTCTGGTCGCCCGACAGCACCCAAATTGCCTATCTTAATTGGTTGGATCAAGGCAAGATGGCGCTGCACATTTATGACCTTAAAACACAGCAATCACGTTGGTTATTCAATTATCAAGCCTATGGCAGCGATATTGTTTGGTCGCCCGATGGTCGGTACATCACCCTCACCATGCGCCAATGGGAACGTAACCGCGTTATCCCAGATATTTGGGTCATCAATGCCAATACAGGAACATTGGAATATGAATTTAAACATGCCACGACGCCTGTTTGGTCAGCCGATAACCGCTGGTTGGCGATGACGCGCTTTGCCGCTGATGAACGTGGCATTTTCCTCGATCAAATTCCATATGTTGTTGAGATGACGACAGGCAACGCCACTAGTCTGAATAGTGTTTTGCCATCCCCGGTATCCCCGGTGAGTGGTTACGAATATACCATGTCTCCCGATGGTCACTATCTCACGGTGCGAGTAGTGGCGATTGTGCCAGAGTTACATGTGTTGGCGATCACCGCTGCTGACGAATGGGAGTATCGCCTCACCCTAAAGAATGTGCGTTATCCCCAATGGTCGCCGGATGGGGCGTGGCTCAAATATGAGCAATATGAAGCGGGCGAGACACATTTTTATATCATGCGCCCGGATGGCAGCGAAAAACACTGGTTTGGAACAATGCCTTATGGCGAAATTGGGGCATATCGCCCGCCAGTGTGGTCGCCGGATAGTCGTTTTTTAGTGAATTTGCGCCAAGGCAAAATTTCTTATTTGCTGGACAGCGCAACCGCAAAAATGACGATTTTGTGCTATTGCTTGGCGGGCAATGGGCAATGGAAACCCTGATTGGCTATTTTTCGCTGATGAGCGTCTGATATATGGCTTCGTATTGCGATGTTACCTGCGCCCAAGTGTAGTGTGTTTCAATCAGTTGTCTGCCACTTTGAGATAATGTTTGTTGTAACTGCTTATCTTGAAGCAACCGAATCACCTCGTCAGCAAAAGTTTCAATCGGCGCAATCAAGGCACTGCGATTATGGGTAACGGCAATGCCATCCACACTGATAGGTGTTGCCACAACAGGCAACCCCATTGCCAATGCCTCTAACACTTTGTTTTTGATGCCTGCCCCTATTTGCAGCGGACACACAAAGGCTGTTGCCCGCGTTTGATAAGGGCGAATATCTGGCACGCGCCCAGTGACAGTGATGAAATCGTTTTGCAAGGCACGCACTGGCGGCGGTGGGGCATTACCCACCAAAATTAATTGTGTGTCCGGCATCACTTGATGTATTCGTGGCAAAATGTGGTTCGCCAGCAAAAGAGCCGCATCAACATTCGGTGGATAGTCATAATTGCCAACAAATAATACTGTTGCTGGTTCAGGTTGCGAAGCGCCTCCAGTAAAAAAATCCAAATCAATACCATTGCTAATCACTTCAACAGGCAAAGTTGGATTTAAGCGCAATAGTTCATCTTTGTCTGGTTGGGCAACCACAATGGTTTTGGCATAAGACATGAACATCCAACGTTCTAGTTGCATAGCGATGATACGCCGCATCCGGTTGAGAATGCCGCCTTGTTGGGCAATCGCCCGCTGCAAATACAGGCTGTACGATTCATAGGGTGTGATAATGGCTGGAATACCCCGCAGCGCATGAAAGAATTCATACACCTGCACGCTGCCAAAAAGATGAATCATATCGTAGGAATTTTTATCTAACTGCTGTTCTATCGCCTGCCACATGGTGGCTGACCATGCTTGTTCGGCACGCTGCGGAAACCGTTTTTGCGGCAACACCACCCGCTGAACATAATCAAATGGGGTACGCGGTGTTTCCGGCAATAGGTGCATATCGCGGAAAAATGGGGCGTACTGCTGTTTTTCATCGGCATCGCTGGCATATTGGGTAAATGCCAGCAAATCCAGCGTATGCCCGCGTTTTGCCAATGCCTGCGCCAAGTGCCACAAAATCAACCTATCGCCCAAATGCAGCGGGTAGGGTGGGCAGCGCGAAATAAATAGAATATTCATAAGAGCCAATCATCAGGTAAACTTATGGCTAAATAGTAGTGGAGAAATAATCATGAAGCCATCACTCATTACCCAATCACCCGAAATTCTTGGCGGAACCCCTGTCTTTTACGGAACGCGAGTCCCTATCCAAACATTGATTGATTATTTGGCGGGAGGCGAAACACTGGATGAGTTTTTGGATAATTTTCCTTCTGTCAGTCGTGAACAAGCCATTGAATTTTTGCAAAGTGCCAGCAACTTGTTGATGGAAAAAGTGCATGAAACTGCTAATTGATGAAAATTTACCCCGCAAAATCAAGAATTTTTTGCCGGAGTATGAAATCAATACCGTTCAGGAAATGGGTTGGGCAGGTATCAAAAATGGCGAACTCCTAAAACTAGCATCAGAGCAGTTCGATGTTTTCATAACACTTGATCAAAATTTGCAATATCAACAAAATCTCCGTGAAACAACGATTGCAATTTGTGTCTTAAAGGCGAGGAGCAACCGTTTAATAGATATTGAGCCTCTAATTCCAAATCTGAAACAATCGCTAATAACGATTCGCCGCGGAGAGATACTTGAAGTAACCACCAATATAGAAGGATAACATCTCGTGCTAGATGCCACAAAACCAACCTATCGCCCAAATGCAGCGGGTAGGGTGGGCAGCACGAAATAAATAGAATGTTCATGGTTGATTTTAGAATATTTACGGTATCTCCGATATGGTATGAATGATAATCGGCACATCTCCATTCGTATTTACTACAACCCGATTATCAACTGGACTCCAATCAAAAGTGCCACTACTGTCAATTAAGTCAACTTCTTCCCAGTTTGTATCTCTTATGCTGATATAGTTATTGCCCTGATGAATAGCTAAAAGACTACCATTGTAGTTCCATTTCACATCACTAGCCCAAGTTTGTTCATTGCCAGATTCTACTGAAATATCAGAAATTAACTCGCCACTGAGCGCACTCCAGATAAGCACCTGTGTTAAATCAGTTGTGGCGATGTAGTGTCCATTGGGATTCCAGTCAATATGAGTCCGAGTTTCAGAATTTCCGGGCAAATCAAACAACCATGCACCGGTGTCTGTGTCCCATACTCTTGCAATATTATCAGGATGCCCACTTGTGGCAATATATTGGTCGTCTGGACTAAAAACAACCTGACTAGCCCGATATGTTCGAGAATTCTTGACTTCTAAGTATAATGAGCCATCTTCGTTCAAAATTACGAGGGCATCATCTTCCTCTGTAGCAAAAATGCCGCCGTCATAAAGCGTAAAAGCCAATAAATTCCCATTATGACTCCAACTTAAACTTGGAATGCCCATAATTTCACCATCACTATAAACATAAGTATCCAGAATAGTTTCGGTTTCAATATCTAAAATCATGATAAACCCAATAGGCTCACCCTCTGGTGTTCCAGTGATTGCCAGACGCCGATTATCAGGATGCCAATCCATAGCGATAACACTCACACCATAATTTTCAAAAGGAAATTCAGTGAGTACCAGCGGAATAGTTTTGATATATTCTCCTGTTGTTCCATCCCATAAAACAACACCATGTCTATAATAACCGGCAATCCGTTGTCCATCTTTACTCCACACTAAATGACCGAGCCTTCTGCCGTCAATATCTTGTGTCAACACGGGAGCAACAAGGGTAACAAGATATAAGAAACTGCAAAACAGCATGATCGGCAAATAAATTCGATGTTTTGTATGGTGAAACATGCTCTGCTCCTGCTTATATTAAGATTGCTATCCAAAATAGAATTATACCATCTACGTTATTCTCACATTACCCACAAAAGTGTGACATTGAATTAAAAATTCCCCTTTGCCACAGCTTAACCTCTTGTGCTACTGTAACAGCAGCGATCTAATCTATTTGCTGAGGGTAAACATATGATGAAACGTATCTTTTTTCTGGTTAGCCTCCTGATGCTGATTTTTGCATCGGTTATAGGGGTGCAGGCACAGCAAGAAATTTTAGCGGATACCCCCGTAACAGGCGAAATTACCAATGAAAGTTTTGCCCAAGAATATGTCTATAAAGGCACGGCGGGCGAAGTGCTGGTTATTGTTTTGGCACCGGTGGATGTGTTGTCAGATTATGACCAACCTGCGTTGATTGTGGCAGATGAAAGTGGGCGTGAACTCATTAATGATGATAGTTTTGGCACATTGACCGTTGCATTAGAATTGGAAGAAGATGGCATCTATACGATGACCGCTTCGCGCTATGATGGTGCGAATGGGCTGAGTGTCGGTGAATATACTCTGACCGTCATTAAACCGCAGGAAATGGCATTGGGTGATATGGTTGAAGGACGGATTGATAACGAAAGCACCCAATATTATATGTATCGCGGTGAAGACGATTTTATCTTGGTGTATAACCGCGATGGCTCATTTGCCCCTCAAGTCAGCCTTATCACCATCAGCGATGATGGCTTATTAAACGAAGTTGGGTTTATGGGGGGTGATTTGGTGACTGCCGCCGCAATTGGCATCATTCCGGGCGAAACAACGTATCTGATTCGGCTTGCCCCGGCGCTCTTTAGTTTCTCGTTTGATACGCAGGTCAGCGATTTTACGTTGGAAGTGGCATCGCCGAGCGATGAAACCACCCCCGGCGAAATGCGCCGCGCCACTGACGCAGCATTGGTTTCATGGTAATCGAGCATTTTCTGAACCGCCAAGCCACTGAGAACGCTAAGAGTTTTATGTTTGACGTTCTTGGCGTTTTGGCGGTTATGATGTTGTAAAAATTACATCTCCAAATAATCGCGCAGTTGACGGCTGCGGGTGGGATGACGCAGTTTACGCAGCGCCTTTGCTTCAATCTGGCGAATGCGTTCACGGGTGACGCCAAAATGCTTGCCGACTTCTTCCAACGTGTGGTCTTGCCCATCCACCAAGCCAAAACGCATTTGCAGCACTTCGCGCTCACGGTCACTCAGGACGCCTAATGCATTGCGAATTTGCTCTTTCAGCAATTGGCGACTGGCAGCATCCACTGGACCCGGCACATTTTCATCAGGGATAAAATCACCCAATTGGCTGCTATCTTCCTGACCAATGGGCATATCCAAACTCATCGGTTCTTGGCTAATCCGCATGATTTTACGGACTTTTTGGGCAGCACGACGCAATTTACGGGCGAGCGAGGGGTCTAGGTGTTTGCCTTCGCTGCGGAGAAATTTGATAGCGTCGCGTTCATCTTTGGTCAAAAAGTCCATTTCCAGCGCAATTTGTTCGGCACTTGGTTCTGCCCCCAAGCGTTGCAATAATTCACGCTGAATCCGCATGAGGCGATTAATCGTTTCGACCATGTGAACAGGAATGCGAATGGTGCGGGCTTGGTCGGCAATTGACCGGCTGATGGCTTGGCGAATCCACCATGTTGCATAGGTGCTGAATTTATAGCCTTTGGTATGGTCAAATTTCTGGACTGCTCGTAACAGCCCGATATTGCCCTCTTGAATCAAATCCAGAAAACTAATGCCGCGTCCCATATAACGTTTTGCCACACTGACTACAAGGCGCAGATTCGCTCGTGTCAGCGATTCAACAGCATGTTCTGCTTGATGTTCGACCCGTTCATGAGTCTCCTGAGCATCTAGCGCCGGATTTTCTTCTTCTTCCAACCAACTGGTAAAAATATCCAGTGTGGGTATCTCTTTATTTTCACGGAAATAACCACGCAACCGCGATAAGACGCTGGAAGGAATCAGGCTCAAGCCATGAATCACATCGAAGACTTTGGCGGCATAGGTCGTCCAAGCCTCATCATGTCCCCATTCGCGTTCCCGGAAATAATCCCGGATGATAGATTTATTGCCGGTATCCCAATCGTTATACAACATTTGCACTTCATCAATCAGGTCACGCATATCCGGCAGGGCAACTTTGAGTTTGCCTGCCATTTTCTTGGCTTCTTGCCATTCCCGCGCTACATATTGATACGAATGGCGCGTAACATCCACGCTGTTCGGCAAC
The DNA here is from genome assembly GCA_022842885.1 of Anaerolineae bacterium. GTDB lineage: Bacteria > Chloroflexota > Anaerolineae > Aggregatilineales > Phototrophicaceae > JALHOR01. The sequence goes on from JALHOR010000051.1 coordinate 30,959, forward strand.
CGGCTCACTTGTTCACCCTGCAAGCGGTCTAAACTAGCAAGTTGGTCGCTGAGTTCATTTAATAAGCGTTCTGCCGCAATTTGGATGCTTAACCACATTTCGCGGTTGGTATCCAACAGCGGGACTTGCCCAATTTCTTTCAGATACATACGGACAGGGTCATCAGCGAGTGGGATGTTGGCATAATCTTCATCCTCATCCTCAAATTCTTCGTCCTCATCGCCCAATTCATCCTCATCCACATCAATGAAGAGTTCATTGGCATCATCCCCAAGAACATCTGCTGGCAAATCATCTTTGAAGGTATCCAGCAGCAGGTCTTCGTCTTCTTCGCCATCAAAATCGTTGAGTGCGCCGCGCAAATCGTCGTTATTATTCATACAATGCCTAAATCGCCGCTATCATATCGTCTCGCTATAGAGCCTAGCATACCGGAATCACGAAGATTGTGCTATCCGTGACTTCGCCGATACCCCTGTTAATTCAAACCCAGCAGGGGTGAACTTAATAATTGATTGAGCCGATGCCATGCTTGAGACAGCAGCCGATGGTGGGTCATATACTGCTGCAATTCGGCAGTATTCCGATTTTGTTCTGCATCCACTTGCAGAAAATAAATATCTTGTTTATCGCGTCGCAAGCGCAACCAGCGCAGGGCAAGCACCCGGCGGATGTCTTCATGATTGCCTGCTTTATTCGGGCGTAACTGGCGCTGATGTTTTTCCCAGATGTCTGCCAATTCACCTGTCATGCGTCCATTCAGTTTGTTGGTCAACAAGGTTTCTTCTGGTTGGAGCAGCGTCTCTAATTCATGGTGCAGTTCCATTTCCAGATGATATTGCACGAAAGTCAGCGGGTCAGTATCGCTTTGTTCTAGGGCTTTAAACAATAAGACTGCCAGACTACGAAAATCACTCTGGCTAAAATCTTCTGGTTGAAAATCTGCCAATGGTCCCGTAGTGAGCATTTCGTCATCTTGGGTTAATTCGCGCAATTTGCGATTCACTTGGTAAATCAGCCCCGGCTGTATCAGTAACAGCCGCAACCCATACGCTTCCATTTCGCGGTTGGTATGTTGTGCTGTCAGACGCGGCGTTTTCGCCGTCCGCGCTGGAAACAAATCCACAGGCAGCGGCATATCCTCGTCATCTATGGGCGAAATTTCGGCATCATCCGGGAAAAATGGCGGCGGTTCTTCGCTGTTGGCGCTTTCCCACCCATCATCATTGAAGGGCGGTGGCTCAATCGTGTTGTCTTGCTTAGGGCGCTCTGGCGTCATTTTTGGACGGCGAGCAGCGTCTATACGTTTCAATTCATCTGCCCACGCCAAAAGATCTTGTTCTTGCAGGCGCAGCCGCAGCGCCAATTTTTGGAGATTATCTTGACGATACAAATTATCTTCAGAGACGGTCAGAATGGGCAGCAAACGGCGGGCAATGGCTTCACGTTCTTGTATGGTGCTGCCACTGGATAAAACAGCCGTCTCCATATCAATCACAAAATCGGCTACCGGGCGGGCAGCGTCTACATAACCCTGCCATTTTTCCGGCGTTTCGCGCAGCACATCATCCGGGTCTTTGGCAGTATCGCCCATCTGCAAGATACGAATATCCGCGGCTAATTTGCCCGTGTAATCTTCTGCCAAGGTTTGGCGGGCAACTTCTAAACTGCGGCGCGTGGCGCTTTGTCCAGCAGCATCCGCATCTAGCGCAAGGATAATTTTTTGGGCATAGCGCGGCACCAGCAGTTTTAACTGTGTTTCGGTGAGTGCTGTTCCCATCTGGGCGACGACATTCCGATAACCGGCTTGATGCGCCTGAATCGCGTCCATATAGCCTTCAACGATGACAGCGGTGCCAGAAGCACGAATAGCGTCTTTTGCCTTATCCAAACCAAATAAAGTGCGGCTTTTATCAAACACAACTGATTGTGGTGAATTTAAATATTTAGGCTCATCCTCTGGGTTTAAGGCACGCGCCCCAAAGCCAATCACGCGCCCACGTTCATCGCGGATAGGAAGCATGAGGCGCTGCCGAAAACGGTCATACACATTGCCACGTTCATTTTTGGAAGCGAGACCTGCCGCCAGCACTTCGGTCTCTGTGTAGCCCAAACTTTTGAGCGTGTTCAGCATGGTTTGCCAATCATTGGGCGCATAACCAATCTGAAATTCTGCCAATGTCGCATCCGTGAAACCGCGTTTTTGGCGGGCATACTGCAAAACGGGTTGGGCAGCGGCATTATTTGCCAGCAACCAAGTGTGATAATACTCAGCGGCAGTTTTGAGCATTCCCCGCAGGCGGTCTTGTTGTTTGTCTTGCTCGGCTTGGGCGGGTGTTTGCTTACGAACTTCGACCCCGGCTTGCCTGCCTAATTCATTGAGGGCTTCGCTGAATGACCAACCATGCATTTTTTCGGCAAAATTAAAGATGTCGCCGCCGGTGCTGCACGCGCCAAAACACCGCCACGTCTGATTATCTGGATTGATAACAAATGAGGGCGTTTTTTCGCCATGAAACGGGCAGCACGCCTTATAGGTGCGCCCCGCTTTTTTGACGGACGGAACATACTGTTGGATATACGTCACAATATCCAAGCGTTCTTTGATTTGCTCTGTAAGAGATGACATGATGAAATGTCTAGGATGATTGACTTGCGAATACCTGCATTATAGAGGGGGGAAAGATTTCACGCAACATAGGTAGGCGGCAAAAGATGTGGTGAATTACAGACAATTTGCCAGCAGATGTTGAGTTCATTGACCCAACATCTGCATCAACTGGCAACGATACGATGCTTATTCAGCGCCTTTTTCGGCAGGGATGGCGGGTAGACCATTGGCAGGGATAGCATTTACACCAGCCCCATCATAACCGCGCCCAATGCTGCGATAGGTAAACCCAATACCGCGCATTTTTTCGCCGTCGTACATGTTACGCGCATCCACCAAGAACGGTTGCTTCATGCTGCCCAGAACGCGCTTCATATCTAATTGCTTGAATTCGTTCCATTCTGTGACCAACACCAGCACATCCACATCTTCCGCTACTTCATAAGGATTCTGGCACAAGATAATGCCCTTAAGTTCTTCCGCGACATTTTCCATCGCTACCGGGTCATATGCTTTCACTTTGCCACCTTGGTTCATGATAGACCGGGCAATGGTCAAAGCGGGGGCGTCGCGCACATCATCGGTGTTGGGTTTGAATGCCAGACCAAGCAAACCAACGGTTTTGCCTTCCAGCGAACCACCCAGCAAATCACGGATTTTCAAAATCACATGTTTGCGTTGGAAGTCGTTGATTTCCATAACAGCGTTCAACAACTGCGGGTGCATCCCATGCGTGAGCGCCATGTTTGCCAGCGCCTTCACATCTTTGGGGAAGCAGCTACCGCCATAACCGACACCCGCTTGTAAAAAGTGGGGCCCAATCCGTTTATCAATACCCATGCCGCGGGCGACTTCCATGACATCGGCACCCAAGCGTTCACAAATGATGCTGATTTCATTGATGAAACTAATGCGGGTTGCCAAGAAAGCATTGGAAGCGTATTTAATCATTTCGGCAGTACGAATATCGGTGATAACAATGGGGGCTTTTAGCGGGGCATATAAGCCCGCAACAGCTTCGGCAGCTTCGCGGTCAGTAGAACCAAACACGGTTCTATCAGGACTCATGAAGTCGGTCATTGCCGAGCCTTCCCGCAGGAATTCTGGGCAGCTTACCACAGAAAATTTAATAGGGTTTGGCTGCGATTTTTGGATAATTTCGGCAGTCCAATCGCCCGTACCGACAGGCACGGTGGATTTGTTGATGACAATCAGCGGGTGCTTCATATGTTGGGCAATGCTTTGGGCAGCCGAGCGCACATATTTTAGGTCGGCTTCACCATCCACTGCGGACGGCGTGCCAACGCAGATGAACACGAATTCGGCATCTTTTAAGCCTTCTTCATAGGAAGTTGTGAAGTTCAAACGACCTGCCCGTACATTGCGCTGCACCAGTTCTTCCAGACCCGGTTCATAAATAGGCATGATGCCTTGTTTGAGCTTGCTGATTTTCTTTTCGTCAATATCTACTGTGACAACATTGTTCCCCAAGTCGGCGAAGCAGGTGCCTGTCACCAATCCGACATACCCCGACCCAATGACACAGATATTTTTCATAGTGTGACCTCTAGTGATTAATTAACGGTGTGTTGTTGCAGAATGATGAAAACAAGGTACACATGAGTGTACCATAATGGACGATTGCCATTGTAGCATCAAATTTCCAACGGCATTGTTAAAAATTAGCAAAAATTTCAATAGTGATGAAAATCACAATCGCATTAAGATGGGTGATTTTGCACTATCACTGTGTGACACGCCACAGACGAACTGTACCGTCACCGCTGGCAGTAATAATGGTGGTGCCATCGGGCGTAAAATCTACGCCGAGTACCCAACCAAAATGTTCAGTGAGCGCCGCCTGTTCTGTGCCGTTGGCAACATTCCACACGCGCAGCGCATTATCGCGCCCACCCGATGCTAACAGCGACCCATCGGGATTAAACGTCACAACCCACACATCGCGCCCATAACCGGGCAGTGTTTGTAACGTTTCGCCTGTTTGCCAGCGCCAAATGCGAATCGTATTATCGGTGCTGCTGGTTGCCAATAATGTGCCATCGGGGTTAAATGCCACACTGCGAATTTCTTCATTATGCCCTGATAATATAGCAACTCTCGCTCGCGTTTCAACATTGTACACTTCGGCTTGACTCAAGCGTCCCCCAACAGCGACAGTTTGCCCATCAGGATGATAGGCAACGGTAATCACGGGATATTGCGTCGCAATGGTGCTGAGAAGCGTACCCGTTGCCACATCCCAAAAGCGCACGCTGTTATCTAAACCCGCCGAAGCGATTTTGGTGCCATCGGGGCTAAATGCCACATCGCGCACTGCGCCAGAATGCCCATTTAATACAAAGCGTGTGGTTGCGCTGGCAACATCCCAAATGCGAACAGTTTCATCTTGCCCGCCGGATGCCAACAGCGTGCTATTGGGGCTAAAATCT
>JALHOR010000052.1 GCA_022842885.1 Anaerolineae bacterium
GAGATGTTGATGCTTGGTTTTGATGGGCGCAATGATGGTTGTGAGACCCTGTTCACGAAGAAAATGCGGCAGTATTACTATCGCCTCATTAAAAAGTCCCCACCGCAATTTCAAAAAATAGGAGGTCTGATTCGGCGTTATCACCTGATAAACCGCCGTGTTGACATCAGCCCCTAGCGGCAAAAAAGTAATGTGCTTTGCCACTATCCCATAGATATCGCGCACACTGGCGATGAGTTTTTCATCGGGGATAGCAGGTTTGTCTAGCATTTAATCCCATTTTTCCCAACGCACCACATCATCCAACGCTTTGCGTCCACCAAGTTTGGCGGGTTGATGCTCCGGCGATGGATAGCCGAAGGACAGCGCATAATAGGCACTCATTTCGGCTGGAATACCTAGCAACTGCTTTGCCTCATCTGGGCGATAAATCGAAGCGATGCACGCCCCAATGCCCTGTTCCCACGCGGCAATCTGCATGAGTGCCGCCGCTTGACCAACATCAAAGGCGATGCTGCGCGTATCTTCTTTGCCAACCAACACTACCGCAAATGCCGCGCCTGCCAAATGCCCGGCATAATCGCCCATTTTCGAGAGGGCTGTTAAGGTTGCCCGTTCCCGAATCCCAATAAATTGCCAAGGTTGGGTATTTTTGCTGCTTTGGGAACGCCGCCCGGCATCCAAAATCGTCTGGATAATCTCATCTGGCACAGGCTGCTCTGTGAATAACCGCACTGCCCGCCGTGTCCGAATCGCGTCTATCACATTCATACAGTTTCTTCCTCTACCGGGAAAGTATGTGCGAGTGCTTCTGGGAACACACTACGGAATGCCATCAAGCCGTGACCGCTGGCAGCCTCCACAAATTTGTAATTGACATCACCGCGATTTAGCTCACGTTCTTGCAAAATATTGGCAAGGTCTAAACCGGGTTGCAAAAAACGTCCCGGCATCTCGTAACGCCCTACCGATTGGAAAATGCGGCGGGGTAACATGCGCGAACTGCGAAACCGTCCGGCATATTCGGCGAGTTGTTTTTGGGCGGGTCCACGTCCCAAGGGCGGCGAGAGCATAATCAAATGATTGAACACCGCCGGATTCTTGAGTGCCGCATGTGCCGCCGCGACAGCCCCTTCACCTACGCCGCCTAAGCCCAAATTCACCGGGTCTAGGCGATATTGTGCCTGTAACAGCGGCAGCAGTTCCGTTAGCACCGCCGTATAATGTTTATCGTTGCTGATGTAATCCTTCAGGCGGTCTGCCTGATTGCCACTTTGTTTCATGGCGATAATCGCGGGTTCCATGCGGTTATGCTTGATGAGCGCATCGGCAATCGCCGGAATTTGCATGGGTCCAATCATCCACTGCCCATCAAACAAGACCAATAAGGGATAATCTTTGTCGGGGTTGGCATCGTAATCGGGCGGGGTATACACCCATACTTTGCGATTCTCAAAGCCCATCTGTACGCTGCCGAATTCGTGTTCGGTCACACGCCCCCGCGGCACATTTTTCATCGCTGTCCAATCCGGGAAAGGGCGGGCATTGGGCATTCGCAAGACCGATGTTTGCATTTGGGTCGTCGCAATGCGAATTGGATTGCGCTCATCTACGCGCCAATGCCGCCGGATACGCCCTGCTAAATCGCGTTCTGTGCGTAAAGGGGTCATGGGGTCATCTATCACCAGCAGGTAATCCAGCAAATCATCGCCTTCAAACCGCCGCTGAATATACCAAAACGATGTGCCTTCCAAGTTGACCATTGGTACAAATGGCGGGTCATTTTCGATAATGTCCATACTCAGTGCCATTTGGTGTACCTCTGGGTCAAAATAGGCGAAGGTTGCTCGCCGTTCTTCCACCCAAGGCCATACCGGGCGCTCGCGCAGCAGTTCATCAACCATTTGCTGCCGTTTTTCTGCATCCAGCACTTGTTGGACTTCCTGCAAAAAATGAATGAATGAATTCCAGCGTGGCATAAGTGACTCCGGTCAGTTACAGAGCATGGTCAAACTAGCCATATTGTAACACCCTCAGCGCGTTTCGGCACGTTTATCGCGGATTTTTGCTTTGGCGGATTTCGCCTAAGCTACAATATTTACAATTTTATATAGATTTTTTTGTAATAATCCGATATGATGATAACATCGCCTTAATGGATTAACGAGAAACGTAATGCCTACCAAATGTTACTGGGATGACCCAGACACCCAAACTATTATTCGTATAGATTACGAAGGTAACTGGACATGGGAAGAATATTTCAAAGCCGCTGACGAAGGGCGACAGATGGCGCTCACGGTCAACCACCGTGTAGATTACATTACCGATTTATCGCGCGGGCAGCAACCGCGCAGTGGGTCGGCGCTCTCGAATGGCAAAACGGTCTTGAGCCGGTTAGCGCCGAACAGTGGCATTGTGGTTAATGTCGTTGGAGGATTTGAGGCGGTTTTGCTCAATATCTTCAAAAAATTTGACCGTGACTTGGGCAAGGTCATGTATGGTGCAAAATCTATAGACGAAGCCCGCCAGATTATCGCTAAAGAACGGGAAAAAGCCCAAACACAGGCATAATTTAATTGGCTCTGGTGGCTATCAATGTCTCAAACAAAGTCACATAGTGTTGGGTGGAGGTTGCTAATGAAAAGGTTGTTAGCACCTGCTGCCGCCCATTAACACCTAAACGCGCTTGTTCCGCCGGATTTTTCAGCAGGTCAATCACACGCTCTGCCAATGCCTTGGTATCGCCCGGCTTAACGAGATAGCCTGTTTTGCCATCCAACACGGTTTCAGCGGGTCCGCCGCGATTCGTGCTGACAACTGGTTTGCCGCACGCCATCGCCTCCAAATTAACCTTGCCATAACTCTCAAAATCGGACGGACACACCACCACATCGGCTGCTGCCAACACCTGCTCCACATCTGCCCTGAAGCCGATGTAATGTATTTTTTCGCGTAATATTGGATGCATGTAGGCGGCTTGCAGAATCTGCTTTTTATACGCCTCATCCCCGCTATTGCCAAACACATTTTCCCCAGCAACCACAAAATGCGCGTCTGGAATTTGCGTTACTACTTGTTCTGCCATTGCCTGAAAATGATGATGCCCCTTCACAGGCTGAAAACGTGCAACCATCGCCACCAAGGGCGTTGCGGCGCTCAACTTTAATTCGTTTCGCAGGCGCATTTTGTCTAGCTCAGGCTGAAACCGGTGCGTATCCACCCCAGAATAAATCACAGGCAGCGTTTCCGGTGGCATAAAGGGCGGGTTGCCCAAAAAACCATCTCGAATGCTATAAGACCGCGCTACTGCCGGAATCCGACGAAAAAATGCTCGCTGCCAAATTTTCGGATGAAACCACCAGCCATGCACCGTCCACATCAGCGGCGTTTGGGTGGTTTGCGCCGCCAGATAAATGAGGGGCAGCGTGTGATAATCCGCATGAATCAATGCAAAACGTTGGGTTTGCAACAGATGGTGCAGGCGCTTGACAACTGGGAAACGCGCCCAAACTGTTGGAACAAAATAAGTGGTTGCCCCGCGCCAGTGAAGCACATGCACCTGCCAACCTTGATCACGCCATGCCTGCGCCAATTGCCCATCACGCGGTTGCAGCAAATGTGGGGTAAAACGTGCTGGGTCGAGTGATTGTGCTAGCGTCAGCAAATCGGTTTCACCACCGCCTAATCCGGTATACCAAGAGGTGAATAGAATGGGATGCGGGGATTTTTTCATAAGAAAGTTAAAAGCGCAAAATAATAACGACGTGTGGCAATACCCGCACCCTTGGTTGCAGTAAACTAAAACTTGCGAGTGCCGAGTGAAAATTACGCAATGCGGTGGGGCGTATGGTCATACGCCCACAGTTTGTTTCGCCAACCGCTAAAAATTTTTTATTTAGGTGCGGCAAGTTGTTTGAGCGATTCGAGATTACCCGTCTTTAACTTGGGTTTAAATTCGGTCAAGGCGGTTTGCATATCTTCGACGGTGGTTACAAAGCCTTTGCCATGCGCGAATTGGACAAAGGTTGCGATGTCTTTGGGATTGCTGATATAAAGCTGCGTCCGCAGCGTTTCTTCGCGTTCCAAGCGTTCCAAAAATTTGCGGGCGGTATCCAAAACCATAAGCACGTCACTCCTGCGACCAAATGAAAAGAATGCTGTGGGTGAGTATAACGCAAAGTTGTGATTTAATGAACCGGATTTTTTGTGCTAACTTCGTCAATTAAAATATTTATCGGATGAAGCACTAAATTTAGCTGCCAATATTGGCGCAATTTCCCCTCAGCGTCCTATAATCTCTCGCAGAAGTGCCTCAATAAAAAGTTCATTTTTCAGGAGATGATGATATGCAATCCCTCATGTGGTTAAAACGTATCACGATTTTAGCAACACTCGTTTTGCTGGCAATTGGCATGGTCGCCGCCCAAGAATTGCCAGAAGCCGTATCCTCTGGCATGGCAGCAGTCAATGATATTGAAATGTACTATGCGACCTATGGCGACCCGGCGAATCCAGCATTACTGCTGCTGCATGGTGGTTTGGGCAATGCTGATTATTTCGTGAATCAAATTCCAGCATTCAGCGAAAATTATTATGTGATTGCCGCCGATAGCCGTGGACACGGGCGCTCTACCATGTCTGAACAACAAATTGGCTACACGCTGATGGCATCCGATGTGCTGGCATTGCTCGATTATCTGGAAATCGAAGCGGTGAATCTGGTGGGTTGGAGTGATGGCGGTATTATCGGCTTAGATATTGCCATGAATCACCCTGACCGCCTGATTAAATTGGTGGCGTATGGTGCCAACTATACACCGGCTGGTGTTCGCACCGATGTCGGTGAAAGTGAACGCTTTAACCAATATATCGAGATGGCGGCTGGGGATTATGTCAAATTGTCACCAACCCCGGATGGTTTTGATGCTTTCTTAGGGAATATTGGCAATATGTGGGCAACCGAACCCAACTTCACGCCGGAACAACTCGGCAGCATCACCACGCCGACACTCATTCTGGATGGCATGTTGGAAGAAGCCATTTATGTCGAACATGCGCTGGAAATGGCAAAATTGATTCCGACGGCGGATTTATTGCTGATGAGTGATATTGGGCATTTTGCCATGTGGGACAAAACCGAAGAATTTAATCATATTGTGTTGGATTATTTGGGGCGCTAAACCAAACACATAGCATAATTTCCAAAAACGCCCTCTACAGAAGGGCGTTTTTGTTTTGAGAATGGGCTTTATAGCCACAATATGCTGATAGGGTCTAGCAGAATTGGGAGGTGGCAATATGACGACTACCGAACAGCAATCTTGGGAACATATTTTGGATGCGCGATTAGTGACGCTATATGATATAGATGTGCCAACACTCAAGACCAATCGGCAGGGACGCATGACACCGCAACAGCGGCAGCGGTTGCAACGGCGGCGCTGGCGCAAAATTGGCAATCATACAACTAGAGGTGTGATAGCCTTGGGGTTGTTGGCAATATTAATCGCTGTGCCAGCCGAAAATCTGTTTGCCATTGTCTTAGCTATCGTGCGGTTTATAGTAGGTGTAGCCGCGATAACCCAATTATGGTTTGCTTGGCGCTATTTCCGGCGTACATCGCGGGAAATAGCCGCCGGAAATATCAAGATGTATCCGGGGCGTTTGCATCACGTCGAGTGGTACGGAATACGAATTTTGTTTTGTGAACGGGGTGAATTTTATAATGTGCCGCGTCACGAATGGGAGGCTTTCGACCATCATGCCCGCTATCGTATTTTTTGCACACCCCACACAAAAATCATCCTTGCCGCGCAGCCTGTTCATCAGGATGAACCACTGCCAGAAGCCTGGTCGCGGTACGATGACCAGTGATACATCAAATTCAAACAACTATATATAATGGTTTGAGTCTTGTCGCTGATGTTTTGCAAAAAGCGTATTTTTTATTTCTCACTCACCAAATTATAAATTGGCACTCACACGAGAAGATTAAGATTTTGTTTGTGAAATTCATAACTTTTTGAAAGTTGTGAAAATTAGCAGCTCACAAAATGTAATTATTTACTGTATGGAGAAAGTGTGATGCCGGAATTATCAATAGGTGAGTATAGTCTGGTTTATAATCTGTTCTCGTTCACATTTGCAACGATGTTCGCATCGTTTATTTTCTTCGTGCTGGCGCGTATGCAACTTACGCCCAGATATCGTATGGCGATGGTCATGTCGGCTATCGTTGTGGCTGTGGCTGGGTATCATTATTTTCGTATTTTTGAGAGTTGGGAAGCGGCATATGTGCTTCAGGATGGCGTCTACGTCGCATCTGGGCAGCCCTTTAACGATGCATACCGCTATGTGGATTGGTTGCTGACTGTGCCGCTGTTGGTAGCTGAACTCATTGCTGTAATGACGCTCGCCAAAGGCAGTGGTTGGCTGACGGCGCGTTTGGCAGGGGCAGCCGCATTGATGGTCATTCTGGGGTATCCGGGTGAAATTGCCACCGATGTCAGCGCCCGTGCTTTATGGGGTTTCCTCTCGACTATTCCATTTGTATACATCGTGTATACACTCTGGACAGAGTTGGGACCTGCCATTGAACGCCAACCCGGCACTGTGAAAGTCCTGTTACGCAATACCCGCTTGCTGCTGTTAGCCACTTGGGGCTTTTACCCGATTGTCTATTTGTTGCCGATTGTGGGTGTTACGGGTTCAACTGCGCTGATAGCCATTCAGGTTGGGTATTGTATCGCGGATGTCGCTGCCAAGTGTGGTTACGGTGTCATGATTTATGCGATTGCCCGCGCCAAAATGACAGCTAATAATGAAAGTGTGATGGATAGCGCGGATACAGCACTGATGCCCACACCCGCGTGATGCCACCCCCAGATTTTAGACTTAAACCGGTTTCTATGCCGAAAACACACCCTACTCTATTTTTGGAGTAGGGTGTGTTTTATTAGAGCCGATCATCAACATATTTTAAATGACCCCTTTATCCTTCATCCTCACTACCCAGCAGATTGGTTTTTTCTGGTTCGTCTATCATCCCGGCTGGTGGCAGTTTCGCCAAAAAACGCTCGGTAATCAGCGTGCTGCGATGCCGCAATAACCGATTAATTTCTTCGATTGGCACGCCATCATCGCGCAGTTTTGCCACCGATGACCGCCGCAAATCATCCGGCGTGACATGATTCATGTTCGCAAAACGCGCTGCATCGCGGATAATCAGCCAAATGCCATCGGGCGATAAGCCATCTTTTGCCACGCGCCCGCCTTTCCAAATGCGCCGAATTAATGGACTGTGTGTGGCTGGTTCGCCAGTGCTGCCAGTAATGGCGGTGCGCCAACGGTCTACCAATAATAATACTGTGCGGGGCATTTCGATAAAATCTTCTTCAATTTTCAGCGTAATTTTGCCGTCTTTGATGCCAATATCCCCCCATTTTGCCGCCGAAAGTTCTTCGCGGCGCAGTACCATGTTGCACAGCATCGCTGTGACGACTTGATTGCGACACATCTGATTCGGTGACGTTGCCATTTCTTGGGCAGCATTCGTCAACTGCCGGATTTCGTCTGCCGTCAGCAGCCGTTCTGGCGGTTGGTTATGCGCCACCGAAGGCACACTCACGCTACGAATTTTTGCCGAAACCTCATGGTCTAATGCGCCCGCCGCTGCCATCAATTCTGCCAGCGTCACCACCGCTGCCCGTGCTTGGTCAAGCCCTTGGCGACCATGCCCCCGTTCCGCTAGTGTGTTCAGCCAGCGGTGCAACTTGCGGTCTGTCAGGTGGCGTTGCAGCGTTTTCAGCGGGAGTTGTTCCATGCGCTTTAGCCGGATGTCGCCGCCAGTGGGTCTTAAATCGGCAATATCCACCAAATACATATCTACCCAACGATAATACGCCCGTTGCGTATTGGCACTTTGGGTTCGCAACGGCAAGGCTGCCGTAAAGTCAAACGTTTGGAAAATCTTTCCAGTCATAGTCAGGATTTCAACATCAGGTGTGAATGCCAAGACAGATTATAACAACCCCTCAGTATCTGCACACCAGAATTACAAATTTTTAAGGATTTTGCCCAAAATGTCATCATCAGCGTATCAACATTCAACTACATTAATTCGATAATATTTAAAAATCCCCCCTGTATTTTGGGGGGGTTGTAGCATTGTGTATCTTCTGTAAGTGTGTTACCTTATCCATATGAGTCCATTAAATGTTGTAACTTCCTATGGATAACTTATTTAAATCAGCTTTGGGACATAACTGGCTCTATTTTGGCTTACGCTGGTTAATGTTAGTCGGTTTTGCGCTTGCCACGTTCCTGATGCAAGCCCGGACTCGAATGCCAGAAGGCGTGTTTTCTTCGGCATCGGTTCAGGATATCTTGCTGGTATTAGGCGTTGGTATTCTAGCGACATTGATTCTGGGGGTGTTTAGTGCGGTTAATGCGCTGCGCCCATTCATTATCTATCCCAAATTAATTGGCGATTGGTTGATTGCTGGGTTATTCGTATATCTGGCAGATGGCAATACGACTTTAATTTTGGGGGTCACAGCCATTTTGATTGTATCGGGCATCTTGCGTTTAGGGTCAACCGAGGGGCTTTTCCAAGCGGCAGGCATCATTGTCGCGGCGGCGATTGGGGTGCTGCTCTCGCCCAATATCGGCGGCGATAAAGTGCAAGGCACAGAAGCATTCCAAAACGCTACCGTGCGCGACATTATTCTCCCCGGCTATATCGCCCTGACTATTTTTGTGGGGATTTTGATTGCTGTGGCAGCGGTCTGGGCGAATTATCTCAACGAAGAAAATTCGCGCCGCCGCAAATCTGTTCGCAAAGAGATGGAAGAGAATCGCATTCGCATCCGTAAGATGCAAGACTCTTCGCGCATGTTCTCCGAGATGGCAGCCCAACTGAATGCGACCTTGAATTACGACAAAATTCTGGAAACTGCCCTCAGCATTGGGCGCCTGAGTCTTGTTGAAAACCTCAAACAGCGGGCAGTCGCCATGGCGCTATTGGTCGAAGACCGTGGCAATTTGGAAGTGGCAACCTCACAGGGCTTGAACCATAACGATATGGAAAAACGCTTTCAGGGCAGAGTTGGCATTATTGCCCGAGTGATGGATGAAGGCGAAGTCGAAATTATGGATGATGCGGAACAAGACCCCGAATTAAATACCATGGTCTCTTTCCGGCAAATTAAATCGGTACTCGGTATTCCGTTACGGGCAGGCTATAACAGCTACGGCGTTTTGGTCTATGGCAGTTCCGAACCAAATGCTTTCAGTGCTGATAATATTGAAGTCTTGAAGGCGTTGGGCGTGCAAGCCACTATCGCGCTAACGAACTCAGTGTTGTATAACACGCTCAAAGAAGAAAAAGAACGCATCATCAATATTGATAAAAATGCCCGCAGCACACTCGTCCGCGATTTGCACGATACCGTGACGCAGACAATTTCGGCGATTGCGATGCATCTGCCGCTGCTGCCTACGATTGCCCAGAAGCAGCCGGAAAAATTGCGCGACGAAGTGGATGATTTGCGGGCGCGTGCCTTACGCGCTGTGGAAGAAATGCGGAATGTGATGTTCACGTTGCGCCCACAAGTGCTAGAATCACAAGGGTTAGGGGCGGCGCTGAATGAATTAAAGCAACGCATGGAAAAATCGTATCGGCAAAATTTATCGCTCGATATTGATAAAAATTCAGAAATGCTGCTGTCTTCCGAACAACAGGAAATGTTGTTTTATCTGACAGAAGAAGCCTCGACCAATGCACGTAAATACGCCGAAGCCTCACTCATCAAAATTCAATTGATGCATGAAGGCACTGATGTTGTGCTGAGGATTGAGGATGATGGCAAAGGGTTTGATATGGCATTGGTTGCCCGCCGCGCTGCGGGTACCAGTTACGGCATGTTAAACATGAAAGAACGGGCTGGATTGATTGGCGGCATTTTTGAACTGGATACTGCTCCCGGTAAAGGCACACGCATTGCGGTTCGCATCGCGGTGGGGATTGAAGCGCCGACGCGCAACGGCAAACGCGAAACCGCTGAACGGCACTCTATTCGCAAAGAACGCCAAGGTCCCTTATCACCAAGTCGGTAAATAAACCAAAAAAGACAAGAAATATCTGTAGGGACACAACCTGTGTCCCTACCAAATATCATCGGCTCTCTGCCTGATTACAACACCAAGGTGGCTTGCAGCATGTTATCTGCGCCGGGAGTCATCTCAAAACCCATCGTTGTCGCTAGATTAATCATCTGCTTGTTATCTTCTGAGATATGTCCGGTTATTACCGCTAATTTTTCGCTGCGCCCAATCTCAATCAAACGCCGCATGAGTTCACGCCCTAGCCCCATGCCCTGATATTTATCGCTGACAATCGCGCCAAATTCCGCTTCGGACATGCTGTGCGATTTGGTCAGACGCCCAACAGCGGCAATCTCGTGTTCGCCCGATTTGGGGTTTTGCCGTTCAGCCACCAACACCATCTCACGGTCATAATCAATAAAGACAATGCGTGTCAGGCGTTCATGGTCAATCCGCTGGCGCAAACTGAGAGGTGTAAAATAACGTAACTGCACAGTACGTTCTGAAAGCGTCTCATGGAAGCGTACCATCAACGGCTCGTCTTCCGGGCGAATCGGACGAATAGTGAATGCCATGCCATCGTCGGCGGTATAGGTTTCGATGTACTGCACTGGGTACGGACGAATCGCCGGTTGGGGCAGTTGGTCATCGGGCAGCGTGGCGGGATGCAGCACTACACGCCCATCCAGCGCAATCAATTGGCTGGCAGATGCCACCAACGGATTAATATCGCATTCGGCAATCCAAGGTTGTTCGACGATGAGTTGGCTAAAGCGCACCAAAATTGCATCCAACGCATTTAAATCTACGGATTCGCGCCCACGAATGCCATGCAATGCTTCATAAATTTTGGTTTGTTCCATCAAGCGGCGTGCCAAGGTGGTGGTCAGCGGCGGCAGTGCCAATGCACGGTCTTTGAAAACTTCAACCAATGTCCCGCCTGTGCCGAACAAAATGATGGGTCCAAATTGTGGGTCTACACTGCTGCCAATAATGAGTTCGTAGCCATCGCGGATATTGACCATCGGTTGCACGGAAACGCCGTGAAAATGTTCAGCACCTTTGGCTTTGGTCACGCCGTCTTTGATGCGCTGATAAGCATGGCGGACTTCATCGGCGCTTTGCAAGTTCAACTGAACGCCACCCACATCCATCTTGTGCGTTACGGTTTCGCTGTTGAGCTTGAGAACCACCGGATAACCCATTTTTTCGGCAATCTGCACGGCTTCTTCGGCATCCGGCGTAATTTCCAGCGGCGTGATGGGAATATGATATGCCGCCAACACGGCTTTTGATTCGGCTTCGGTGAGAATCGTGCGCCCTTCTTTGCGAACTTTCGTCAAAATTGTTTTGACTTTTTCGCGGTCAGGTTGTTCAAATTCATCGCCGGGCATCATGGGTGTTTCGTAGAGCGATTTTAAGTTGGCATTATAGCGCCACATGTGGTTAAACAAGCGCATTGCCGTATCAGGATAATCAAACGTGGGGATACCCGCGCGATTCAAAATTTTGATGCCGGCTGCCACATTCGCGCCGCCCATCCAGCTTGCCAACACGGGCTTGTCGGCAATTTGGGCGTAGGGTTTGAGGGCTTCGGCAGTGCGCGTGGGGTCGGTCATATCTTGCGGCGTCAGAATCACCATGAGACCGTCGCTATTGGGGTCACGCGCCGCAATTTCCAGCGCCTTAGCGTAACGTTCTGGTTCGGCATCGCCCAAAATATCAATGGGGTTATTGTGGCTCCACGCGGCAGGTAGAAAGCTGTTGAGTTCCTGCATGGTATCGGGCGAAATTTCGGTCAATGTGCCACCACCACCAATGAGCGCATCCGTCGCCAAGACGCCGGGACCGCCCGCATTGGTGACAATCGTCAGGCGATTGCTCTTGGGGCGCGGTTGTTTCGCCAACACTTCCGCCATATAAAATACATCGGAGATGCGGTCTACGCGCAAAATGCCAGAGCGCCGGAACGCTGCATCCAACACTTCGTCGCTGCCCGTCAGTGAACCCGTGTGCGACGCTGCTGCCGCCGCAGCTTGTGCCGTGCGTCCAGCTTTGATGATAATAATCGGTTTTTTGAGGGCGACTTCGCGGGCTGCGGATAAAAATGCCCGCGCATTGCCGACGGATTCCATGTAGATGACGATGCTTTGGGTTTGCGGGTCATCGCCCAAATAATAAATCAAATCGCCCCAATTAACATCCAGCATCGAACCGACGGAAATGAAGGCGCTGAAGCCAACATTTTCCTCAAAACTCCAATCGAGAACGGCGGTGCAGATTGCCCCCGACTGGCTGATAAATGCCACATTACCTGGACGCGCCATCGAACCCGCAAAAGTCGCGTTCATGCCGTAAAAGGGCAGCATCACGCCCAAACAGTTGGGTCCGATAATCCGCATTTTGCCACGAGCAATCTCCAGAATTTGCCGTTCTAATTCTGCGCCAGACTGCCCCGTCTCTTTGAAGCCTGCCGAAATGATAATCGCACCTTCTACGCCTTTTTCGATACATTCCCGAATCACATTTGGCACAGTGGGCGCTGGGGTAACGACGACTGCCAAATCAATATCATAAGGAATGGCGTTGATGCTAGGGTACGCCTGAATGCCTAATACATTCGGGCGTTTGGGATTCACCGGGAAGACAGTCCCGCCGAAAGGGTTGGTAATCAAATTCTTGATGATGGTGCGCCCAACGCTGCCTTCTTTTTCTGTCGCGCCGATGACAGCGACATTGTTGGGTTTGAAGATTTTATTCAGCGAAGGCATTCGTTTGATAAGGGTGCCATTTTGTGAGGTCATAGTCTGCCTTTCTGTCCGATAACAAAAGTTGCGCCTTTTATTATACTCCCGCGCTGCCCCATCTACAGCAGTCCAAACATCAGCAATTCCTGATGAGAAACCGCTAAATCCCATCTTCGCCCGGCAAAAAACCATCGGCTTCCCACGATTGCAAATAGCGCGTGAATCCGGCGATTTGTTCCGGCACGTCATCAAAAATCACCGGGTATTTCATCAAAATGCTTTTGTTATTGGTGTCGGTTGTTTCGGCAAGCAATAAACCACTGGGAGTCGGTTCTGGAACGATATGCAGCGGGTGAACTTGGGTGGTCACACGGTCATGCTTGACCATATCGGCGATGCTGATACCGATATGCTGTTTATCAGCGGCAGTGACGGGGCGATAACACACTGCTCGCAAGCGATTCGTATTGTCAAATGTCAGCGTTAAGCCGCCAAATAAATCAATATTGAGGTTGGCATAGCTGCCATAAGCTGCGCCCTGCAAGCTGAGATTATCCGGTTGAAAGTAGGTGATGAAGACTTGCCCACGCCCATTGCGATAAGCATTCATCGGGAATAATTCTTGCGCGATACTGAGATTCAGTGCGGGTAACACTGTATTTTTCAAAAATTCACTGGCAGCGGTAGCGTTATTGAGCATGGCAGGCAATCGCACATCGGGCAATGCCAGCATTGAACTGATATGCGCTGTGCTTTCTTCGGGCGTGAGCAGATGGCGGTGGGCGAAAACGGCTTTTAGCACGCTTTGGTACTGTCCATTAAATAGCAGCACTTCTGCCGAGAGCAACATCCGTGCCATATCTTTAAACACGACTTCGCCAACGGGTCCCATCTCAATCGCTGTGATGAGTAGTTTGCCAACCGCTTCACGCGCTCGATAAATCGCAATGACGGGCAGCATGGTCTGTTTCAGTTGTTCGTAAATGCCCACCAGAATATCGTAATACGTCCCTGTGAACAGGCGCGAATAGCTATGTTCTTGGCGCGACAAGGTAAATTCTGGGTTCGGTGGCAAATAATCAAGCGCGTCCAGCGGCACATCTTTGAATTGGTTGAAGGCGTTACGCAAATAAACACCTTTTGCCAACATTTGGTCATTGCCCGTTTTGAGTTGTTCGATGAGGTGTTCGGCAACTTCGGACACAAAATTGCTGCGGCGCAAATCGCCTGCGCTGGATTCCAGCAGGCGCGTGACCAACGAATCATCGTGTAGCGCAACTAACATAGCCGAGATGTCGGCAAAACTCTCGTGGAAAGCGCGACAGCCGACACTGAACGATTCATTATATAAGCCGCGAATGCCATCTAAAACAGCATGTCCGGTCTCATGGCTGACAATATCGGCGCTGCGGGCGGTGCTGGTGGCTTCGCCATTGTTGCCTGCAAACGCATGAAAACCCAATAAACAGGCTTGTTCGCTGTAAAAGGCATTGGCTTTATCGCCCACATGCGGGTCAATCGTCAAACGCGACGAGGCAAATGCCCACGGAAGGCTACGCTGTGCGTACCGTTCCCACATTCGCAGCGTGAAAGTAGCAAAATAAAAAGCATTCACTTGGTCAAATTCGGGTGTCCCCGGCGGGAACAAATAATGCCCATCGTCGTCCGGTTGGGCGACGACGCCGCGACTGTCTTGCACTTGCAAACGGGCATTCACCAAACCGGGTTCGGCTTCATCTACATACATACGGCGCACTTCTGGCTCGCCCACAAACGGATTTTGCGGATAGACCAAGACGTATCGCTGGCTGACGGCGGTGGCGGGTGGGGTATCTTGCTGCAAGGTAAAAGCGCCGATGGTGCGGCGCAGCATCACAGCCGGCAGGCTGGCGCGATTGTACTGCAATAATCGCTGCAACATACGGTACACCGTCATGGTGGGTTCGCCGTGGAAAGGCTCAGGCATAAGGTTTCGCTATCGTGTGTGGGTCTCGGTTATGCCGCCATTATGCCGTTTTTTGTACAATTTTGCACAGGCAGAGTCGCACTTTTGATGTTTATCCGTCATAATTTGGTTATTCATGATAATTCAGGGATGATAGGCTGAAGCGAATGACCAATCTGAGTGGGCAAGTGATTCGCGGTTACGAATTTTTGAAGCCCATTGGGTCGGGGGGCTATGGCATGGTTTATGAAGCCCTTGAACAATCTGTAGACCGTCGCGTTGCCATCAAGATTATCTTGCCAGAACACGCCAACCAGCCCGAATTTATCGCTAATTTTGAACATGAAGCAAAACTGGTCGCGCAATTAGAACACCTGAGTATCGTGCCGCTGTATACCTATTGGCGCGATGAACACGGTGCATTTCTGGTCATGCGTTATATCAAAGGCGGTAGCTTGCGCGAGATGCTGGCGAAACATGGCGCGTTATCTCTAGCGCAAACCACGCGTATCGTCAGCCAAATTGCCGATGCATTACACGCCGCCCATGAGTCGGGGGTGGTGCATCGGGATTTGAAACCGGATAACATCCTGATTGATGAACGCGGCAACGCTTATCTGACCGATTTTGGGATTGCTAAACGCGCGGATGGCAACAAATCCGCCACCGACGCCATCAAAGGCACCTTCGCCTATCTTTCTCCCGAACAAATCCAAGCACAGCCCGTCTCGCCACAAACCGATATTTATGCGTTTGGGGTGATGTTGTATGAGGTGTTGGCGGGCAAACACCCGTTTCAGGATACGCCGGCTGCGATGATGGTCATGCGGCACTTGCAAGAATCGCTGCCGCTGTTACATCAAGCACGCCCGGAACTACCCGGTGATATAGACGATATTATCAGCAAAGCCACTGCCAAAGACCCTACAGAACGCCACGACAACATCCTGACCATTATTGCTGAATTGAAAGCGACTTTTGGTGAAACAGTCACACCTGCTGCTGCCAAACCGATAGCGACAGCAATGCAAAAAACACGGCAATCTACCAACCCGGAACAACGCAATCGGTATGCCATGCTGCAAAATGTCCGCGCGTTCTGGATAGAAGGCGTGTTGGATAATTCGCTGCATAATGCCATAAAAATTGATTTGGGCTTGCAAGCTGCCAGCGGCGTGGTGGATAACCCCTGGGATACGCTGCTGCGAACCCCTAGCGGTGATATGCCTCTCGCCGCCGATACCCATATTATGCAGATATTTGAACGCATGAATGGCAAATTGCTAATTTTGGGCGACCCCGGCGGCGGCAAAACCACCACCCTGCTCGAATTGGCACGCGAATTATTAACTCGTGCTGAAACGGATGAGGCACACCCGATTCCAGTCGTGTTTAATCTGTCTTCATGGGGCGAAAAACAACTGCCCCTCACGGAGTGGCTGCTAGACGAACTAAACAGCAAATACCAAGTGCCGCGCAAAGTGGCGCTACAGTGGGTTCAGGATGAGGCAATTTTGCCGCTGCTGGATGGGCTGGATGAAGTGACCGAAACAGCACGCGATGCCTGTGTGCAAGCCATCAATACCTATCGCAGCGAACACGGTTTCGTGGATATGGTGGTGTGCAGCCGGATTCGGGATTATGAGGCACTGACCAACCAACTCAAACTCAATGGTGCGGTTGTCATTCAACCGTTAGCGGATGACCAGATTCAACACTACCTTACAGCACTTGGCTCAGATGTGGCGGTGGTGCGTGATCTGATTACCAGAGATGAACAACTGCGCGAATTAGCACAATCGCCACTCATGTTGAGCGTCATCATACTGGCATATCGCGGCACATCAGCAAGCGACATCCCCGATTTTGATAATATCGAGACACAACGCAAGCATTTATTTGATATTTATGTGCGGCGCGTGTTTGAACGGCGCGTGGGGGACAAACCCTATTCACCAGAACAAACGCAGCATTACCTCTCATGGTTAGCACAAAAGATGCAGGCACAGATGATGAGTTTATTTCAGATTGAAGGGTTGCAACCGATTTGGCTTGACACTCCCCAATTTGTGCTGTATCAGCGATGGTTTACAGCGATGGTGATAGCGATTTATGTAGTTGTCTATAGCTTCGGATTTTTCATACCATTGTTTGCCTTGCCCGCTGTAATGCAAGAATTGGGATTGCCGCCGATTTCACCGCTGACATTTTGGTTTCTTGGTATCCTGTTCGGCTTTCTTTTGGGCTTCATTGCTGCTCGCTATATGTTTTATACGTGGTCGGGGGCATTCTGGTCGGGTCTATTGATGGGGCTGTTTTGTTTGAGTTTTACCGCCAACTTGGGAATAGTAGCATTTATTCTGATGTTGGTGATGGCACTGGTGACAATAACCGCGTATAAACTGGCTGAACAATTTCATATTACCTTGCGTGGCAAAGTGGGCAATGAACAGATTGTGGTTCTGGAAAAAGCCACATGGCTACGAAAAAAAGTCCAGCCAAGCTCCCCAATTGCGGCTGGTTTAATCGGGTTGTCAACCTCGATTGTCATGACTCTCATTGACCCCGGAGATTTTCCGCCACTCAGTCTATTTATTCCAGCAACGCTTATCATCATTGCCGCTACCACAATTCTTGTCTCGTTTTCGGCGGGCTTGGCATTTGGTGAACTAGAAATGCGGCAGCAGCCGAATCAAGGCATCTGGCGCTCTTTGTCCAATGCCAATCGCATTTTTTTGATACAAGCAGTCGGCATTGTGGGTATCGTGCCGGGGGTTGTGCTGATTATGTCGCCAGCATTTGGCTTATTTGTCTTGGGAATTGTGCTAGTGCTATATATTTTTCCTATGTGGCTGATATTTGGGGGATTCACGGTGTTGCAACATGCCGCGCTACGCCGAGTTTTATACCAACAGCAACATATCCCCCAAAACTATGCCCATTTTCTGGATTACGCAGCATCGCTCATTCTGCTCCGCAAAGTCGGCGGCGGGTATATTTTCATCCATCGCTACTTGCTGGAATACTTCGCGGGGTTGTCGCCCTCAGAAGAAATTCATTAATACCAAACATGTAAAGAGCAAGCCGATTCATTATTTCAATCGGCGAATCTGGTGTAAAATTATTGTCAGCAGCATGGCATCTCCCATTCTAGTTTGCTTCTCGCTCATTGTATTTATCAATATATTCATTTAATTCAAAGGCGTATCATCTCATGAAACGTTATTTTTTTCTGTTGTCTGTGCTGCTCTTGCTTCTTCTCGCAACCCAGTTATCACAGGCACAGAACGAGCTTGCTGCTATGCTTAAAGTGGTGGAAGCCGGGGTAGAAGTTCAGCGTGTCAATACCACCAATTGGATTCCGGTGACGGTGGAAGCGATTGTGGGTGTAGGCGATACTATCCGCACGAATACTAATGGACGCGCCCGCATTATTTTCTTTGCCGACGAGATTGAGACCGAAATTCAACCCGATACCCTCTATCGCATTCAACAATTTCAAGGGGATGATACCTCGTTTAAGATTGAAGCCGAAGTTTTAGCCGGGAATACGCTACAAACACTTGCGCGTTTGTTAAACGCTGATTCCAGCTACCATGTCAAGACTCCGGCGATGCAATTGGCGGCTCGCGGCACTTTGTTTGCTATTCGCGTTGAGTCGGATGGGCGGTCAGCAATGTTGGTCTCGCAAGGGCGGGTGGCGGCAGCGGCGAATGATAACAAAGCGAATGAAAGCCAAGCGGATGTAGATGCAGGTTTTGGGGTACGTGCGAAAGAAACCCTCAGCGAAGTGGTCGCTGCCACAACTTTTGCCGAGTTGGATGCTGCCCTAGATGGTTGTGAGGCGACCATCACCACCCAAGACGATGTGAGTCTTAATGTTCGCCAAGGGGCATCGCTGGAATCAGCCCGTATTGGTGTCATTGCTGCTAACGAAATTACGCGGTTGGTAGGGACAGTCGAATCAGGCGATTGGTATCGTGTGGAATTTAGGGGCGGGTTTGGTTGGATTTTGTCTACAACAGCCGAGGTAGTAGAAAATTGCGCTGGATTGCGCCGCTTCCCGGTAAATCACGGTCCAGAAAATGCGCTGTTGTACTCATCGTTGGGGGATTTGATTACCATACAAGAACTGATCACCCCACAACCAGAAACCACGCCAGAACCAACATCAACACCTTAGTGGTGTTGGCAATCGGCTATTTTTTGTCGGGATACACGGTATCCCTTGCTGCCGATTTTTGAAATAAATTCTGATCGCTCAAGTTCAAGAGAGCGATTTTTCGTAGGGACACGGCATGCCGTGTCCCTACCAATACGCATTTTTCACGCAGGCTGATCATGAGTCTCAGGTTTAGAATAATCAGGATGCCTTTACTGATGTGAGAAGGGTGGGCTATGCGGCGGAAAACTGTTTTACTGCTATGTAGTATTCTGATGGGAATACTGTCCTTTCCAATACACGCCGATGCCAGAGCCGCCTTATTAATCGTGTTTTATCCTGGCGTTGAATTCCGGCGGGCAAATACTGAGACTTGGTTGCCTATTGCTGAGGGAGCGATGATGCCTTTCGGCGCAGAGGACAGCATCAAAACCAATGGGTCTGGGCGAGCATTGGTGCTGTTTGGGGATGATGCCAAAACATTGCTGCTGCCCCTAACCCAATTCATGCTTCGCCGCTACGAGACAACCGCTATTCAAGCCGAAACAATGGGGCGCAGTATTTATTTTCTTCCTGATACGACAGACATCCAAACCTTTGAAGTGCTAACGCCTCGTGCCACGATAATGCTTTCATCGGGGCATTTTGCTGTTGAAGCTGATTCAGCCGACACAACGCGCATCATCACTGCCGAAGGTACTGCTGTGGCACAATCAAACGATGATAGTGTTCCCATTCCGGCGGGGTATGGGCTGCGAATCCACACCGAATTTACGAATCCCACCTTGCTGGATACCCCGGCTCATTTTGCCCGCTTGGATGCTACACTAGATGGTTGTGCAGGTCGGGTAGACGCAGTGGGCAAAGAAGCGTTAAATGTTCGTATTGGTCCCAGTTTGGATTATGAACCGATAGGTATCCTTGAAACTGGTTCAACCGTGATGTTAATGGCAACATCACCCAAACAAGACCGTTATCGTATTCAATATCTGAGTGGATTTGGCTGGATATTAGCCTCTGGCGTACAAACCGACTGCCAAAATTTGCCCGTGTTACCCTACAATACTTTTGAACTTGTGCAAGGGATTACGCAGCCACGCAGCGAAGAATTAGGCTTACTCCTGCCATTTTTTGGCGCTCCAGAAGAGGATGTGTTGTTTTACCGCATCGTCAACTAATCGTTGCAAAACCACCTAAAGCAGGCTGGCAGCCTCCCCAGCCCGCAGGATATTGTATAATAATTCCAGAAGCTGTGTAACGATGGAGACTATCAGATAAGCAGCACTGCTATCACCTTACATTTACCGAAAGAAATATTGGCGAACTTCCAACAAGCTGCCTCTCAAAGCCAACGCGACTTAGAGGATGTGATGGTGGAAACGTTGTTGATGTATTCCCCGGTTACCTCGACAAACATTTCAGAATGGCTAGATGCCCTTCCCAATTATACGGACAGCCAATTATGGGCAATGGTACGCCTCCAACCCGATGCGTTGGAAGACAATCACCGGATAACCCTTACCCAAAAAAGCAAACAAACAACGCTCACAGCGTTGGAAGCAGAGAAGTTAGAACAACTTTTGGAAGGCATGGAGCAGTTTGTGCTATTACGTTCCAGAGCCATCACCTTGCTTAAAGAACGCGGTTACGATGTCACCTATTTTTTTAATTTGTGATGACAGCGTTAAACGAAATTGTGATTGCCCGCAGCGGATAACACCCACTAAAAAATATCGGCAGCATTTTACAGCGGCAAACGAATCGTAAATATGCTCCCTATCCCCAGTTCACTTTTTAGGCTCACGCTGCCACCATGCAAATCCACAATCTCTTTGACGATTGCCAACCCCAAACCTGTACCATTACTGCGCGTTGACCGGGCTTTATCCGTGCGGAAAAAACGTTCAAAGACGCGCTTTTGGTCATCCGGCGCGATGCCTATCCCTTGGTCGGTGACTTCTAGCACCAGCCCATAGGTGTCACAGGTGGTCGTAATCCTAATGGCACGCTCAACAGGCGTATAATTAATAGCATTCGAGACGAGATTCGCCACGACCCGTTCAATCTGCCGGCTATCCAAAATAGCCATCGGCAGCGATGCGTCAAAATCAAGGATAAGCTGTTGAAATTTTTCCATGGCGACGGGTTCATACGTATCAAAAACCCGCAGCACGATACCATTAAAATCGGTCAAAGTGCGTTCCAAATGGATTTTGCCGCTATCCAACTGCGAGAGCGTGCGTAAATCTTCCAACAAATTGCGTAAATGATCCACCTGCCGTTCTAATGATTTTACATGGTCATGCAAACGCTCTGGGCTGCGTTGCAGCAAATATAAGCGCGTCGAAAGACCACTGATGGGACTGCTCAAATCATGCACGGCATTGGCGACGAAACGCTCTTTGAATCGCTCTATCTCTTTCACATGGGTGATGTCGTGGGCGCTGAGAACAATGCTGGTTTGTGCCTGCGGAGATTGGGTGACTGGCACGAAAGTGAGGTCAAAGTCACGCTCAAGCCCATCGCTATCTTTAAAACGCGCCGAGAAGGTATTGGCTTGGTTATCGTGAACAGCCACCAGCAAGCCTTGCGCTAACATATCCAGCGATTCGGGATTTGCCACCCGCCACAACAGGCGCTCAATATTTTGGGCTGCTTTGGTGCCAAAAATGGTCTGGAATGCTGGATTTGCTAGTTTCACATCGCCATTAGGCTGAATAAGCGCAATGGCATTATTCGTATGTTCGATGATGACTTCAATTTGTTCTTTGGCGGTTCGCACTTCAGCAGTGCGGACTTCTACCATCTGTTCCAGTTCGGCAGTGTAGCGTTGGAGTTGCGCTTCCAATTGTTTTTGGGCAGTCACATTCTGCCCCAAAATCATGCCCAAAATGATATTGCCTTGGTCATTCAGCAGCGGCACATAATGATAATGATAAAAGCGGTCGGCAAATGGCAATACCATCGAAAATTGTTGACCTTGCAGGACTGCCCGCATATTGGGTTCGACCATCGCCACAAAATCAGCCGGCAATGCCTCATAAACGGTATTCCCCTCCAATCTGGCTTTGGAATAGCCAGAACTCGCCAATTCGGGACCATCTACTAAAACGAAGCGCAGGTCAGTATCAAACAGAATGATGACACTATTGGGAATATGTTCGGCTAGGCTGCGATAACGGTTTTCGCTGGCACGGAGGGCATCCTGGGTTGTTTTGCTATCGGTAATATCACGTACACCCCCGTTAATTCCGAGCAGGATATTTTTTCCAGCATCCCACACGGGTTTGGCATAGACCCGCACCCAGCGCACTGCCCCATCTTTCCTGATAATGCGAATTTCTGTCATAATACTTTGATTAGCGCGTAACGCCGCCATATCGGCATCATCTTGTGCCAAATCATCCGGGTGCAAACTGGCACGCCAACCGCCTGCTGCGACAAATTCTTCTGGGGTATAACCGGTAATTGTTGCAAATGCGCCCGTGAGCAAGGTGTTTTCCAACTCACCCTGAGCGTTAAACCGCGATGAAAATGTATAATCCGATGTGATAGTCGAAATCAAGCGGTAGCGTTCTTCGCTGGCACGCAGTGCCGCTTCCATACGCTGCTGTTCTTCTAACTGCGTGCGAGCGCGGGCGAGTGCTGTCACAATTTCGTCAAAGGTCAATTGCAGCAGTGCCACAATCATGAGGTAATTAATGCCTGTCACCCACCACATCGTCAGCGGCGAACTCGTCAAAAGCGGTGGTGGCAAAAACCGATATACTTCTAATAACACCAGCACTAAATTAGCCACAATGCTGCCGATAGCACACACCAGCGCACAGCGTCCCCCTAGCAGCAAACCCACAATCACAATGGCAGTAAAATAACTGATAAACGCGGGGGTCAATGTACCAGCATAGGCGAAAGCAATACAGGTAATCGTAGACCAAAAGACAGTCGAAAATAGAATGCTGGCTAAGAGGACTCGCCCCGTCCGGGTGAGGTATAGAATGACTGCGTAAATGATGAGGGTAAAGGCATTGGTAAGAATGCCAACTGCAAGATGGGGTTCGATAAAGGGCATGACGACGAAATAAACCAATGCCAACCCAATAAGCATCCGTACCATACGATACAATAATCGGGCAGTGCGGGTTTTATCATCATCGTCAATGAAAATAGGCGGGGTGAGCCAAAAGCGAAAACGTTGCGATATCACAATATGAGCATTCATAACAATAGAGCGTTCCCACCTTAACAATTTTAAAAAGCATTTTTACATTATTTTGAATATATTGTTTCGTTATTAATTTTTTAATTCCGATTTTAGCACCTTTATTATAGTGTAACCTAAAAATAATGCACAGCGCATAAAGATTTCAAAAATCCCCATACAAAGCAGCCTAGCTCCGGTATCGAATAGCCTATTTACCGGAGCAGTGTATTTATTCACCCCGAAATTGCGGCGGACGTTTTTCAATAAATGCCTGTACACCTTCACGGAAATCGTGGGTTTTGAACGCGCCATCCTGCAACTGCGCCTCATATTCCAACGCATCAGCAAATGATTTTTCAGCAGCGCGATACATTGCCCGTTTGCCCATGCCCAATGCCCGCGTTGCCATACTTGCCAATTTGGTCGCCAATGCCGTCGCTTCCGTCATCAGGTCATCGTGTGGCACAATCCAGTTAATTAAGCCATATTCGGCGGCAGTGTCCATCGAAAGGCGATTTTGCGAATCTGCCAACCATGCCAATTCCAAAGCGCGATTCACGCCGACTAACTGCGGCAGCAAATAGGTTGCGCCGGCATCGGGGATGATGCCAATGTTGGCAAAAGCGGCGAAGACATAAGTCGCTTTATCAGAGGCAATGCGTAAATCGCACGCCAGCGATAAACTGGCACCCGCACCCGCTGCAACACCATTTAAGGCACACACGATGGGCTTTTCCAAAGTGCGGAAGGTGGTCACAATTTGATTCAAACCAGCCCGCAGCATCGCGCCGACCGGGATTTTTTCCTGCGATAAATCAAATTCGGTCAAATCGGCACCGCTGCAAAAGCCTTTGCCTGCGCCGGTCAATAGCACGGCTCGCACGGCTTTATCGCGCTGAATCTGTCGGAATGCATCCAGAAGTTCCTGATACATGGTGTTGGTGAGCGCATTGTAACTGTCGGGGCGATTGAGCGTGACGGTGGCAACGCCATGTTGCACCTCATACAACAGGGTATCATACGCCATTAGGAATGCCTTTCAATAATCGAATCATCATTTAATTTTTCAGCGTTTAGCATACTCCAATCAGCACCAGAAAACAAATTATCTGATTATTTGATTTTAATGAAATTTCGATTATTTGTTGACAAATAAGAACAATTGTCCTAATATAAATTATCGAACATTTTTTCTTCAGCAGGGGGATTGAATATCATGATTATGCCGATTTTGAACGTCAAAGATGTGGATGCCAGCATTGCCTTTTACGAAAAATTGGGGTTTACCAAACAAATGGCGATGGACGGACCCGATGGCGTGAATGCGTTTGCCATTCTGGTATTGGGGCAAGCGAATCTGGCGTTGGGGCGCCGACCCGATGATACCCGTGACCGGGATGTGGTAGATTTTATGGTGTATCTACCCGAAGGTGGTGATTTGGATGGGCTTTATACGGCGGCAAAATCACGCGGTATCAAAGTGGATGAAGACATTAAAACCCAATATTGGGGCGATAGAACCTTCACTCTTTTTGATTTGGATGGCTACCGCATTACGATGTCGGTCACAGTACATCAGGTGGATATGGATTATGCCTCGGCAGTGATGCGCGGCGAATTGCAACCGG
The DNA here is from genome assembly GCA_022842885.1 of Anaerolineae bacterium. Lineage (GTDB taxonomy): Bacteria > Chloroflexota > Anaerolineae > Aggregatilineales > Phototrophicaceae > JALHOR01. Next base: position 24,794 of record JALHOR010000052.1, read on the forward strand.
AATAACAATTAAGCATGAACAGGGCGCAACCATCCTGCGCCCGCACTTACTCTAACCAAACAACGCCATCAATTGCGTTCCCCGCTGCGATAACCGATGATACACCCGATACCCACTGCGCTGCGATTCAATCAGTCCGGCTTGCCGTAGTAACGTAAGCTGCTGTGAGACTGCACCATCGGTCAGATGTAATTTGCGGGCGAGTTCGCTGGTGCTGGTCGGGTCTGCCAAGGCTATAAAAATACGGGCGCGAGCCTCCCCAAGCGTAATTTCCAGCGCAGCATTATTCGCCTGCGGAACGCTGTACCACAAACCACTGCCCCGGGTGCCATAATATAACGCGGGATGCCAAGGCTCGACCACTTGCCAACTGAGGCTGTTAAACGAAAATACCGATGGAATCAGATACAGTAAGCTATCGGTGGTTTGCACTTCATAATTATCATAAGCGCCATCTTTATACTTTTTGTCTAAAGACAATACGCCCGGCGCATAGTGGATACGGTTATCAAGACTGTGTAAGACCGATTCGGTGCCTTCAATCGCCAGCAGTCGCGCCCGATATAACACATCATTTTCCAGCACGGGCAACATCCGCGACCAATGCGGCGCAACCGTCCGCTGCCAATAAACGCGCATTTCTTCCACGAGACAATACAAAGCATCCGATGGGTACGCCAAAAAATAATTCCGAATGTCTGATTCGCCGCCATGTTCAATCACCTCTTGAACAGAGGCACGGACAATATCCGGCGGCGTTTGCAAAACAGCCTGCAATTCGGCTTCAAAATCCATGCGCGGTGTGGTGGGCGTGGGCGTCAAAAAATCTGCCATATAATGCCGCGGCAGAATCAGCGCGTCCATAAACGCCAACTCAACGCCATGCAGCGCCCGCTGAGTCTCATCTATCCAAGGGGCATAAATTGCCGAGTGTTCAGTATATTGCAAACGAAAATAACTCAGGGTGGTTTCCAAGAGGGGACTAAAAGCAAAACGGACATTAATGTGGGTATGGTTGGCAAAATGAATGTGAATCATGCGACGTGACCCTCACACAGATGTTCGATTTCTTCATTATAATGTAAAACCTAAGACCATATAAGACCTTTAGCGATTCCTAAAAGACTCTGTACGACTCACCGAAAAATATTAACAACCAAAGGGTACGTTCAAATTGGGGACGATGCCCACATCAAATACATCGTAGCGAATGCGGAGACTGCCGGTGACAGGTAGGGCGGTATCAAACAAGAGAACATTTTCAACATCAGCGGTTAAATAATACCGAATGACAGCATTATAGGTAGGCGATACCCATAATTCACCTGTTAAGGCTAAGATACGGCTGTTATCCATCAGTTGCACACCAGCAAAGACCACATCGTCGGTAGTGAAGGTATAGCGCCAGACTTCATGCCCATTGATGACGGCTTTTTGTGCCGCTGTTTGGGCTTGCTGCACACCACCCACCAATGCTCCGGCGCTGAAATCAGCGGCGATTTGGGCATCTTCGCCCGCATTGCTTAGGCAAACGCCCTCCCGTACCAAAAACGCATCCGGTCCCAACCGCACGGCTTCATAGGCAATTGGGTCAGTTTGACCCTGAATATCATTATCAATGGTGGCGACCACGCGCCGCGCTGATGCCACTTGGTTAAAACTGACTTCGGCGATAGAAGCGGCGGCGACAGTGCGTGGTGTTCGGGCAAAAACGCCGACAAAATCCAGCGCAACTTCGTAACGCCAACCCGGTAGCAAAGGCAATCCAGCGTCAATCGTCGGGAAAGAAACGGTCTCAAATCCGGCGGGGGGTGCATTTTCGGTCAATACCAAAGCCGTCGCGGCTGCCTCCATCGGCATCACGGTTGGCAAGGAGGGGGGCGTAATAACGCGAGTGCCACACGCCGTCAAAAATAATAGCGGGATGAGGCGAAGCATGAGTCGTACCATAGCTTTCATTTTAATGCACCTGTCCCGCATTGCAAACGTGTAATCAAAAAAGCCGACAGGTTATATTGTCTGGCGTCACATCCTGATATATAGTTGAAGCAGAAAAAGATGATTTGACTGTGGGTGAACACAGCCATGCAGCCCGAAGATAAACGCCATAATCCTTTTGAAGATCATATCGAGAGTGATTTATTTGATGTCAGTGAATTAGAAACTGTCACTGACGATTCGCCATTGAATCAACAATTACTGCGGCTTTTGAACAGCTTGCCGCAGCCATTGGATTACCGCGTGTGGGATGAAGAATTAGATGATTATCAAAAACAACTGTGTGCTTATTTAACCACTGCCATTATTGAGCGCGTGTGGCGTCCGAATCATGCAGAAGAACTGACTGACTTCAGCGATGATGAATTGATGATGCTGCTAACAGTGCCGCTGTCATTAGGCATTATTGCCCAACAACGGTTGCATTCCACCCTGCCGCCGCCTGCCGATTTTCGCGCACGGTTATTGGATACGCTGGACGACATACCTGTACAGGGCGGATGGCGCGGCAAATTACAACAGTCCCTCAGCCTAATGCGCCAGCGTGTGCGGCGTTGGTGGCAGCGCCTCTTCCATAAAAATAGTTAAGTCATCCCATCATCAATGCCACACAGGATAAAATGCCGTGCAAAAATTACAAAGCATGTTGCAGGATACACCGCCCGAAGTGCTGTATGCCATGGCGCAGGTATGGGGGGTGAATGCCGATAAGGGCAGCCATAAAGAGCTTGTCAAACAATTGATGGCGGTTATGCTGCAACCGGAGAATGCCGCCCAAGTGTGGGACAAACTGAACGATAAAGAACGCGGCGCTATCCAGATGTTAGTCGCTAACAAGCAGCATCAAATGTTATTTTTGCAATTTGAACTACTCAATGGTGAAATTCGTAAGATGGGACGCGCCCAACTGGAACGCGATAAACCGCATGTGCAACCTGCCTCCGTCGCCGAAGGGTTGTATTATCGCGGCATTATTGGTGAAGGCTTTGAGCAAGCTGCTACCGGGTTGCGCCCCATTGTGTATATTCCAGCAGAATTGATAACGGTACTGCCGCTGCACAAAACGTCTTATAGCCAATTAGAAGTGATTGCCGCCGATGATTTGCCGCCGGAAAACCCAGAACCGCCGCAAAATTTAACGCCTCTTAGCCCGGAAGAAGTTGAAAATATACGGCTGGCGGATACTTCGATAGTGGATGATATGACGACGCTGCTGGCATATTTGCGGATTCATGGTGCAGCGGTGGTGGATGATGACTTTGTACCGGCGGAAGTCGAGCGCATTTTGCCGTATTGTTTGGTGCAAGATGAACGCCGCTTGGCATTTTTGTTGGGTGTGGGTATCAGTGCGGATTTAATCTATATTCAGGATGGGCGGGCTTATCCTGGCAAAACCCAATTGCAACCTTGGCTGAGTGCAGCACGCGGTACACAGTTGAAAGACCTAGCTACTGCATGGCGTAGCAGCATTGCCTATGCCGATTTATGGCATGTGCCGGGCTTATTGCCCGACCCAACTGGGTGGTCATACAATCCGGTAATTGGGCGCGAAGTGTTTGCAACGTTTCTCAAGCAATATGCCCCATCCAATGAATGGTGGTCGCTGGATGATTTTATCGAATTGGTGAAAGCCATTGACCCGGCATTTCAGCGTCCGGGTGGCGATTATGACAGTTGGTATATTCGCAGCGCATCGGGCGATTATTTGCGTGGCTTTTCCAGTTGGGATGCAGTGGAGGGGGCATTGTTGGAATTTTACTGCCAAGGTCCTTTGCACTGGTTAGGCTTGGTAGACTTAGCAGAAGATGCTGTGCGTTTAACCGCTTATGGGCGGGCATTTTTAGGGTTAGCGGCGTGGCAAAATCCTAATATCAAGCCGGATAATATCATCATTCAGCCGGATGGGATTCTTCAGGCATCGCGCCGTGTCCCCTGCGTAGACCGCTTTCAACTGGCACGCTTCACACTTTGGGACAAACGCAGTGACCCCTATACCTATAAACTGAACGCCACGAGCTTGCAACAAGCCGCCGGGCAAGGCATCACCCCGGCGCATATTGCGGCATTTTTAAAACGGCATCAGGACAATAAGCCATTGCCGCCCAAAATCGCGGCACTGTTAGAAACTTGGCAGGGCAGCAGTGCCGTTACTGAAGTCACCTTTGAGCAAGTGTTGGTCGTGCGAACTACTTCCAAAGAAATTTTAGACCGCATCTATGATAATCCGGCACTACGGCGTTATTTGCGCTCGCGTTTGGGCGATACCGCCGGCGTGATTGATGGCGACCAATGGGAAGCGTTGCAACAAGCGTTAGCTGATATTGGGATTAAAGTTGAGATTGTCTAAAGGACTAATTTCAGAAATCAGCTAGGATTAATGGCGCACAATAATAAAAAAATGTTACAATTAAATCAGATGAACATTGCTTCAACCTGTGCGGAAGCGGAGAATTGCTGTGTCAGAAGCTACGAATAATACACCGCCGGGCGCGATATTTGAACTGCGCCAAGCGAAAACCTTACTCGATGAAACCCTTGCCTCATTGGAAAGCCAGAAAGCCATCCTCAAACAACGGGGGATGTCGCTGCCCCCCACGGTCATTTCGACCTTAGCCGGGGTGCAAGGCGAACTGCGAAAACTGGAAGACCAATTGGTTGATGAACAAACCGAACTCAGCCAACTGCGGGCATTGGCACAAATGGCATCCCAGATTACGACCACGCTGGATGTGGATAAAGTGCTGGATGAAACCATGGATATTGTGATTGCCCTGACCCGCGCAGAACGTGGGTATATTGTGTTGGTCAACCAAGAGACCAAAGAACTTGATTTCCGGGTGGTGCGCGATGATACGTTCACGCTGCGCGGTTATACCGAAGGCACCCGCCCCCAAATTAGCAACACCATTTTGCAGCATGTTCTTACGACTCGTCAACCCATGTTGGCGGATAATGCTTTCCAAGATGAACGTTTGCAAGGCAACGTCAGCATCGCCAATTTTGCGCTGCGCTCGGTGCTATGTGTGCCGCTGCTCTACCGAGATAATGTAGTCGGTGTTGTTTATGTAGACAATCGTTTGCAGGCAGGCATTTTTACTGAGCGCGAAAAAAATACGCTGACGGCTTTCGCCAATATTGCTGCGGTTGCTATCGCCAATGCGTTTTTGTATGCCGAACTACAACAGATTATTGATGAAATTACCCAAGTGAAAGTGCTGATGGATAATGTGTTTGCCTCCATCGGTAGCGGTGTCATCGCCGGTGATGCCGAAAATATTGTGCAGACCTTTAACCGGGCAGCAGAGAAAATTCTGGTACGCTCGGCAGAAACGACGGTTGGCAAAGAATTGAGCGAGGTGCTGCCCCGCATTGCGGCAGATTTAGGCATGTATCTAGCAGATGTTCGTAAAACGGGTACACCGCATACGATTGAGGGTGAATTTAGCAGTTTGGAACGCCGTATTGCCGTCAGTCTTAAGCTGACCCCCTTAAAAGACGCCGACAATAATACGCGCGGGGTGGCAGTGGTGGTGGATGATGTGACTGAACAAGTGGAACATTATCAGCAGTTACGCACGCTGGAAAATTACCTGCCGAAAGGCTTGGCAGAACGCGCCCTAGAACTAAGCAATATTGACTTGGGTGGTGAACGACGCGATATGACATGCTTATTCGTCGAAGTACGCCCGATGACGACCCTGAAGGATGTGCCGCCGCGCGAAGTCATGGAAATTCTGAATGAATATCTCTCGGTTGCCACGCGCTGCATCCACGAAACCAGCGGCGTGATTGATAAATATATGGGCAATGAAGTGATGGCATTGTATAACACGCAGTTGAATCCCCAAGATAATCATGCATTGCTGGCGGTTGAATGTGCATTGTTGATGCGCGATGGTTTTTTAGAAATGTACAAACAGCAAGGCATCAATCCCGACCCGCATTATTATCGGGTGGGTGTCCATACGGGCATTGCTACGATGGGCAACGTGGGCAGCCTGAACCGGCGCGATTTTACCGCCATTGGCGATACCATTAACTTATGCAAACGCCTAGAAGAAAATGCCGAGAGCGCCCAAATCATCATCAGCCAAGCCACTCGTGACCACCTAGAGGCATTTGCCAATGGTGCGACGATTCCGTATCGTTTTGCGCCGCTTGATTCGATTACCCCCAAAGGCAAAACACAGCCTGTTCAAATTTATGAGGTGTTTCGCTTATGATGAACAATACCCCGGATGCTAAACCAGAATCCACCTCGCAACTCCAAGAAATGCTTAAACGCTCTAGCAAGAATGTCACCGATACGATTGACCTGCTGCGCCAACAGCGCGACATGCTCAAACAGCGTGGGCTGAGTTTGCCGCAAGGGGCGCTAGATAATCTTCGCACGTTGAAAAAGCATGTGGATAATTTGGGCGTTGCCACATTAAATTCGTTTACCGAACTGCGGTCTTTGCGAGCATTGGCAGAAACCACCGCGCTGATTAATTCATCGCAAACCACTGGCGAAGTGCTGAATCAGGTGATGGATACTGTGGTGGCGCTAACGGGCGCAGAACGCGGTTACATCGTCATGAAGAATAAGCACACCGGTGAGTTGGAATTCACCGTTGCACGAGGCATGGATCAATCCCAGTTGGATGGCAGTAAGGGCTTAGTGGTCAGCCGGTCTATCGTGAATCGCGTTGCGGATACGGGTGAGCCTGTTTTAACTGATAATGCCAGCGCCGATGCGCAGTTCCAAGGCAGCGAAAGTATTGCCAATTTTTCGCTCCGCAGCATTATGGCAGTACCGTTAAAAGTGCGCGATGAAGTCATTGGGGTGGTCTATTGCGATAACCGCTTTTTTGCGGGTTTGTTTAAACCCGGGGATATGGAACTGTTATACGCTTTCGCCAGCCAAGCCGCTGTCGCCGTCGAGAATGCTCGCCTATTTGAATCTACGCGATTGCGGTTGCAAGAAGTCAGCGAAATGCGTGACCGAATGCGGAATATTTTTACATCGGTTGCCAGCAGTATCCTGACGACTGACCGCGATGGCATCATCATTATCGCCAACAGCCGTATTGCCGATATGCTGGATACGCAAGACATTACTGGAAAAACGCTGCCTGCTGTCCTGCCGCCGATGGGAGATGATTTTGCGGTGGCACTGCAAAATGCTTCTGTGCATGGTTTGCAAAAACTGCTCTCAATCGAGCCGGAACTGCCCCTTAAAGGCAAACGCTATTGGAATGTCAATGTGAGTCCTCTGCGCGATGATAACACGGGCATCATCCAAGGCGTCACCGTAGTGATTGATGACATTACCGAAGAACATATGCGGGCATCGCAAATGGCGGAAGTCAGCCGTTATCTGCCGACCAAACTGGTCGAAAGCCTGACGAGTCCGGCAGATATTGATATGCGCCCCCAAGAGCGCGAAATTACAGCATTATTTGCCGATGTGCGCGGCTTTACGACCTTCAGCGAAAAATTGCAACCAGAAGAACTCATGCGCGTCATCAATAAATATCTCAGCCTCGCCAGCGATGCTATTGATTTGTATCAGGGCATTGTAGATAAATACATGGGGGATGCTGTCACGGGTTTGTTCAACACCCAATTAAATCCGCAAAAATATCACGCGGCATTCGCGGTAGATGCCGCGTTGGCACTGGTGCGCGATTTGTTTGAGCAGCACAAAATCATGCCAGAAAGTGAACGGCTGTATTATGGCATCGGCATTCACAGCGGACCCGCCGTGTTGGGCAATGTAGGGGGCAAAGAACGCCAAGAATTTGCGGCATTGGGTGAAGCGACGGTGATTTGCAAATACCTGCAAGAACAAGCAGGTCCCGCCGAAGTTATCATCAGCGAAGCAACCTACGAACTGGTGAAAAATTACTACGAATGCGAGCGCCAGATGGAAGTCAAACGCTATAAAAAAGGCTACGAAGATGTGGTCTTTTATAAAGTGATTGAAGCCCGCAAAGGCGTCATGCGTCCTACACCTTTCAACCTAGAATTGTTGGAAGATTTGGGCGATTTGGATTTGAACTTCGATTTTGATTTGGATGAGGATTAAGGTTTTCATCCCCAAAAACACGCCATAATATACGTCAACGATAAAATAGGGTGCGATATGCCACCCTATTTTTGATGCTGTGCCATCCTCTATTTTAGTTCGTCCCTCTGCTATACTACGCGCTTGTTTATTTTACAGGTATCCCACCGCAGGACAATTTACATGATTGCATTTGGAACAGATGGCTGGCGGGCGGTCATCGGCGAAGAATTTACATTTGCTAATGTGCAGCGCGTGGCACAAGCGACCGCTGATACTATTCTGGAAAAACATACTGGCAGTACCCCGCCGGAAATTGTGATTGGTTTTGATACGCGCTTTTTATCAGATCGGTTTGCGATTGATGTAGCGCGAGTAATGGCAGCAAATGGCATTGTGGCGTGGCTCTCGCGGGCAGATGTTCCCACGCCGGCGGTGTCTTATAATGTGAAAGCCAAAAATGCAGCGGCGGGTGTTGTTATTACCGCCAGTCATAATCCGCCGCGTTACAATGGCTTCAAACTGAAAGCCAGTTACGGCGGCTCTGCTACTGCCGAAGAATCAGCCGTCATCGAAAAATATCTGCGCGAGAACGAAAAACACCAGCGGGAACCGCGCCTGATGGCGTATCAGCAGGGGCTGGATAGCGAGATGATTCGGCGGTTTGACCCCACTTGGATTTATTATCAACACCTCAGCGAAATACTCGACATGGATAAAATTTCTGAGCGCGAATTAAAAGTGGTCTCGGATGCCATGTGGGGCGCAGGACGCGGTTCTTTCGCCGCGATATTGGGGCGTACCAAAACATATGTAGACGAAATTCGTGGCACGATGAACCCCGGCTTTGGCGGCATTCATCCCGAACCCATTTTGCGCTACCTCAAAGATTTGGTTGCCGCCGTCACCCGCCATCATGCTGATGTGGGGCTGGCGACCGATGGCGATGCTGACCGGATTGGCGCAGTGGATGCTATGGGTAATTTTGTGGATCCCCATCATATTTTTGCGCTGGTTTTGCGGCATTTGGTGGAGCATAAAAAACAATCCGGCGCAGTCGTCAAAACAATTTCGACGACGTTTATGATTGATAATATGGCGAAGGCATATGGGTTGCCGCTGCACGAGACTCCGGTGGGCTTTAATCACATTGCAGATTTGATGATGAAAGCCGATGTGTTGATGGGTGGCGAAGAAAGCGGTGGCATCAGCATCAAAGGGCATATCCCAGAAGGTGACGGCATTCTCATGGGTTTGCTGCTGCTGGAAGTCATGGCATATTCCCATGCCCCTTTGCATGAGATTATCGCGGATTTGCAGCAAAAATTTGGTCCCGCGCATTATGCCCGCCACGATGTCCACCTAGCGCGACAAGTCGCCAAAAAAGCTGTCGTCCAAAAATTGCAAGACTCAGCGCCGCCCCATATCAACGGACAAAGTGTGACCCGTATCAATACATTGGATGGCATTAAATTTTACATGGCAGATGATTCTTGGCTTTTGGTGCGTCCGAGTGGCACAGAACCCGTTTTGCGGATTTATGCCGAAGCAAAAACCCCTAGCGATGTTCAGGCATTGTTGGCGCAAGGGGATGATTTCGGGCGTTTGGTGCTGGAATAAGTATCCGTACCAAACGCCTTTGAGTAGCGGTTTTAGCGCCGGGTGCGTTGCTGCATCCGGGCGCGGATTTCATCCAGACGACTGGCAACGGGCGCGTTGGGTTGCTGTATCCCGCCTGCATTCGGCGGCGGTGCCATTTGGGCTTGTGCTTGGAATGCTGCGGGGCTATTGCTGCGGAAGACCACCATCGCAAACAAGCCTGCAATACACAACGATAAGGCAAAGATGCCAATCATGCGCTGCCCATTGATGTCTACCACGAACATCAAAAAGATGAGCGTGACCATAAGCGCGGTGAGCGAAGCAATTTTAATGCCCTGAGTAGCCGTATAGCCTTGCCCCAAACGAATCAAAAACATCACCATCGCCCCTAGCAGCAGCCCAAAAATCCCCGGACATAACACCTGAAGAAGATTCAGCCGGATTTCTCGTTCTGCTTGCCCAGTCGTATCAATATCGCCGCCGAGCGAATAATAAATCACGGCGAAAAAAAGACCGATTAACCAGCCCAAGGCATAACCCGGATATTCGCGCAGGATGACAAGCGCCCAATAGGACAATGCCGCAAAAATGGCGAATAACACCAGAAAAATCAGCACGGGGCTGAGGAACAATTCACGAAACAGGTCTAACAACATGGTATCGTCTCACACAACTGGCTAAACATCGGCTGTAGCTACTTTAATTGCTGGAATCATAACACTGGATAAGCTAATCGGATTTGAATATTAAGAAACTCAAACAGTGCGCGTGAATAACAAGTTGATGACGCCCATATTCTGGGTAAGGCGTTGGGACAACCGGGCGAATTGCGTTTCATCGTGGGTATAATCTGTGAGGCTGCCATCAGGTTCGATTGCCACGACCCGCTGAAAACCCATCGCTAAAATTTCTGGCACAGCCGTCAGCGGATTGACGTTAAAGGCTTTTAAGCCCAATGGGTTATATTCCATGATGAGCGCCAAATGCGGCGACTGCTGAATGAGCCGTTGCATCCCACGCAGCGCCCCCATCTCTGCACCTTCAATATCCATTTTGATGACATCTACAGCAGTGATACCTAAATCAGCGAGGCAAGCATCAATTGCTGCTGTCCGCACAGTGAATTTTTCCACCGGAAAATCGCGGTTGATACGCGGGGCGACATCCCCGGCGTGAATCGTGGCTTTTTGAACATCGCGCAGCGTTTCATCGTAATGCAGTGACCCGCTGGCAGACATCATCAAATAATCGTACAGTTCGGCACTGCCCTCGTGTTCGGCAACGGCAACTTGCAAGGCGGTGATATTGGTGCGTTGACCAATATTGTGCATGAGATAGCTATAATTGCGGGGATGCGGTTCAAAGGCAATCACGCGCCCTTTGTCCCCGACTAATTGGGCGGATAAACGCGCATAAAACCCTACATGCGCCCCCACATCCAAGACTGTCATGCCGGGTTTAACCAACCGCTTGAGATGCTGGGTTGTTTCCGCTTCATGTTGGCGCAGCAGCAATTCTAACCGAAACCAGAACGGGTCATCCGGCATCGTCTTAAAATCAGTTAGGCTTTCCAAC
>JALHOR010000053.1 GCA_022842885.1 Anaerolineae bacterium
CGGTCAGCATCGGCACATCTTCCGGCATTGGCATGGTAAACATGTGCTGCGATGGATCCCAACGTTTGTTTTCTTCGTCCCATAAGAACATTGGGAAATCAATTACCCAGCAATACGCCAAAATGGTCGGGTCAAGCAAGCCCAGTTGTTTCGCCAGAATCGGGCGCAGCGCATCGGTCACTGCCCAAGTAATTTCGCGTTTGTCCGAGACGAACAACAGCATATCGCCCGGTTCCGCGCCCATGCGTTCAAACAGTGCCATTTTTTGTTCCACCGTAAAAAATTTGCCGATGGGACCTATTATTTCATCAGCTTCGTTCAAGGGGAGTGCCATCCATGCCAATCCACGCGCCCCAACACCTTTAGCGATAACTTCTAAATCAGTGGCAATTTGTTTGATGCGTGTTTTGCTATCTATGGCAGCCAATTGGGGCGCACGAATCGCTTTCGTCACTTTGCCCGCTTCGGTATTGCTCACAAAGGTTTGGAAACCACTTTTCCCGGCAATATCGGTGACATCTATGGCTCGCATATCGTAACGAATATCCGGGCGGTCTGTGCCGTATTGTTCCATAGCATCTTTATACAAAATGCGTGGGAAGGGTTTATGCAGCATGGTTTTATCGGGGGCAACTGCTTCCACCAATGCCGTCATGAGTTTTTCGTTAAGCTGCATGACATCTTCGCGCTCGACAAAGCTCAGTTCCATGTCCAATTGGGTAAATTCTGGCTGGCGTTGCCCACGCAAATCTTCGTCACGGAAGCAGCGGGCAATCTGAAAATATTTTTCCACGCCTGCCACCATCAACAACTGTTTAAGCTGCTGCGGGCTTTGCGGCAGCGCATAAAATTTGCCCGGCTGCAAGCGGCTTGGTACCAAAAAGTCGCGGGCGCCTTCGGGCGTCGTCTTAAACAAAATGGGTGTTTCCACTTCGATAAAGCCTTGTTTATCCAGCCAATCACGGATAAATTTGACCGTCCGATGCCGCAGTGTAATATTGCGAGTCATCTTCTGGCGGCGCAAATCCAGATAGCGATATTTCATCCGTAGACTTTCGTCTAAGCCTTCTTGCTCAATGCGCTCATCATCATTGATATAAAAGGGCGGTGTTTTGGACGAACTGAGAATCGTAAGATTTTCAGCAATGACATCAATCATACCTGTAGGCAAATCGGAGTTTTGGGTGCCATCGGGGCGGTTTCGTACTGTGCCACTGACCTGAATCACAAATTCATTGCGGGCTTTTTCAGCATTGGTATGAGCATCGGCAGAGGCGCTCTGGTCAATGACAACTTGGGTGATGCCCCATCTATCGCGTATATCAATAAAAATTAGCCCACCCTGCGCCCGGCGACGGTTGACCCACCCCGCCAGCGTGACTTTTTGCCCAACGTGGTCTGCGCGTAGCTCCCCACAGGTATGCGATTTCAACATGATATTCTCTTAGCTCCTCATAGTAAGGGTGCATAAAGGTTCACAATAAATCATAACAGCGTTTTGATTGCTGTCAATTTCACAAATTAGAGAATACGAGAAGGATAACACGCGGATTATGGGAAACAAATAGTTAGTGTGCCAAGCCTTTTTATGCTGGTTTACACAAACAATGCTATTTTTCCCTAGATTGCGATTGTGGCTGAGTGCTATAGTGTAATGGAAAGCGAAAATAAGAGGCAAACATGATGGATGAAAAACCACCTGTAACATTCTTACGGTATATCCTCAGCAAAGAGTTTACCTTTACCAAACGTCACTTGGGAATCGTGTTGCTACTGATAGGTGGGCTTGGCTTTGTGGGCATTTTGGCAATTGATGTGCTGAATGCCGGGCGTGAAGGGGGCATTGGACCCGCCCAAACAGCGGCACTTGGTTTGATGTTTTTGACCGCATTGGTGGGCTTGAGCCTTATCCCGTTGGGAGACATGCCCGCGTGATGGGTGCAATCCAAACAATCCATCGGATATTGATGCTATTGGCGGCGGTTTTGCTGCTCTTTGCGCTGGTGGTCTACATCACTTATGCTGTCAATTTGCTGAATTTTCCGTTTGATTATGACCAAGGCGAAGGCTTTGAATTAGTAGATACGATTCTGTTCAGCCAATGGCAAACTCCCTATCGCAATACTGAAATTTACCCGTTTTATGCCAGCAATTATCCGCCCCTGTATCATATTCTCGCTGCGCCGTTTGTATGGTTTTTTGGCGATGCCTATTGGTATGGGCGTTTGCTGAGTTTTTTGAGTACGCTGGTAACAGCCGCTGCTATCGCTTATGTTGTTCATCGGGAAACGCAACATCGTTGGATAGCGTTATTTTCCGGCTTGGCATTTTTATCATCGAATACGGTGTATCATATCGGCGCATTGTTTCGCCAGCATATTTCGATGGTGATGTTCGAAACGCTGGCGATTGTCCTGCTGGCATATGCTTTCCCTAAACAGCACAAACGCCACATTGCATTGGGATTGCTACTGTTGGTGGCGGCGGGTTATACCAAACAACTGGCGGCAATTACCGCAATTGCTGTAATGATTTGGCTGCTACTGCGAAATCCACGTCGCGGATTTTTATGGACTATTGCGTTTGGCGTGGTGGGCAGCGCGATTTTTTTGCTCTTAAATATGGCGACCAATGGCGAGTGGTGGCGGCAAACCATCGTTGCCAATGTGGGCGGCATTAACCCGCTGCAAGTGTTTGATTTATTTCTGTTGTGGCTTCGTTTGCACGGCTTTTTAATCGTGCTGGCGCTGTTGATGGTGCTATATGAATTTTACATAGACCGAATTTCATTATTTAGTTTATGGTTCGTAACCGCCGCCTTATTGGGCGGTATTGGTTCTGGCACATGGGGCGGCGGGGATAGTTATTTTGCCACTTCCATTGCCGCGATGTGTATTTTAAGTGGCATTTTTGCTGGGCGCACGCTGCAACAAAAATGGTCTTTCCCCCAAAATCACCCCTTTTTTCGGCGAATCCTTCAACATAGAACACGATATATCGTGTCCCTACAAAGGGTCTGTTGGGTTGTGATTCCCATTCTGTATATTGGCTATGGCATTGCCACCTTCAAAATGCCCACGTACGGTATCGTCTTTGAGCAAATCGCCACAGTGTTCAATCTTCAGCCCAATGTGCGCGGCAATTTTTATGATTCGGCAACATATGCTGTTCCCGGTTACGCCAACATTGGTTATCTGACAACACAAGCAGATATTGATGCCGGGTATCGGATTGTTGAATTAATTCAAAATATGGATGCTCCGGTGTTGAGCGAAGAAGCCGGATTTGTGTTGGCGGCAGGGCGTGAGGTCATTACGAATCCAACACAGTTGCTCAATTTGTGGCGTGCTGGACAATTTGAGGGTGATGCGCTCATCGGCATGATAGAACGGCGTGAATTTGGCTTAATTATCCTGCGGGCGCAGTTTTACCCCACGCCCATCTTAGAAGCCATTGGGCAGCATTATGAACGCACTGAGACGATTGCGATGAATCATTTTGAGTATTTGATTTTGCGTCCCAAACAATAGCTTAATCCCGATAATCATAACCACTGCGGCGGCGCGGTGTGCCATCGCGTTCTAACCCCAATGGGCGGCGCTGTGCTAAGAAATTGCCATCCAGTTTCATCTGCCGCAGCAAACTATTCACCGAGTTTTCCAGCATTTCCGGCGAAACCACTGTTTTGCGTTCATGCGCTGCCAACATGCGGGCGTGCAGTGCCACTTCGCGCACGAATGCCCCCGGTTGGTTCAACAAACGGGATACGACAATGCGGTGTTCTTCCATCCATTGCTCTGCCATATAATGCCGCAGCATTTTTTCCGCGAGCAATTCTTCTTCGATGGTGGGAACAACAAAAATGCGGTCTAGCCGTCCGGGGCGTTTGAACACGCGGTCATCAATGGCATCCGGGTAATTGGTGGTTGCCATCATCAGCGTTCCACGCGGATTATTGGGCGATTCAACGCCATCCAGCACATTCAAAATACGGGCTTTATCATCGCCGCGCAGATAAGCATCAATTTCTTCAACGATGAGCAGGGTAGGTAGCCGTGCAGAAGCCACCGCTTGGAATGCCCGCTGAATTTTCTCAAATGTTGCGCCATCACGGTCTGACCCACTCACATACACCACAATCCGGCGTTCTGTGAGCGCGTGTTTAGCGAGCGCAGCGCATAACATCGTTTTGCCAGTACCGGGAACCCCTGCCAATAATAATTTGCGAAACGGCGTCAACTTGAGTTTGCGATAAATTTCCACGCCTTCGCTAAAAAATGCTTCAATATCATCAAAAATATCATGCTTCAGGCGGTCATCCAAAATGACATCTTTCCACTCAACGGTGGGTTCAAAGAAGGCATCGGTACCTCCGATGATATACACATCACGGCGGCGACGAATGCGGGGACGTACTGCCCGCGCACAAATGCCTTCAAACGCCGCCCATACTTCTAATTTACCCTCTGGTACAAGGGCAACAGCCGTCAAATCCTGGACATCATCATCATAATAGGAACTGGCGTAAACCACATCAAAAGGTTCACCATCCATATCCGTAAATTTGAACAAAAATGCCCCAGAAGTCGCTGTCAACACCATCTGCCGCCCACGCGACCCATAATCACTAATTGGCACAATTACCGTGGATTCGAGTTCTTCTAGCCCTTCGTAGCGGGCTTTGCCTTTGAGGCGGCGTCCGGGTTTCACTTGGTCTTGGGCAATTTTGTTGCTGCATTCAGAGGATGCCCAGATGGTCATGTAGAACTGTCCGGGATAGCGTTCTTCCCAGGTTTTTTTCGCCCATTGGACAAGGCGTTCATACTGCATTCCGTTACCCTTATCCTTTTTTTTCTTTCTAAAGCCAAAATTCCCGCCGCCATGCCGACGGCTGGTACCAAAATACGGTTTAAAGCGACGCTGACCGGGACGATTGCTCATCACACCCACACACAGAATATTCCGCGAATATTATAATCACTTTCCCGTAGAAAGAATACAGGACTTGCTGCTAGACCTTTTTGCGATATTATCTTAATCTGTTACGTTACATCTGCTTTAGATGTTGTGTATTGGGTTAAGCGAAGCCAGCAACGATGTTGCGACTGGATTTTGTATGACGACTGCGTATGCCACACACCCTCATTACCTGAATCATTTTCACCCGGCGCATAATCATCCAGAACGCCCGGAACGCCTGAAAAGCGTTTGGCAAATCTTGGATGAAGCGGGCTTAATTAACCGCATGAAATCCATTATTCCATTACCTGTTGATCGCAACTTAATACTAAATGTTCATCACGAAAATATGGTGCGGATGTTGGAACTTATCGGTGTTCAGGATAAAGCTGTCCTGATTGATGCCGATACCTATGCCCTGCCTGAATCCTATGAAACTGCCCGCCTTGCAGCTGGTGGGGTGGTGCAGGTGATAGAAGCGGTGCTGACGGGGGAAGCCATCAATGGATTAGCGGCGGTACGTCCACCGGGACACCATGCTGTGATAGGGCGACCTATGGGCTTTTGCTTGTTGAATAATATCAGCATTGGCGCCCGCTTTGCCCAAAAAATACACAATATCGAGCGCGTATTGATTGTGGATTTTGATGTGCATCATGGCAATGGCACGCAAGATATTTTTTACGAAGACCCAAGCGTGCTGTTTATTTCGCTGCATCAGTATGGCAATTTATTTTATCCGGGGAGTGGGGCGCTGCATGACGTGGGGCGCAACGCTGGTGAAGGCTATACCATCAATGTGCCGCTGCCCGCTGGTCATGGCGATAGCAGTTATATTGCTTTGTTTGAGCAGATTGTTCGCCCGGCGGCACTGCGTTTTCAACCAGAATTGATTTTGGTATCGGCTGGTTTTGATGGGCATTGGATTGACCCATTGGCAGGAATGCGCTTAACGTTGAACGGTTTCGCTCGCATGACCCGTGAACTCATTCGCATGGCAGATGATTTGTGTAGCGGCAAAATCGTCTTTGTGATGGAAGGTGGCTATGATTTGGTCGCGTTGGGGCATGGCTTCCGCAATATTGCCCATTCTTTATTGGGTGATGTGACGATTAGCGACCCATTGGGGGCGGACAAAGGCAAGTATCCTGATATTTTGCCCATCATTGAGCAGGTCAAAAAACAGCACAATCTCCCCTAATTTGCAGGCTGATGAGGTTGGGGACGCTGCGTATCATAATATAGGTCTACATAGCGCATCAACGCCAGAATAAACCAAATAATGACCGTTGCCGCAATTGCCAGTAGCCATGCGCCGCTGGCAACTGCCATACCAATCGCCGCAGTTGCCCAAACACTAGCGGCAGTGGTTAAATCATGAACCCCATTTTCATGCCGCCAAATCACCCCAGCGCACAAAAAGCCAATGCCAGTCACAACGTTAGAAGCGACACGCGACGTATCATCTCCCGGAAACGCATGAATAGACAATGCTGTAAAAATACATGCTCCGACACCGGCTAACATATGGGTTCGTAATCCGGCGGCTTTGCCCATCCGTTCCCGATTTAATCCCACCAACATACTCAGCAGCGCAGCCAATAAAACTTCTAAGATTGCGATAACCTGCTCCTCAAGGGACATGGTGATTCACTTTCTGCTGATTGCAAATAGGGCATCTTGTCGTGCAGACAGATGCCCTATTTTTATTATACTGCGATTTTGGCTATTTTCGGCAGAAAGATGAGTTACTGCACATTCTCAATACGTCCACGCAAATCCAGAATTTCGCGTTGGTAACGAGTGAGTTGAGTTTGCTGGTCGCCGTAGCGTTTGGATAACACTTCTAGACGGCTGAAAATGGGGGTCAAAATCTGGTTGCCATACTGTGTCAGGCGGTTGCGCTCTTTTTTCGTCAGTTCGTCCAGTGATGTGTGATAATTTTTGATGAGCAAATCCACACGCTCATTGAAGGCTTGTTTGGTTTCGCGGGTGATGCGCCGGAAAGACCGAAAAGCTGGAATGCCAAATACTACTGCCACCGCAGCACCAGCTACAAATGCCGGAAAAGCGAGTGGTGCCGCCCCTGTGCCAAGTAATACGCCCGGGGTAGCGAATGCTACCAATGCTGTAATCAGCCCGCCCGCGGTGAGTGCGGCTGTGACTTGGAAATTGCCCATATTCGTATCGAACATTTGCTTAAGTTCGTTTAAGACGACGCCCGACGAATAAGTTTTCAGTTCAGTTTCCGCAATGCGAATCGCTTCTTGTAAACCCGTGCGTTGTTCGGCATAAATGCCGGCATCCAAACCACCGGGTTCCTGTTCCATCAAATCTTTGAGTTGATTCAAGCGGTCTAACACGCTGCGCCAATATAAGCGGCTTTGGTCAACAACGGCGTTGATATACTCGCCGGCATATTCGTTAATTTCTTTCAGCGAGCGCCCAATCACATTTTCCTGAAATTCGGTTTGCAATTGGTGTTTATCTATGCCACGCCCCAAATTTCGCAGGGTCAGATAGGTATCAATGAATGCCAAGCCCCGCGCCCGTACTCCTTCCAACACAGTGTCAATATTCGCACCAGCTTCTTTCATCTGGGTTTCTAGCCCAATAGATTGACGCTGCAATTCCTGCTGAATATCTTTGACACGGATGATGTCTGAACCGACCAAACCGGTTTTTTGCTGAATATCTTGAAGATAGGTTTGTAACAGCCTATCCGCAGTTTCCAGTTGCACCAGCAATTTTTGTTTGGCAGGTGGTGTTTCGCTGTATAAGCCGCGCAAATATGCCCGGATTGCTGCTACACCGCCGGGGTCGCTGCCGGTGCCATTGTCGCCTACCATAGCGTTCAAGGCATCGCGTGCCGAAGTCATAAAAATGAGTGGTTCAAGATTAAGCGTTTGTTTAACCTGCATCTCGATAAAGCGCCGGACTTCGGCTTGTTCGCCGGGTGAGAGCAAATCAATTTGATTGACCACCAAAATGATTTTCTTGCCGTATTGCTGTGCTAAATCCAAATATAATCGGTCAGATTCAGCGAAAGCTTGTTTGGCAGACAGCAGAAAAATCACCATATCGCTGCGATGCAAAAATTGTTTTGCCGTGATTTCGTGTTTGAGGAAGATAGAACCGGTACCCGGCGTATCCACAATCGCCACCCCTGCCGCACCTGTATTCGGGTGCGACCATTCGCGCAATCCATCTGCCCGAATTACGGGGGTACGGCTGGCAATTTCGTTATAGCGAATCAGTTCAATATATTCCGTCGTGGGGGTAATGCCCATTGGTAGCAATTTCTCGCCAATGAGGGCATTCACAAACGTCGATTTTCCGGCATTAAATTCACCGATGACCGCCACCATAAAGAACATATCGCGCAAATCCTGCGCCATATCCTGAATGCGTTTACGGTCTTCTTCGCCTGCTTCGTTTAATGCCAGTGCCACATCATTAAGAAGTTCAATTTCTTTTTCGCGCAGTGCCGCAATCGGTCCCTGCATAGTCGTCGCCAGATTTGCCATGTCGCCACCTTGTCTGGATTACAGCGATACCATCAATCAAAAGGCTGTCCACAATTACATCGTCATACCCATAAATTTGCGTTTTCCAAAGGCATTCAAATCTGCTTCTAGCTTGGCAATCATCTGGGCGCTGGATTGCAGCGAGTTCAATTGCTCATCCTGAATGCTGGATTGGGCATCTACCAAGCGCGTGAGAGGAGCGATGGCATCACGTCGTAATTTCACCCCATATTCGATTTGCTTATCAGCGGCTTTGGTCATTGTCTCAATGTAGTTTTTCTGCAATTGGGATAAGCGATTGGCATGTTGCACCGCAATCATGCGTCCACGCAATGGTAACCACGCAAACCCCAACAGTGCTGCACACAACAACAAAATCAATCCCAAAAGCCCTACTGGGGCATCATTCCCGGCATTGACGGGTCCCCACAACTGAAAAAGGGCAAAAACCAAAATGATGACAATCAGTTCCCACACCGCCAAATACAATAGCGTATTCCGGCGCACACTTTCTAATTTTTCCGTCTCCAAAATGCGGGCGTCATCTTCAATTTTGTCTAAGTCAATCCGCACCCCGGTAAAGGGTTCACGGTCATACTTAAGCGGCGCTTGAATCGTCCCGATGAGTTTTTCCCGCAGCATCAGTGGCAGGTTATTGACCTCTTTTTGCCCATATTTCACGAGGTCATCAATATCCTGCATATCCTGACCTTCTAGGCGCGGCGGTAGTTTATCGGCAATGACGGATAATTCATCCAGCGGGTCAAATACTTTGTGGTTCTTGAAGGTCATGCCGACTACAGAGGGAGTATTGGCACGACGGAACAAGCGTGCCAAGCCCGTGAGTTCGCCCACACCGCTGACCAATGACCGCAGGGCTTTGTTGAATAAAAAGATTTCTTTCAGTGCGGCATTGCTGCGGTCTATGACGGCACCAAACCGATATTCAATCTCTTTAATCGTGTCAGCGACGGCTTTGGTTTGTTCCCGTTTTTGATAGTCCAACTGGCGTTCGACATTATCGGTGATGCTGCGATAACTATCAAACGTGGATTGGTTCGCCCGTACAGCTTCCAGCGCGTTTTTATGCACATTCTGGACGATTTGTAGGGGGGTCTGTAATTTCTGGCGTAGGCGGTCAGCATCGCCCAAACTTTTTTCGATATAGGCTTCGATTTGGTTTAGACCGCTGGCTTGCCATGCTGCCTCATCGCGGCTGCCATCAGGCTGATAAGCCGCGATAGCTTGCCGGGCTGAAACCATCCAGATATCGGTTACAAAACCCAATTTATCACGGCTTTGCTCTAAAACATAATCGCGCACGGTGCTTTTTTCTTCGTCGGAGAGCAAATCCACTTGATTGATGACAATGATGATTTTTTTGCCGTATTCTTTAAAAATTTGCAAATATTCGAGGTTGCTTTGGGTCATGGCACGGGTTGCCAACATGACCAGCATGACCACATCGCAGCGATGTAAAAATTTGCGCGTGGTGTCTTCATGCACTTTGAGGATGGATTCTAACCCCGGTGTATCTACAAAACTGACGCGGCGCAGCATCGGTGATGGATAAAAGACCGTATCGGCTTCACCTGCCGAATTCATGCGTTGTGCCTCATCCCCATACCGCAAGATGTTGATGCGGTCAGTGGTAGGTGTCGGTCCAATCGGGAGTAAATCGGTCTTGCCGAGCAGAGCATTCAATATACTAGACTTGCCTGAACTGAAGGGTCCCACAAAGACCATCAAAAAGGGATGGTCGGCATGGAACAGCGCATCACGCACTTGGGCGATACGTTCATCTCCCAATTTTTCAATCTTCGGCAACACAGTCAACATCCCAGTAATCAGGTCGTGTTGGCGCTGCCGGATTGCTTCATAATCTTGAATCAATTTTGCTTCGGTAGTCGCTTCAGCCAAAGTTGCTCCACCTATTCCCTGAAATTAAACGTGGCACAAACACAACTTGCGATTGCATTTGCATTGTCTAACAATCAGCATAACTCGGATTGCGGTAGCAGACAATACTGGATATATTGACTCTGTTGTAAGTCTTCATCACCTGCTAAAACACTCTCTATCCTATGATAAAATTACGTATTTTTACCCGGTGGGTTGCTAGGAACAGTGTCTTATGCCCGATACCACAACACGCAAAGAACGCCAACTTCAGTTGTTGATTGCCCTAGATGAGGCGCGGGATTCGCTTAAAGATAATCATGACCCCCTAGCGATGTTTCAGGCAATCGTAGACCTTTTGCAGTCCCGATTTGCTGCCGATGCTTGCGCGGTTTTTATCACGGAAGATACCACCGAAGATACGGAATTAATTATTGCTGTGGGGATTGATGAAGCGGTGGTGCTGCCATTGTGCAAAATAGCACTGATTTATACCTTGCCACATGTACTGCCCGATACGCCTTGGATGTATAGTTTGGGCTTGTCTGTGGTCATAGATAGTGAACAGCATGTAACGGGTAGTATCGTCATGGGGCGCAAAGATACCCCCTTTGTCGAAGAAGATATTCAACTGCTGATGTTGGCTGAAAGCCAGATTGATTCGGCAATTGTGCAAGCGCGGAGTATTTGGCGTTTAGCAGAGCGCAACCGTGAATTGGAAGCTATCTATCAGATTGACCGCCTGCGCGATGAAGCCCGCGATGAGGCTGGTTTGCTCAATAATTTTACGGGCGTTATGGTTGAACATTTTCGCGCCGAGTTGTGTTTGCTTATCCTCAGCCATATTGATACAGGCGAATTAATCACGCGCGGCTTGGTAGATAAGTTGACCTTAACGGTTGAACAATTACAAGCCATCGCCGAAAGTACCCGCAAATTGGAGCGAGTTGGGCAATTACCGAGTTCTGTAGACAATTTGGCATTATTGTCTGCCCCTTTGATTGTTTCTGGGATACGTTTGGGAGCAGTTGTGGTAGGGCGGCGGCGGCAGTTCCGGTTTAATGATATTCGCTTGATGAAAAGTATTATTGCCCAAATAGATACGGCGATTGCCAAAAGCCGCACGGAACAGCAATTGGCGCAGCGCACCCGCGAACTGGAAGCCATTTATCGCATAGACCATATCCGTGACCAAGAAACGGATTTTGATTTGATGCTGCAACGGGTTCTCACGGAATTATGTGATGCTGTCAACAGCGAAACTGGTTACTTGATTCTATATAATGCGGATAAAGAACAGCCGTTGGAAATCAAAGCCTCGACCCGCGAAACGATTTTTACGCGGGGCGATTACCGGGATTTGGTCATCACCATTTCGCGCCAAGCATTGGATAAAGGCAGTGTCATCTCGCAAAATTATGATAATGGTGCTGTGCGCTCCATTATTGCAACGCCTTTGATTTTGAATGATACGATTATTGGTGTTTTTGGCGCTGTGAATAATCGGCAATCGTCCAGTTTTAATGCCGAAGATGAACGTATGTTGACGGCGATTACGAGTCAAGTGGATACTGCTGTCTTTGAACGTTTAGAACGCCGCCGAATGCGGGCATTGCTGAGTCGCTCTGTAGACCCCAAAGTGCTAGAAAAATTGCTGCAAAAAGCCCACGATTCGTTGCTCACAGGTGAGCGTGTGATTCTTAGCGTATTATTTGCTGATTTACGTGGCTCAACCGAATGGGCAGAACGCACTCACCCCGAAGAATTGGTATCCCTGCTGAACACCTTTTTAGGCTTGATGACGGATGTCATCTTCAAACATGGTGGCACATTGGACAAGTTTGTAGGCGATGAAGTTATTGCCCTGTATGGCACGCCTCTCCCAATGGAACGACACGCTTATTTCGCTGCCAAAACGGCGCTGGAAATGCAAGTTGTGCATGAAAAAATTCGGACGGAATTAGCCCGACAGGGACGCGAAATTCCGCCAATGGGCATTGGGATTGCGTCTGGTGAAGTCATCGCCGGAGAATTTGGTCCACCGATTCGCACTGATTTTACCGCGATGGGGCGCGTGATGAATTTGGGGTCGCGGTTATGTGGTGCCGCGCCGGGTGGTAAAATTGTCATCAGTGAAGTCACACGCAATTTCTTAGGGGATGATGCTACTGTGCTGCGGCTTGACCCCATTACCCCTAAAGGTATCGCCCAACCGGTGAATGTGTTTGAGTTGCTTGGGGTGGAGTAGAATGCCGCGCTCAATGAAAGTGAGAGAGATTGTTAGGCTCATCGAGGATGATGGTTGGTATTTAGTGCGAACAAAGGGAAGTCATCGCCAATTCAAGCATGATACTAAATCAGGTTTGGTAACTATAGCAGGAAAACCATCTCAGACATTGCATCCAAAAACTGTAAACAGTATATTATTACAAGCTGGATTGAAAAATATGGATACTATGTCTGAGTCAGAAGATGAGGATGTATCAGGAGAAGAATAATGCGTTATGCGATCATTATTGAAGGTGCAGAAGGGGAATATTCTGCCTATGCACCGGATTTGCCGGGATGTGTTGCCGCCGGGGAAACGTTAGACGAGGTTTTGCAAGAGATAACAGAGGCAATACGGTTTCATATTGAGGGTTTGCAATTGGAAGGGTATCCTGTTCCCCCACCATCTACACTTGTTGATTATATTGAAGTTGCCTGATTTACTTTTTGCAATATAGGACACTTTTGTGACTTTCAATCATTCAATCCACTATCATCACAATACATTACACATTGATTCTATCCCGGTTGCCGACATCGTGCGGGAAGTGGGAACACCCGTTTATATTTACAGTCTCAAACGGGCGCTGGAAAATTATGAGCGCATCAAAAATGCTTTTGCTGATTTTGATGCTCATGTTCATTACAGCGCCAAAGCCAATGCCAATCTCGCCATCTTGCGGGCGCTGATTCAAGCCGGGGCAGGCATAGATGCGGTGAGTGCGGGCGAAATTCACCGTGCCATCACTGCGGGGGCAAAACCAGAAAATATTGTTTTTGCAGGCGTGGGCAAATCCCCTACAGAAATTGCGTATGCTGTTTCGCAGAATGTAGGGTGGTTTAATGTGGAGAATGTCGCCGAGTTGCAGTATATCCAAACGGCTGCCGAACAATATCAGCGGGAGCAAATTAATATTGCACTGCGCTTAAATCCTGAAGTGACTGCCAGCACGCACCCGTATATTGCTACTGGGCATGGGGGTGCAAAATTTGGGCTGACTGCCGATGTGATTGGTGGCATCCTTGCCCGGCAAACAGACTATCCGCGCCTGAAATTTGCTGGGCTGCATGTGCATATTGGTAGTCAATTAGGCGATACAACTGCCACCCAGACCGCCGTGCAGAAAGCATTGGATATGATTGCCCCATATCCGGCGATTCGCACGTTGAATATCGGCGGTGGCTTCCCGGCGGCATACCAAACTGGGCAAACTTTGCCCGCAGTGGCGGAATTTGCTGCGGCGCTCAAACCTATAGTTAAAGATTATACACTGCTGCTAGAACCGGGACGCTCGATTATTGCTGATGCAGGGATTCTCATCACGCAAATCTTGTATGTCAAACAGCAGGCAGCGCAGACTTTTTATATTGTAGATGCCAGCATGACTGAGTTGGTGCGTCCGGCATTATATAAAGCCACACATGAAATTGTACCGGTTATCGGGCATGAAGCTGAAAAAAATGCGGCACAAATTGTTGGTCCTGTTTGCGAAACTTCGGATGTTTTGGGGCGTGATGTGCTGCTGCCGACCTTGCAAACGGGTGATTTGTTGGCGATTCTGACCGCCGGGGCGTATGGTATGGTGATGTCTAGCAATTACAATGCTCGCCCACGTCCGGCAGAAGTCGTGGTTAATCCAGATGGCAGCACTTGGCAGATAGTACGCCAGCGTGAAACTTGGGATGACTTGCTGCGCTCGGAGTTAGGTTAATCGTCATCGGTACTGGCACGCATTCGCAGCATCACTTCTTCGCCTTGCACCGACCGCCAGAAAGCGATGCCAGCCCTATTTTTTGAGGCAACATACCATTCAAAATGATAAATATCCCGCGCCCGAAACCACGCTTTCAGAGCATTAACTAAGGCTTTGCCGATGCCTTTATCACGATATTCTGGCAGCACAAAAATATCTGCCAGAAAACCAGCGCGTTCTTCCGCGAACATTTCCGGCAGCAAATCCACAATCACGCCCATCACATAGCCCATCACTTGCCCATCATCATCGGCAACAAAAACGCGAGTATGCGTATCATCAAGACTGTCACGCACGCGGTAAGCATAACGCTCTGCCCCATCCGGGGCGGCAATCGGCATTCGGTCATCTAATTGGCGATGATATTCTACCAGTTGTACCCATAACTGCCCGATAGCGGCTGCGTCTTGTGATGTTGCTGCGCGTATTATCATAATGCCATCCAAAAAATTTCATCATTATTTTTTGCGCCCATGCCCCGCCAAAATGCCTGCTCAACGACCGAGGATGTTGAAACGCTAATGTGTAATTGAGTAATGTGCTGTTCTGCCAAGCTGTTTTTCAGCGCCTCTAGCAAGTGGCGTCCTGTTCCATGTTGGATATGGGGCGTATGAATATCAATCACAAAAGTCGTGACTTGGGCAATCTGTTCTGGCAGCAGCCCCGCCGCATTGGGCAAGACAGTTGCTGCTATTGCCCCGACAATCTCAGTGCCTAAAATGCTGGTGAGAAAGATGGTGTTGGGCTGTTGTAAGGTTTCTTGCATGCCTAGTTCCCATTTTTTGCGAGCCTCTGGTGCTAAACGAATGCGTGGATTCATCTGTTGTAACAGCACCATCTGGTCATACCAAAACTCAGACAAAATGGGAATATCGGCTAACAAGGTGGCACGCACAATCACAGCAGGGGACATGGCAATGTGTTACACTTACACTCAACTATCATCATTACTCTGTTAATCATACCATGTCTGAACCAATTATCATCCCTGAAGACGACCTCCCTGATTGGATGCGATTAGCACGGCGGGGTATTGACCGCGGCATTCTCATTACATTGGTGTTAAGTCTGGCTGTCGGATGGTCATTTTTGGTATATCCGGGGTTGCCGCGCACCAACGCCACCGAAAGTTATGTGTTCCGCACAGCGGATACGGTGGCGGCTTTCCAAGAAGGGCGCTTATATCCGCGCTGGTCGCCCCATGCCCTCAATGGTTTTGGTGCGCCGATTCCGCATTATTATCCGCCGGCAGCCCCTTATGTGGCTGCGCTCATCGAAGTCTTGTTTACTAACGACCCGGTATTGGCAATTCGCTTATTGTATGTGGCTTCGTTATCTTTGGCGGGGGCGGTAGTTTATGCTTTTGTCATGCGCCGGGTGAATGGTGCAGCAGGGTTATTGGCGGCGGTACTCTACGTTTATAGCCCGTTTGTCGGTTTATTTGTGCCGCATGTGCTGGGTGATTTAGCCGGAACGATGGCGCTGGCACTTGTGCCGCTGTTACTGTGGGCAGTGAATCGCCAATTGCAAGCGGATAATCCGGTTGATTTTTTGTTTACGGCACTCGCAACAGCGGCTTTGCTCTTGACCCATCCGGTTTACCTGCCAGCAGCGTGGATATTATGCGGGGTGTTATTTGTATTGCATTGGCGCGACCGCTATCCAATGCAGCGGGTGATGATGGCGGGGATGGCGGGCTGTGCCGGGCTAGTGTTAGCGGCATTTTATTGGCTGCCTGCCTTAGCCGAATATAATGTCGTTCAGTGGTTGCCAACACCCATTCAACCCTTGAATCCCCGTATCACTTTGGCATCGCTTTTTCAACCTGCTCAACAGCTTGACCCAGCGGCATTATTACCCGATACCACCCCTACCTTGGGACTGGCGCTTTGGATTTTTGTGATATTTGGGGTGGGGGTGCGGCTGTGGCAAAAACCGAAAATCCCTTTTCAAACGGGCTTTTTGATAATCGGTATTGTGTTCATCATCTTTGCCATAGTGCTTACACCGGAATGGCTATGGATGATGGGTATCAGTTCGTTATGCTTGGCAATTGGTGGCAGCAGTTGTTTACATCTTCGGCAGCAACTAACACCCATCCAAGGACGCCTTTTGCTAGCGGTGGCGCTGCTGGCGGTGATTTTGGTGTCAATTCCCGTGTGGATGGGGCAGAATCGTTATGATGATTTTGGGAGTTTAGAGTTAGAGCCAGCCGAACAGGTGAAACCAGCCGAGCAGGTGAAATATGAACAACAGGGCTTTGGAATCGCGGTACTGCCCCCCGGTGCGCTTGTGCCATCCCCGCTTGCTGCTGATATTGATGCCAACCGTGTTTTGATTAATGGATATATAACAGAAAATGTTAATAGAATAAGTCAAGACCCGCGCTTGCAAAATCAAGCCAGTGTCTTGTTAGAAGGTACTCATAGCCATCGCTTTCAGTTGCAAGTGGCGCAAATTGGTAATATCACCATATTAAACGCTTTTTTTCCGGGTTGGCAAGCCTATCTCAATAACACGCCTATCTTAACAACCCGACAGCCGGAAACAGGCTTAATCAATATCAATTTAACAAATGAGATAAATCAAGAATTATATCTCACATTAGAAACGACTCCTGAACGAACAGCAGGTTGGGTTATCAGTGCCATGATGCTGGTAATGCTTAGTTTGGGAACGCTGCGGCGCTTGCGACGTTATCGTCCTGCCAAACTACCCATGCTAGCCTTATTAACCCCGGCAGAGGCGCGGTTGGTTGTTACAGTGGTTGTGGGTATCACGCTTGGGGCATTGCTAGTCAATTTGACGGGCTTTCCTTTTTCTTTGCGAGCAGAGGAGTATTATGCGCTGCGGGGTAGTCTCCCTTTGCGAAATCGCACAGGCGTTGGATTAGAAGCCTATTTTTACCGATTGGAAAAAACGCTGTATCGCCCCGGTGAGGTGTTGGATTTCACCATTTATTGGCAAACCAGCAAATTCTTGATAGAGAATTATCAGACACAAATTTCATTACGCAGTGTCACAGGCAGCGAGATATATCCAGTGGGGACGCCGCGTTATCCGGGCAATTATCCAACGCGCCGCTGGTCACAAAATCGCTATGTGGCGGATAGTTATCATCTATTGCTGCCCGCTGATGTGCCAAATGGTCGCTATACCCTGGCTATAGAAGTGTATCGGTGTGAGATTGTGTGTTTGCCGCAAAATCGTTTGTCATTTTATGCCGACAATGGGACGCTCATCGGGCCCGTGTTATCACTGCCACGTATTATCACCATTGAAAATTAATTCCTGTGCAGAAGCGGTTATCCACAGTAGAATGGTATGATATTTTTTGCCATAACACATCTTTTTGAGGAGCTATTGTTTATGTCTACTCCAATGCACAGCGAAGAAAAAATTGGCGAGGCTTGGCGCTTGCATCGCAATGGGGATAATAAAAATGCCATTGCGATTTTTAGCGAAATTCTGGAAAAAACACCCAATAATGTAGATGCCTGTTATGGGCTAGGATTAGCGCGGCGTGCGAGTGGTGACAAAGCTGGTGCTACGGAAGCCTTTCAAACCGCGCTGAAGTTAGCGGGTAAGGCATTAGATGCTGTTAATACTGAGGCATCGGTTGCTGGGCATCATGGTAACAATGACCTAGCGACTTATGATGATGATCGCTATATGATGCTCAGTCGTATGCTGCGCCAGCGGTTGGCTGAACTCGATAAATAATGACAGATGGCGACCTGCGATGAACCGCCATGAACGCTTAACACGGACTCTAGCAGGCGAACCTGTTGACCGCCTGCCAGTGGCGTTATGGCGACATTTCCCCGGTGATGACCAACGTGCCGCTGATTTAGCGCGGGGCATTGTGATGTTTCAGCAGCAATATGATTGGGATTTTGTGGTTGTATTGCCTTCTGCCAATTACAGTGTCACGGGCTATGGTTTGCAAGATGAGTGGACTGGGCGACCTTCTGGCAGACGTATCATTAAAAAACGGGTGATTCAACGCTCGCTTGATTGGACGAATTTACGTATCTTAGAGCCAGCGCGTGGCGATACTGGCAAACAAATCGAATGTTTGCAGTTGTTAGGCGATGCGTTTGGTGAAGATACGCCTTTTATACAAGTGATCTATAGTCCACTTACCCAAGCCGCCCGGTTAGCGGGCAATCGCCAACTCTTTCGCAATTTACGGACACAACCAGACCGGTTACGCAGTGGTTTAAATGTCTTGACTGATAGTACCCTGCGCTTTGTGGAGGCGTTGCGCCGAACTCGTGTTGCGGGCATTGTGTATGTGGTGGAACAGGCAAATTATACACTGCTCTCCGAGGCAGAATATCAAACATTTGGCACGCCATTTGACCGCAAAATTTTAGAGGCACTGCCCGATAAATGGTGGCTGAATATGTTGCATCTGGCGGGCGATGCGCCTATGCTGCGCCTCTTTAGCGATTATCCGCTGCAAATCATTAATGCTGAAGACCGCCATTTTCATCAAGAGTTGGATAAATTGATGGGCATGTTTCGTGGGGCTGTGTGTGGCGGGCTGCATGACCAGTGGCATTTGCATCGTGGCACACCCGCTGGCATTCGGGATGCAGTGCGCCAAACCGTTAAGCAAGTGGGCAATCGCCGCCTGATTTTGGGCGTAGGGCGTGCCGTTCCGGTAACAACGCCGCTGTCAAATTTACAGGCAGTGCGCGATAGTGTGAATAGTGTGGTGTAATTCATGTCATTGCGAGTCATTTCTGGCATTGCCAAAGGGCGCAAACTTAAACTTGTCCCCGGTGATAGTACCCGTCCGATTATGGATAGGGCAAAAGAGGCGTTATTCAGTATTTTGGGGCAAGGGGTGGTGAACGCTGCCTTTTTGGATTTATTTGCCGGTACGGGCAGCGTGGGTATAGAAGCCCTCAGCCGTGGTGCCGCGCATGTGTTATTTATTGAGAATGACCGCAAAGCGATCCAAACCGTTTACGATAATCTCAAGCACACTGGTTTAGAAGACAATGCTACGGTGCGAATGCAGGATGCATTTGAACTATTCAAGCGCCCACCCGATATGCCGTATGATTATATTTTTGTTGCGCCACCGCAGTATCATCACTTATGGCGGCGGACACTGGAAATGCTGGATACGCATCCTGCTTGGGTTCATGATGGTGTCACCGTGATTGTGCAAATTGACCCCCATGAATCCGAGCCGATTACATTGCAACATCTGGTAGAATATGACCGACGACGGTATGGAAAAACGCTGCTATTATTCTATGAGGCAGTCGCAGCCGAAGGAGAATGAAAGTGGATTATCGCGCTCAGTTAGAAGACCTGACGACCCGAATTTTAGAAATGTTTGAAGTTTATGCGCCGCCAGTTCCAATTGAGCTTATGTTGCAAAAACCGCTGCCGGGCTTATGGGAACAAATTGATATTACCCAACTTTCCGGCAGTTTCCTCAGTGTGAAAGAACGATTTTCGCCGCGCATGTCGTTAGCGCGGTTATTAGCACGCCACATTGCCGTCAGCGAATGGGGGCAGCAACAAGGGTTGTCTACCTTGTTACAGGATGCTGATGCTATTCAGGCGTTTGCCCGCATGTTGATTATGCCGCGTGAGATGCTCTTAGGTTTAACCGCCAGCAGCCGCAATCCCGCTTATGTTGCCACACATTTTGAAGTTCCCCAAGATGACGCCAGCCAACGGTTGATTGAATTGATTGAGTGAGTGGTTTCGTCTATTAAAGCGAATTTGCCAACAACCGACCTGCCAGCGCATAAGCATCATCGGCGGTGGCGACTTCGCCAACGACTTGTGCTTCGCGGATAGCGTCTAATAATGTGCCGATGATGGGACCCGCCGCTAAGTTAAAGTGCGTCATCAAATCATTGCCATTAACGAGCGTCGGTGGTTTCACAATCGTATCGTGTTGCTCGTACCAAACCGATAGCAAATCACGCACGCGGTCAACCAGTTTTAACCAAATTTGCTGGTCAATTTCCGTGTAGACTGTACCGAGATAATCTGCCACTGCCAGTAAGCACACATCAATCCCAGCTACGCCCAACGTATACCAAAAGCGATGTTTTTCTAACACAGTAAACTCAGGCGTATCCAGCACGCGCCGATAATGGGCAATAGCAGTTAACAAACGTTTTTTCTCTGGATTGCTCAGGCGCAAAGCATCCGCGCGGGTTTCGGCAATGCCCACACTTTCGGCAATATAACCTGTAGAATCGGGCGAAAGAACGCCTTTGCCAGCATTATGCAACAGTGCCGCCAACAGCAGCAGCGCCCGATGTATACGCTCATTCGCGCCTTTTTCGTCCAGATGCGTGTTTAACTGCCAGCGAAAACGATCCAGTTGGATAATTAACATGCCCAAATCAAATACGGCGGCAGTCGCATCGGTGCGGCGTGGGCTGATAGCGATGATAATATGCTGCAATTTTTCGACGACCAACAGTGTATGCTGCCACGCATCGGCAATATGCGGTTTGGATTGTGCCAAACCATGCAGCGGCACGAGTTCTGGGAAAATATGGGGCAGCAATCCAACGGTATCAGCGATTCGCAACGCAGCCGCCGGTTTATCTAATAACAGCAAATTAAATAATTCGTCGCGCACCCGTTCCGGCGATGTATCCATCAAACGATGGGCATGAGCGCGAATATCTTTGAGTGTTTCCGGCTCAATGCGTAGCCCTAATTGCACACTTTGGCGAATACCCCGCAGCGCCCGAATCGGGTCATCGGCAACCGAAGAGGGGGTACAGCGCCGCAAGATATTTTTTTCGATGTCGCTTTCGGCATTCAGCGGGTCTATGAACAAATCTAAATAACCGCGCAAATCAGTTGCCAGCGCATTCATTGTAAAATCGCGCCCTAGCAAATCCGCTAGCAAATCATCGCCGCGAAAATGCGCCACATCAATTGTCAAACGTCCTTCGGGCGTTTCCAAAAAGACACGGGCAACATCGCGTTCTTTATCCATCACGAAGATGTCGCCCTTGAGGTGATTTGCCAACTGCCGCGCCAATTTAATAGCATCGCCGGGAGTGGCTAAATCCACATCTTTAATCGGACGATGCAAATAGGCATCGCGCACTGCACCGCCAACAATATAGACAGGTGGTGTTTCTAGGTCTAATAGTGTTTCTTGCAAGTTAAGCACCGCGTCTGACCACCACAATGGGCGATTGGCGGGCAAATGGGGCGTAAGGTCATGCGTCATCTTTAAGGGCTTCCTCGTCCGCCACACCGATAAACGGCAAATTGCGGAATTTTTCGTCTAAGTCTAACCCGTAGCCAAACACAAATTTGTTCTCAATCTCAAAACCAGTGTAATCCACCCGAATCGGCACGACGCGGCGTGAGGCTTTGTCCAGCAACGCACACAATCTCAGGCTTTTGGGATGCCGCGCTAAGAGGGTATCCATCACAAAACGCAGCGTATACCCGCTGTCTATGATGTCTTCCACCACCAGTACATCACGGTCTTTGATGTTAGCAGTGACATCATGGTTAATTCGTACATGCCCACTGGTTTCCCGATTGCCACTGCCGTAACTGCTGGCAGCCACAAAATCAATCTCGTGGGGTACGGTAATATGCCGCGCCAAATCCGTGAGGAACATCACCCCGCCTTTGAGGATACACACCAGCAGCAAGGTGGTACTATTCGCATAATCAGCAGAAATTTGTGTGCCAAGTTCAATGATGCGGTGCTGCAAGGTTGCTTCGTCTATCAAAACTTCTTTAAGGTATTTTTGATAAGCCTGTGTCATGGATGCTTGTCCTTCCGTGCGGGGGAATTATAGCCGGGGACAGCCCAGAATGCGACGTACACGCAAGATAAGATTTGGAAGACCTGCTATCAAACCGATTGCCGAACCTTTAGCGGAACATCACTTGTATCGCCAAACGACCCACCATCAATTCGTCGCCTTTGCGTACCAGCATCGGTTTCATCGGTTCTAATTTTGTGCCTGCCAGATAGGTGCCATTGGTGCTGTTCAAATCGGTGATATACAAATGCTCATTTTCAAAGTGGATTTTGGCATGTTCCCGCGAAACTCCTCTATCCAAGGCGCCATAGGGTGTCAAATCAATCTCGTTGGGTTTGCGATTCATGGGTTCATACCGCCCCAACTTGAATTCAGTATTTTCAGAAATCATGACCCGTTCTATCATACCGCGAATGACCATGATGACTTCACGCTGTTCACCTATGGTTGCTGTCCCACCTTGGGCAGCATTTTGGAGGTTGCGGCGCAGCAGCAGCCCGGTATCAGACAGGACAGCCGTTTCACGCAAAGTTTTCCGTCTGATGAGGGTTTTATCCGCAAAGGGGTTCTTGTTTTCGTCGTCAGCAGTCATACTCACGTATTCCAGAATGCATTACCATCATTCTAATTATATCATAGAAAATAATCATGCCAGTCCCAACCCACTTTAAAAGTGTAACAGTTTCGTCAGGATTACATTTGTGATTACGTTATCTAAAGCCGTCGCTCGGTCTGCCCCGCGAGATGAAATTCGTGTGACCTTTAGCCCAGAGTTGGTTGTATCTGCGCCCATTGGAACCACCATCGAAACAATTATCCTTACTGCCCAAGAACAAGCGTGGATTAAACCCGATATTCCGGTTATCGCTGCCATCTGTAATGGTAGATTGCGCGAATTGAGTTATCCACTGTCTGGGGATGCCACACTGAAACCTGTTTATTTATCGAGCAGTGATGGCGGCAGAATTTATCGGCGGTCTTTAATCTTGCTGCTAACTACTGCCGTGCATGAGTTGTGGTCAGAGGCAGAAGTCAGTGTGAAATATGCTGTGCCTGATGGGGGATATTATTGCGAATTTATTCATCGTGCGCCGCCGACAGCGCAGGAATTGGAACAGTTGGATGCTCACATGCGCCACATTGTGGCGGCAGATAACCCCATCACCCGCCAGCAAGTGGCGTTGGAGGATGCGCGGGCATTGTTTGCGGCGCGTGGTGATGATGATAAAGTGCGTTTATTAGAGTATCGCAACCGCGATTATTTAATTTTATATAGCTTACGGGAACGTGCTGATTATTATTATGGCTATATGGTGCCATCTACACGCTATTTGAACTTGTTTAAATTGGTGCATGTGGCGGGTGGTTTTATTCTGCAATATCCGCGCAAAGAATCCGCGACAGTGCTGCATTCCATTACCACCTATTCCAAACTCAGCCAAGTATTTCGTTTAGCGGATGAATGGCTGGAAAAATTGCGGATTGAGGATGTGGGGCGGCTCAATCGGCTGGTACAGACGGATAGCTTGCAAGAAATCATTCTGGTGGCAGAGGCATTGCACGAACAGAATGTTGCTAGCATTGCCACCCAAATTGCTGAACGGCGGGATGAAGGCGTGCAAATTGTCCTGATTGCAGGACCATCATCATCGGGCAAAACCACCTTTGCGCGGCGCTTGGCGATTCAACTATTGGCACATGGCATTCGTCCCTTTACATTGGAGATGGATAATTATTTTGTTGACCGTCCCTTTACCCCCCGCGATGAAAATGGCGATTATGATTTTGAGTCCCTGTATGCCCTGAATTTGCCCATATTCAATCAACACCTGATTCAATTGCTAGAGGGACATCAGGTTCAATTGCCCAAATTTGATTTTTACACAGGCACAAGTTCCCCCGGCAAATTAGCGCAGCTTGCCATGAAACAAATTATCATCCTAGAAGGCATTCATGGTTTGAACCCGGAACTCGTGCCACAAATTCCGCCGGAAAAAGTCTTTCGGATTTATGTATCGGCATTAACACAGCTAAATATTGATATGCATAACCGGGTCGCCACAACCGATGTACGGTTGGTACGTCGCCTTGTGCGCGATGCGCGGACACGCGGCTATAACGCTACTGACACGCTGAATCGTTGGCAAAGCGTGCGGCGCGGCGAAAAACGGAATATTTTTCCATACCAAGAAAATGCTGATGTCATGTTCAATTCAGCATTAGTTTATGAACTTGCGGCGCTGCGTCCGCTGGCAGAACCGCTATTGCTCCAAGTAGTTCCTGATACTCCGGCACATATTGAAGCCAAGCGTTTGTTGTCCTTCTTGCATTGGGTCATGCCGTTTAACGACCAACAAACGGCACTCATTCCTGATACATCGCTCCTGCGCGAATTCATTGGTGGGTCTATTTTAGACCACTATCATCCGGGTGAAATCACGCTACCGGAATAATTAGCAGCATTTCAAATCTTCTTAATGCTGTTTTTATGCCGAATTGATTACAATAGATGGTTAGAAATCGGTTAGAATGAGTGCGTGTGATTGCGACCACGCAGGAGACTTCATGGGCTATAAGATTGCGATTGATTTTGGCACAACCAATAGCGTTGTGGCAGTGTGGTCGGAAAAAAACGATACAGGTGAAATTTACGCAGTTTCTGGCATTAGTGATTTAACGGTGGCAGACCGCCCCCCGGTGATTCCCTCCCTCATTTATGTGCATGATGCCGTCAAAGGGCAATTTACAATTGGGCAGCAAGTCCGTGAAAAAGCATTAGATGCCCAAAAAGACAATCGCTTGTTCCGCAATTTTAAGCGCGGTATAGTGGCGCTGCCCGCGCCTGAACCCCGCGATATTGATGACACACAATTTGCTGACCGCCATGCTGGTAGCAATTTTGTGAAGCAGGTTTTGGCATCGCTGCCTTTCAAAAATGAGGATATTGAGGCATTGGTGTTGACAGCACCCGTCGCCGCGTTTGAAGGTTATTTGGCGTGGCTGAATGATGTGATTGACGAAATCGCGCCCGATAAAATTCGTGTGGTGGATGAATCTACCGCAGCAGCATTGGGTTATGCTGTTACCGAGCCGGGTGCAGTGGTGCTAGTGTTTGATTTTGGCGGCGGCACATTGGATTTGTCGTTGGTGCAGTTGCCCGAACATCAAAAACAAACGGGCGGCTTTTTACGCAAGCTGGTAAGCAGCAATGCCGCTAAAAATTCAGCACGGGTCATTGCCAAAGCCGGGCGCGTTATCGGTGGCAGCGATATTGACCAATGGCTCATCGCCTATGTACTGAAAAAAGCCAACATCACCACGAAAGAATTGGGCAGCGCCTATACGCCGCTGCTAACCAAATGCGAAACAGCGAAAATCGCGCTCTCCAATGATGATAGCGCCATGATTGAATTTGAAGCATCCGGTACACCTTATAGCATTGTCATCACCCGTGCTGAACTAGAACAACTGCTAGAAGAAAATGAATTTTATACGGCATTGCGGCGGGTTGTGGATAAAGTGATGCATGTTGCACGACAGCGCGGTATCTTCAAAGAGGATATTCATTATGTGTTGATGGTCGGCGGCACATCGCTGATGCCATCCGTACAACGCACGCTGGCGCAATATTTTACCGATATGGCGGTACGGGCAGATAAACCGTTCACAGCTGTTGCCGAAGGTGCTTTGCAACTAGCGGCGGGCTTTGGGCTAGAGGATTATCTGGTACATAGTTATGGGTTGCGTCATCTTGATCCTGATACTGGCAACCACGCTTGGGATGAAATTATCTCAATGGGCAGTGCCTATCCTGTAACGCAACCAGTCGAAGTGATTTTGAGCGCCGCGCATGACAACCAACCAGCCGTTGAATTTGTCATTGGCGAGATTGATACCGATAGTGTGGCAATGGTCGAAGTGCGTTATGAAGATGGGCAAGCCGTGTTCGTTGCCGATACCAAAGACAGCGAACAGAAAATTATCCCGATGAACGAAACCGATGCTCTGAAAATGCTGGCACATTTGAACCCCAATGGTAAACCGGGTGAAGACCGGTTGCGCGTGCAATTCACTGTGGATGATCGCCGCCGCTTAAAAATGACTGTGGTGGACATCAAAACCGAGAAAATCCTACTGAGCGATGTAGCTCTGGCAACGCTCCAATAAGTCACTGATGAGGTTTATTCATGCCTGCTATTACTACCGGACGTGAACCACGCCTGACAAAAGGCTTGGTTGAAAAAGGCAAACGGCGTTTATCGCTGCGTCGTTTGGGAACCATGTTAAATGTCTTGCCACCGAATGCAGTGGCGCTGGATGCCGTGCGCGAGATGCTGCAAAGCGAAGATTTTTTCGTGCGTTACAATGCTGCCAAATTATTGGGCAAACGCGCTGACCGTGATGCCCGCCTGATGATGGAAGACGCCCTCAAAACCGGAACACCGCGTACTCGTGCGACAGTGGCGCGGCATGTGCATCATTTTACGTGGTTTTCTGCTGAACCCCTTATCAAAGTGGCGCTCAAAGATAGTGACCACCGCGTGCGTGAAGGGGCAGTTTACGCGCTGTGCGATATAGGCGATTTGAATGCGTTTAAGCTGCTGGTGCAAGTGCTTGAAACTGAAGTGGATGATGTGTTGGCAGCAGCCGCTTTTGGGCTGCGTGAAACCCAAGACCCAGCGGCGATTCCGGTTTTGAAGCAAGTGCTAAAGGCAAAAGACCCGGATGTGCGTGTAAAAAGCCTAGAAGCATTGGGCATGTGTGGCTTGCGCGAAGGGATGCCCGTCGTGCGCGAAGCCATGTTTGACCCGGATGCTTATGTGAAATACGCTGCCACGTTAAGCCTCTTAGAATTAGCCGGGGAAGGTTGGTTAGACGAACTCGCCGGGGTGATCGGGCGCACCTCCGGCGAAACATTGGAACAGGTGCTAAAGGCATTTTTCCATGCCACTAACTACCTCAAAATTGATGTGGCGAAGTCCAAAAGTGCTGATTTAGTGATTGATGGGTTGGAAACGGCGTTGCTGGATGAAAGTGCCAAAGTCCGCATGGCGGCGATTTATCCGCTGGCGTGGCTGCGCCATGAACGCACACCCATCATCCTCAAGAAAACCTATCGCATAGAAACCGATAGCGACGTAAAAGCGCATATTGTGCGCGTGGCTGCTGGGCTGATGTCGGTTGCTAGTGAAGAAATTTTGCAGGATGCGCTGGCGAATCAAGATGCTGTCGTGCGCCAAGCTGCCGAAAAAATCAAAGCAGACCGGGAACGCAGCGGTATCGTGGCGACCTATGACGAAAATGCCTATCAGGGCGAAGCCTTCGACCGGTCACACCTCACTGGGCGCTTGAGCTAAAGCAGTTCATTTTTGCCATGTAAAAAGGACACCATTATTATTACGGTGTCTTTTTTCGATTCGCGTTCAAGCAAACGCCATTTTATGCTACACTGACTTAAAATAAGTCAACAGGTGAGCCGATGGCAGCACTTCCCCAATCCTTCATGACACTCGAAGAATATTTCCAATTGGAAGAGTCGAGTGAAATTCGGCATGAGTATTATCGCGGCAGAGTTTTCGCTATGGCAGGTGCTAGTGAAAAACATACGGATATTGTTAGTAGCATTCAGTTTAGCCTCTACGGACAAACTCGCCAACGCAATTGTAAAGTTCGTGCTAGCGATATGCGTGTTGGTATCAAGTCAATTGATTTTTTCGCTTATCCTGATGTGGTAATTGTGTGTGGCAAACGAGAACTTGATAATCAATTACCAAACACCTTATTAAACCCCACTGTGTTGGTCGAAGTGTTATCGCGCTCAACTGCTGAGTATGACCGGGGCGATAAGTTTGAGGCTTATCGTATGATGGCGTCGTTGCAAGAATATCTGCTTGTCAGCCAGAACAGCGTGCGCGTGGAACATTATGTGCGGCAGGGTGAGGCGTGGTTATTTACCGAAACCACCCGTTTGGAAGATACCATCATCCTGCCGTCTATTGATTGCACGCTGCTCGTGAGCGATATTTATGAAAAAGTGGATTTTGACGACGATAATCCCACCTAAATCCTAATAAACGCGCAGCAACAACCCCTTCAGGTATTCGCCCTCTGGGAATGTGAGCGCCACAGGATGGTCATCGGCGGCGCTGAGGTGTTGGATAATTTGCGCCTGTCTGCCGCTGTCTGCTACCGCCCCAAAAACGATTTTTTGGAACAAATCTCGGCTGATTGCGCCTGAACATGAGAAGGTCATCAGATAACCGCCGGGTTTGATGATTTTGAAGGCGTTGAGATTTAAATCTTTGTAGCCACGGGCGGCTTTGTCTACTTGTTGTTTAGAATGGGCGAATTTGGGCGGGTCACATACAACCACATCAAACAGCGTTTTATTTTTGACGCATTCACGCAAATAATCAAAGCAATCAGCTTGAATAAACCCGACCTCATCATCGGGGAATTGGCATAACCGATAATTTTGGCGAGCAAGTTCAAGCGCATCATGCGACGAATCCACATTGACAACTTTGCCGGCAGAGGCTAACCCGAAACGTCCACTGAAGCTAAAGAGATTGAGCGTTGCCAATTCCGGGTTCACCAGAATTTGGTCTAGGATGTGATGATTATGTTTTTGGTCAAGATAGAAGCCGGTTTTATGCCCCTTGCGAATATCCACGCGATATTTCAGAGCTTCTCTGCCCATATCAATGTATTCCGGTGGTTCTGCTCCCCACAAAACCCCTGCTGCCGCTGTTAATCCTTCTTTGCCGCGAATATCAGCATCGCTGCGTTCATAAACACCTTGCAACGGGATATTGAGTTCTTCAAAAATAGTGGCGACCAGTTGGGCAATTTTGTTTTTCTGCAAATCAATATGCAGCGTCAGCCCCTGCAAAACTGCCCAATCATGATAACGGTCTATCACGAGACCGGGGAGAAAATCATTTTCGGCATTGATAACACGATAGCCCTCATCATATTGGGTTTGCCGCCGGAATTCATTATAGGTCTCGCGGGTAGCAATGGCGCGGCTCAACATCCGATGCCACCAAACGTCGTTGATAGTTTCATCTTGCCATGTCAGAATCCGCACCTGAATTTGTGATTTGGGATTCCAATAGCCGCGTGCCATAAATTCGCCTTTATGGTCAACCACCGTGACCAATTCACCGGGAATGGCGTCGTGTGCTTTGGCAATTGCGCCGGAGAATATCCAAGGGTGTTGATTGCGGATAGATTTTTCGCGTCCAGATTGAATTGTTACAATGCCTTGAGTCATGTTTTGTATTCCAAGTAGTAATTAAAAATGCATTTTCTAAACCATCGCTCGCAAGTCTGCTTCACTAATGACTTTAATGCCGAGCGATTGTGCTTTTTCTAACTTGCTTCCTGCTGCTTCGCCTGCTACGACATAGCTGGTTTTTTTGCTAACACTGCCGCTGACTTTGCCACCGTGCGTTTCGATGAGGGCTTCGATTTGCTCACGCGGGACGCTCATTGTACCCGTGATTACAAACGTCAAGCCTTCCAGCGCATTTCCCGCTTTGATGCTTTCGGCGGCTTGCATATTCACACCCGCTTGGCGCATTTTGTGCAACAAACTGCGCTGATAATCATCCGCAAACCATGCAATGATGCTGCTCACCAGCACTGAACCTAGACCTTCAATTTGCATCAATGGTTTCGCCACATCTATCAAATGTGCCAATGCTGCCGCCAAAGTCTGTGCCGTTGGCGCGGTGGGGGGGGCAGCTTCCCAGATAGGTTTCAGCAGACGCTCTAATTTTTTCGGCACATCTTGCGAATCCATATAACGCGGCGCAAGCTCCACCAATGGATTTTGTAAGCGCAACTGTGCTTTTTGTGCCTCTGGTGTTTGCTCCAAGAGCGATGTTCCTGTTTGGATGAGAGGTTGTGCTTCTTGCAAAAAAGCGGCTTCGGCTTGTTTCACCTGAACAGCCAACTCCAACAGAGCATCTATTGTGCGAAACCGGTCAGCCAACACACCTGATACCGTGCTGCCCACACCATCAATGCCTAGTGAGGTGAGAAGTTGTGCCAAGGGGCGTTCTTTTGCTGCCTGAATCGAATCGAGCAAATTCAGAATTTTTTTCTCAGCGAAGCCTTCTAGCCCTTCAAAATGTTGTGCCGTCAGATAAAAAATATCGGCTTCATCTTGAATGCGCTTTTGTTCAATTAAGATGGCAATCGTTTGGGGTCCCATGCCTTCAATATCCATTGCCCCGCGTGATACAAAAAATTCCAGACTACGGAAAACACGCTCTGGGCAGCGCGGATTGGGACAAAATAAGTCTACTGCGCCGGCGGGCTTAATGAGGGCAGTATCACAATGCGGGCATTTTTCCGGCGGCAGGATGGGTTGTTCTTCGCCTGTGCGGGCTCCTTCAACGGGACCCACAACATACGGAATCACTTCGCCAGAGCGTTTGATGATAACGGTATCGCCCAAACGAATATCCATTTGTTGAATCAGGTCATAATTGTGCAAACTGGCATTAGAGACAGTGACACCGCTGACGAATACTGGCTCTAATTGTGCGGTGGGGGTCACTTTGCCAGTGCGCCCGATATTGACTGTGACTCCTAGTAATTTTGTCGTGGCTTCTTCTGATGGGAATTTATAAGCCGTCGCGCCACGGGGGTCTTTGCCCGCGAAACCCAATTCTTGCCGAATCGCCACATCATTAATTTTCAGCACTACGCCATCAATTTCAAAAGGCAAATTGTGGCGGCGTGCCTCCCAAGATGATAAAGCATCCATTACCTGCGACAAATTATTAAAATATGCTGCATCGGGAATTAGATGAAATCCCATATCGCGCAGAAACGCTAGAATATCCCACTCTTTATCCGGTACAGCACCATCCACCGCCACAATATCATAAATATAGGTTGTTAAAGGACGCGACGCGGTAATGCGCGAATCCTTTTGTTTGAGCGACCCGGACGCTGTATTGCGGGCATTGACATACGCAGGTAGTCCTTTGGCGGCTTGCTCTTGGTTCACGCGCTCAAAATCTGTTTTGAGGAACAATACTTCTCCGCGCACCGTTAATTGCTTAGGGGCAGTTTTGCCGTTATCTGTCGCGGGGATCCGCAATGGCACTGTCGGAATCGTGCGAATATTAGCAGTCACATCATCGCCGACTTCGCCATTCCCGCGTGTTGCAGCGGTGGTTAAAATGCCATTGCTGTAGGTAATGACAATGGTGAGACCATCTAGTTTTGGCTCTAACACATAGTCAAGCTGTATATTGGCGGGCAATAATTTAAGATTGCGCGTTTCCCACTGTTGCAAATCTTCGGTGCTAAATGCATTCGATAAACTCAAAATCGGTGCGGGATGGGGAACTTTGGGCAAATCTTCGCTGAGGTCGCTGCCCGTGCGCTGTGTTGGTGAGTCGGGTGTACGCAGGTCGGGATACGTTTCTTCGATTTCTACCAATTCGCGGAACAAAGCATCATATTCGCCATCGGTGATGATGGGCGCACCCAACACATGATAACGATAAAGATGCTGCTGTATCTCG
Source organism: Anaerolineae bacterium (assembly GCA_022842885.1). Taxonomy (GTDB): domain Bacteria; phylum Chloroflexota; class Anaerolineae; order Aggregatilineales; family Phototrophicaceae; genus JALHOR01. The sequence goes on from JALHOR010000053.1 coordinate 31,743, forward strand.
GTACGCAGTTGTTCGGCGCGGGTGATGATGGCGGCTTCTGGCATCGCTTATTGCCCTCCAGCGACTTGCAAAAAGTTTGAGACTGCCCAACCTGTTTGAGATGGATTAGACGGATTTTGTACTTGCCACCATGTAAACCCATCGGCTTGCGTAGGACCAGCCACTACCGTAAGCAGCGTCCCTTCTCTTAGCCGAAACAAGACATTCGTGCCGAGTACACCCGCTGTATCGCGCACATTCAATTCATCACCATCAATGCCAGCGACAATGACATTAATGCCTACGGTGATGGTCTGTGGCGTGGCGGTAAAAATGACAGCAGGCAGCGTGGGTCCATCAAGGGCAGCGGCGGAAGGCGCATTTTGTCCCGATAAAAGCTCTGTACCGGGTGATGCTGCTACAACGCCACCTTGCGACGTGTTGCCCGGTTGAGTGGGCGGGGCAGTGACAATGATGATGCGGGGTTCTTTGTTTACGGGAATGCTGCTGCCGCCGAGTGATACCACGACCACCACGACCAAAAATGAGGCTGCCAGAACACCAATAAGCATTAACACCAATGACCACCACGGCAAATATAAGCCACTATCGCGGCGCGAAGGTGATTTTTGAGCAGGGCGGCGCGGATATGGATTGGTCGGCAGGTTGGGGCGGCGAGGCAGTATTTGACCCGTTGGTGCTGCTCCACGCTGGACATGCCCACCTTGGGGTGGCATAGGGCGCGTGGCTTGCAAACGGGATGTTGAATCCGGTGGCACTGGCGCACTTGCTGGACGCGCTGGCATGGGCGGTTTTGTGGCATCAACAGCGGCAGGATTAGGCGCTGTCCGCTGTGGGTCGCTTGGCAGCGTCTCCCCTAAATCCGGGTCACCATTTTCAAAGGGCAGGAAATTATCGTCTTTCATGCCTATTATTTTCCCTAAATATGGGCAAAGTTAGCAGACAAATTTTCTATACTATCAAGGTAATTATAGCAGGCAGTCGAGGGTGGTGGTACAGGCAAGCGGGTCAAGAGAGGGCATTTTTGCCCACATTTGGGACTATTGGGTGAGCAAATATGCCAAAATATCGCCTAAGTCGCGCTCGCCCAAACGGGTCTCATAATTTTTGGGCATGGCATCGGGATAACCTTCCACCAAATGAAAACTTGGATGCACAATCGATTCATAAATATACGCCGCTGCGGTTAGCGGTGGGCGTGCTGTTGCGGCGCGTTCTGCCAACCCGACATAATTGGGCGCGATATTATCCGCGCCCTGCACATGACAGGCGTAACATTCATAATCACGAGTCACAAGGGTTTCGCCACGTTGCGGATTGGCATTTTCCAAAAGTACCGTCACAGTGTCCATATAGGTTTCAGCGGTTAAATTAGCTATGGTTTCGGCTTGTGGTTGCTGGCTGGCGATGATAAAGGTTGCCAAAAAGACGATAGCAAAAAACAAGACCAATGCTACCGTCAAATACACGATCCATGCTGCCACAAATTGTTCTGGTTTTTCGGGAGTCACACTTACACCTGCAACAGACGGTCAACAATCATAATCAAGAACAGCAGCGCCAAATATGCCGATGAGTATTTATAGACGTTGCGTGCCATCGGCTTGCTGGCAATCTGGATGAGGCGTGCCGACATGTAAATTAAGCCGATGCCAAGTATCAGTGCTCCCACGAGATACAATCCGCCGAGCATCTTCACATTCGGGAAAAATAACGACACCCCCGGAATGAGTGTTATCAACACCAACTGAATCGAATAGAGCAGAATTTGCAAGCGGGTCACTTGTTCGCCGCGGGCAACCGGCATCATGGGAACATTGGCAGCGGCATAATCTTTGTTGACGAGAATCGCCAGCGCCCACGAGTGCGGCGGTGTCCAATAAAAGACAATCGCAAACAAGATGAAGGCTTCTAGCGTCACGGTGCCTGTGGCGGCTGCCCAACCGACTAACACCGGAATCGCGCCCGCACCACCGCCAATAACAATATTGAGCGTGGTGTTGCGTTTGAGGATAAGCGTATATAGCACGACATAATAGATTGCGCCAACGAATGCTAATCCCGCTGCCAACCAATTCACAAAAATTCCTAAAATCAGCACTGACCATGCGACCAATGCCATCCCAAAAAGCAGCGCATTAACGGGGGCAATCCGCCCAGAGGGAATAGGGCGGCGCGAGGTGCGCGTCATACGGGCATCCATATCGCGGTCAAGAAATTGGTTCATGGCGCTTGCCCCACCAGCAGCCAAAATTCCCCCTAAAATTGTCGGTAGGAGCAGGTGAATTTCCGGGATGCCATTGGTTGCCACCACCATCGCTGTGACAGTAGTAAAGACCAACAGCGTGACAATCTTGAGTTTCATCAACTCAAAATAAGCCCGCAATATATCGCCCGAACTTAGAGTGCTTCGGATTGTGGATTCCATGAGTTGCCCGTCGGGTATTTGTTTTTGAATAATGGTTGCGTGTTCATTGCTTCTATGGTACTCAGAATAACCAATACTGCCCAATTGGTGGCTGCCATGCCCACATGCGCTGCACCCCAAATGGGGGCTGCTACGCTTAGAACATACAAAGCACCAATGGCGGCTTGCAAAGCAAAGGTGAGCAGTGCCAGCCATGCCAGTAAGCGCACCAAACTATCTTGGCGTGTTCGCATGATTTGCCAGACCAGTATCACCAGCGTAATGCCAAATGCAGCAACCGCAAAGCGATGTAGCATGTGAATCACTGCTAACTGCCCATATTCCATCGGCAATAGATTGTTGCCCACGCAGAGGGGCCATTCGGTACATGCCAACGTCGCGCCACTGCCACGCACCAATGCGCCGGTTAGAATAATCAGCAGCGAAAAAAGTGTATTGGCGTAAGTCAGTGTTGTAACGGGGTCATGTGTGATAGGCTTGGGCTGATATTGTGCCGTGACTGCCGCCACAAGCAATGCCCCTAGCAATAACATCGCCGTTCCCAAATGCAGTGTAACAAATGTCGTTGGCAGTTCAAACACAACAACAATCGCACCCAGCCCGCTTTGCACAGCAAATAATACGGCGGCTGCCGCTGTCACACCTAATACCAAGTTATCTCGTTGACGATAACTGCGCCATGCCACTGCAAGAGTCGCCAAGCCAAATAAGCCAATTAAGAGGGCGAACAAGCGATGCAGCCATTCAATCCATGCGGTTAGATTATCTAACGGCGGAAAAATCGTGCCGTTACACAGGGGCCAATCGCTGCCGCAGCCCAGCCCAGAATCCGTTACGCGCACCACCGCGCCAAAAACAATTAAGCCCAAGGTCAAAAATGCAGTGGTTAAAGCCAACGATAAGAATAAACGAGTGGATTGGTTAATATTCATAGAGACCATAACACCCTCAACATGATAACAATAGAATACCAAAAGGGGATTGCCAGCACCCATTGCGTGCTGGCAGCAAGTGCGATTATTGAGTGGTTTCAGTGGTTGCCGGGCTGTTGGTTGCAGATGAGGTATTGCTGCGTTCCTGTGTCAACATTCGATTCAGAACATAGAATACCAATCCCAGAATCCCACCAACCACCACCACATTACCAATCACAAAAAAGACCCAGAAGAAAAATTGGAATGCTTGGACTGGGGTTGCTTCAAATACTGAGGCATCGGGGTTATCGGTTTGGATAACCAACACCG